>NZ_DLAV01000020.1:0-173170 GCF_002494055.1 Sphingobacterium sp. UBA7038
TCTCAAGAGCTTTTTTACGCCCTCCTTCTGCTAGTCCTTTGGCTTTACCTTCTGCTAGACCGTTGGGTTTACCTTCTGCTAGACCTTTAGCTTTACCTTCTGCTAGGCCTTTAGCGTGACCTAAAGATTCTCCGGATTTCTTGGCCGAATTAAATACGCTCTCAGCATCACGCTTATGTTTTAAACTTGCTTCGTATGACATTAGCTCCTCCTCCGTTAGTTTACCTATCTCTCCTATCTCAAAGATAAGACCAAATATTCTTTTATCCAAAAATGTTGGCAATCTATCCATGGTACTCAAGTGTTTAAGTAAGTACAACCACTGATCCATAACTGTCTTTAGTTCTTCTGGCTGTTTATTAAATAATGGAAGCGAAATCATTTTATATCCCAATTTATCATAGAATATTTCTTTGGTCAATTTGTCACACAGCGCAACATCATAGAAATAAGGCCGCTCTGTGACACGAGATATACCGGTACTACCATTTCTATCCATGTGAAACTCCAAAATACCAATAAAGTAAACCTCCGGTAGGTAATAATCACTACCCTTCTTACCTCGCGCTAATTGTTTATTGATGAGACGTGAGGTATAGTACACTGCACGGTCCTTAAAAAATTCTTGAAAGAGCTGCTGCATCTCAATGATGAAAACCTCACCATCGCTGCCGATACAATGTAAATCAAATACAACACGACGCATTCCCTCATAATCACCATCATGTTCTACAGGCTTATATCTTAGATCCGAAATTATCTTCTCTCCCTGAAACAGACTATTGAGAAACTCAATCAGTAAGATTTTGTTGTCCTCCCTACCAAAGTAAAATTTCCAACCGAAATCGGTACGTGGATCTACATACCTACCCAAATGTTTTTTTGATCTAGCCATAATTTTTATTAATTGATTATCAGACAAATATATAACAATAAATTGATTATTGCTAACATATTTAGTAAAAAAACAAGTAAATTATATGGATAGTCAATCACATGAGCTGAAAAATTACAGACAGACTATTCTTTATCAAATTTTATGAGTTATTTAGTATGTAATAAATTAGCACAATAACCTAGTAAATAATATCGATTATGTATAAATTACTTTTAATCACTTTTCTTAGCGTTTGATAGTGAATTATATTAGACTAAAGTAGCCCTTTGCTAAGCGCTAATCTCCAGCAAAGCTGTTTAGGTTTTTTTCCAATCTCCATTATTATTTAGACGATCAGATATATGTTGATTTAGCATTAACTTTTTTTCTTATTTTTGAAATTATTGCAGATTTGCGAGGTGGAAAGTTAAAAATGAAGGAATTATTTCAAACGTTCAAACCAAAAAATCCTATAGTCAAAAAGTATGTTGATTATTACTATTTGGACATTAAACCAAATAATGTGATCAATAAATTCCTATGTTTCCCCCATTTTAATAATACAATTTCAATTTATAGATATCATGTGAGATTGGAAAATGGAGAAATAAAATTTGATGATAACGCAAACCCATTTCAGATTTTCACCCCTATTCGGCAAAAAGTACTTAATGTAAAACAATCTGGAACAGTTTACAGAATCGTCATTGTATTTCATCCTTTAGGTATCCAGCAATTTTACGAAAATTTAAATTTTGCAGATTATATAACAGATTACGAGTTTTTCAGTCCAGAAGAACTAAAAGAAATCTTTTCTACAACTCAAACAAAACATATTTCAGATTTTTTAGACAACGCTTTATTACATCGTTTTAAAAAATTTGAGAGCCCAATTTTAGAACAAGCAATTCAATATATTTTCAGTAATGACGAGAAAATATCTGTCACAGAACTTTCAACTTACATTGGAATCAGCAGACAACATTTAAACAGATTATTTCAATTTCATTTGGGAGTTTCCATAAAAAAATTTTACGAAATAGTTCTTTTTAGGCAGTCCGTCAACAAGAAACTTTTTGAGAACCCTGAAAGTAGCTTCACTGAAATTGCTTATGAGTTTAATTTCAGCGACCAATCTCATCTTAATAAAATCTATAAAAATCTGGTTGATAATTCACCTAGAAACTTTTTTAGCAAAGGAACTATTTTAGGAAAAGAAGATACTTTTTGGCATCTGGATCCTTAACGAGTAAAGTTCCATTTTTACAAGTTCGAGTAAAGTTCCATTTTTACAAGTTCGAGTAAAGTTCCATTTTTACAAGTTTCCGAAATAGTTTGTCTGTAGATTTGCCTGATTAAATTTTGATTTATGAGATATTGTATTGTTTTATTTTTAGTTCTGTTAAGTTTATTTGCCCAAGCACAGGAAAATTATTCAACTTTGATTCGAAAAGCGGTCGAAAACAAAAAAAAAGCAAAAGATTCAATTGCGTATCTGCATGCATTAGGATTATACGAGGATGCATTTGCGCGCTTTCCGGATAGTATAGATCAATTTAGCCGCTATAACGCTTCAATCTTAGCCTATAAATTGAATAATAAAGATAAAGCATTTACCTATTTATCTGCGCTGGCAAAGAAGGAAACCGACTGGAAAACTTATCCCGCTTGGAATTATATCATTAGAGATTATGCTTCGGAAGAATATAAAGATCTAATAGGTGACCCAAGATGGCAAATTTTGAAAAGTGATGCTATTAAAAATAAAGATCGTTTTTACATCCAATTAAAAGTAAAGGAAGATGAATTTTTCAGCATAGAGCCAACTAACCTAGATAAATTTCAGGATGAAAAATCTCTTTATGAGAAAATAAAAAACTTTAATCCCTACAAAGCGAAAAAGAATCAGGATTATTCTATTTCATTCAAAATAAACGATTCAACCAAAACTTCGTTTTTTATTCATTTACCAAAAAATTACAATCCTCATAAGAAGTATCCCCTGCTTTTCTTTCTTCATGGTGCAGTAAGAAGTAATGCGTTGATTGATTATCAGTTTGCAGATTGGAATTTAGGTGGTTGGAATAGATATTACACAAAATATGCAGAGCAAAATGATGTCATTTTAGTTTTTCCAAAAGGGAGCAGGCAATACAATTGGATGACATCAAATGAGGGCTTTTTTATGATTCCCGAAATGCTTGAAAGTATCAAGAAAGCAGTCAACGTTGATGACAATAAAGTTTTCATTTCGGGACATTCTAACGGAGGAACGGGGTCGTTTTCATATCTGATGAAACAACCTACACAATTTGCAGGTTTTTACGGATTTAACACTTATCCAAAAATATTTACGGGTGGTACTTTCGTTGAAAATATTAAAAACCGTTCATTTATCAATTTTTCAACAGATGAGGATTATTATTATCCACCAAACGCAAATGATGATTTAACAAAATTAATGAACGGAATAAATGCCGATTACAAAGATTATCGCTACAATGGATTTCCGCATTGGTTTCCACAATTTGACGAATCTGAACCAGCTTATCAGATTCTTTTTAACGACCTAAAACCCCGGAAGAGAAATCCTTTTTCGAAAGAAATATCTTGGGAATTTGATGATGAAAAATACGGAAATATTGATTGGTTTTCTGATATAAAACTAGATACCCTAAGCCGAAAATCAAATTGGCACAAAGAGTTAAATTTCAAAATCAACCAATGGTTGAAATACGACAAAAACGATAGCTTAGTTGTGCAGGAGGTTAATAAAAAAGCTTTTGATTTTCCAAGAAAATCAGGAAAAATAAAAGCTGAATATCAAAACAACATTTTCAGAATTAAAACTTCATCTATTAAATCATTTTCAATCAATATTTCGCCTGAAATGGTCAATCTGAAGAAGAAAGTAAAGGTTTACGTAAATGGTAAATTGTATTTCAATGGAAAAGTAAAGTACAATCGTGAATATATGTTGCAGAACTTTGAAAACAACCAAGACCGAGAACAAATTTGGATAAATCGTATTAACCTTAATATATCCTAAAATATGTACGCGTCCTTTTCATCAAAAGGTTGTTAAAAAGAATATATACAGCTCTTAATTTCAAGATGATGACGCATTGTTAAGGCTACGGTATGGGTTCGAAAGAAGAGTTGGTTACGCGGAAGAACAGTCGATTCGTTCGGCAGTTTTAACAAATTAAAAAAAAGGCCTCCTGAAATGCAGGTCTAAATCAATGCACAGCTTGGAGCGAATCTTGCGAGAGGAGCCAATATGGTAGGAACTAATCCTGGGACTGGAGTGAAGAACTGGGATACTAATTGTAAATAAATTCAGATGCGAAAGGAACAAATAACAGAGCAGTTAAAAGAGTATTATCCGGAGGGTGTTACCCTCGACGATATCATGGCTTATTCCGCTTCAGAAGCTTACAATAACCGGAAACAATGTATTGAATCAGCCTGGTCAGACCGCGGGCAATGGGAACAATTAAAAGAGTCCCTTACCGACCTGTCTGCTGAAATCTGGGACTATTCCTTCTTAGGGGGAAGCCCTTCATATCACTTTTCCTTCCCCCTTGAGCAGAATGAAGACATCTTATACTCTTTATTTGTTAGTGTTATTTTACCCTATTTTGCGATCAGGATAATGCGCCTCCCCGATCGGAAAAAATCATTTACCCCAGTATGCGATACTGATTTTCAGGTATTTGAAAAGCTGACAAAGAAAGTACAACATGTTTTCCCCGAGCATCTGATAATTAAAGACGATAGGTTGCTACAAACAAAGGTTGATATCTTCGAGGCAGATGGGGAAAATCCTCCATCAATACAGCACCTTTTATTCTCGACGATAGAAACATAGTTACAGCAGCACTATTCCGCAGTATTTAGGAAGCCTTAAGATCCTCCCAGACTCGAGGTTTTTTTATTCCTTTTATATCGTTTTTCATCGCATATCGTCCTTTATCCACTTTAATTCTCCACGTTTTATCAGGGCTATATATTTTTGCACCTGATCATCGGTCAATAAGCAATTGTCTTCAAGGTGGTAATTGAACTGCTTAGTGAAGGTGTAATATTGAATACTTCCTACATAAGCATTATTGAGATAAATATGCCAAAGGCTGTATTTCTTGGCCCGAACTTCCACTACCTGGCGTTTTCCATGAAGATAAAACAACTCAGGCACATCCGTATCAAAGCGAAGTATAAGAGCGTCAATGCACGCTTCCTTGATGTCATCGGCAAGTACACCGAATGCCAATTGCCACACTCCCTAAGATTTCCTGAAAACATAAAAAGCAAGACCATTTTTGTTGTAAAGATGATAATCTTTCATGCCCATGCTTTTATCATGCACGGTAATTTGAGCGTACATTACCCGATTTCGGGAATCCGTAGCCAATTTATTTATTCGGTAGCTTTAATGAGACAAACAAATTAAGCAATAAAAGCTCCTCTCGTTAACCACCAAAGGAGGCAATCTTAGCCAAATATGTTCATACGTATAAAGCTCACAAGATTGGACAGATTCCTATACCGGTCTATCAAGGATAGAAACTGACTGAAAACACTATCCGCCACTTTTTTATACGAATTATCTCATCGTTTTGGACGTTTCCTCTGTTCCAACTTTGCTTAGAAGATATTGAAATTAGACCTGATATTTTAGCTGATACAATGGTGATTACTGTTTTTATAGCAGAAGAACTTCCAATGGATATAACTGCCAACGGAAATGAATGGCTTTTGCGAGAATATAAAAAATCAGACAAATTAATAATTAAAGAATTAAACAATCCTGATTCAGGACTAAAACCATTTCCCCTAAAACCTTCAAAAATAGAAGAAGATTATCCTGTGTGGGATGGAGGTGGTTTAACAAGTGAAATGGAAGATGAAATATTAAAACTTGAAAATTCGGGAGTAATTGAAGGTTATTATGATACAGCTGACAATCAATATGGACACAAACTTGGAGGTTACCCAAGCTTTTGTCAACCGGGTGTTTATTTTGGTAACGACTTTGAATTTGTATTTCAAATTGCATCCGACGACAAAGCAAATTTGAATATAGTTGATAGCGGAACGATGTATTTTGCTAAAAATGCGAAAACAGAAGAATGGAATTTCTACTGTGCCTTTTATTAAAAAAACAGCAGATAACATCCATTTGGCAAAATCTAGTAACTTTATAAAAGCCCGCAATATTTTATTTTTGCAGCATTGACATTCGAGATATCGAATTCTTTGGTAACTGTACTCTATTTTTGGCTCGACTCCCCTGCACTAGCCATACAACGTGTAAAGAAAAGAGTAGAAAACGGAGGACACAATATTCCATCTGATGTGATAGAAAGACGTTATCATCGTGGTTTAGAAAATTTGTTTAACATTTATATTCCAATATGTGATCGCTGGTTGGTTTTTGATAACATGGATTTAATCCCCGGAATTATTGCTCAGGGTGATAAATTTGGAGAATTCGTTTCAAATAGCGAAATTTGGTCAACACTAAAATCGAAATACTATAATGAACGATAAGGTAAATATTGAAAATATTAATCTTGCTGAACGAATTCGTTTAGGAGTGCAAAAGGCTTTACGAAAACTAGCCGAAGAAAGTGCAGCAAAGGGTGAGAGTTTGGTGGTAAAAGTTGACGGAAAAATACAAGAAGTACCTGCAAAGGAACTACTTATGAATTTACCAAAATAGTTTCTTCTGTAAACTATTTAACTAGGCCCCCGGCTATACGCCAAAAAATCTTTAATTCCTTAACGCGTATATTTATTATCTGGAGTTTCTCTTCTGTCTCTTGATTAAAATAGCCTTACCACTGCATATAAATATCTGATATATCATACCGAGTGGCTTCATGCTTCACTGCTTTTAGATAGACCATCTATTCCTTGGCAAAAATTCCAGTCGGACTTTGACTTCGCCTGCATGTACCCCGAAATCTAAAGCGCTATTCCGTCCCTGTGGTAAATCGATAAAGTTTTCAATGCACCACCATGCTTCGTAATTTGGGGCTAGCGGTATCTCCATAAAAATTCCGATAGCCAGATTCCTCATTTAATGGCGCATCCACTAAATTATAACAAGTGACTTGGCAAAACAGCTCCACTTTCGTATCTTCGATACAGCTACGACAAGTCGCCGCGCCAGTTACCTACAAGCATAACACGACACATCAAGAAAACACAATTGCATTTATGACACCTACGGAAAAACTAACTTCCATTTCGACCGAACAATATATTTAAGAAGATGGCGACGAATATAAAGTAGAATTAAAAGAAGGTTTGACAAATCAACAAATTGACGAATTAGCCAAAGATTGCCAACAGGACAAATTCCGCCAGAGATAAGAGAATTACTAAAATTTGCTAGCGCCTTTGAATTTTTTGGAATTGAAGAAATCACATTTGACGGAGTAGGTCAATTCGGATTTGAAGAGTTTTTTAATAATTCAGTTCAACTAGCAGGAGATGGGCATACATGCTCAACACGTGTCCCTCAAGCTGTTCAGTGATAATTAATTGTCTGTTAGGTACTACTTTAGGCTCGAACCTTACCGATCTATCCCGGCCTGTCTCCAGCTCAAAAGTTCCGGTATTGAGACCTCGGACTGTCTTTTTTGTCTTGCCATTTCGACGATTGCTATTGCCCGAAGCTTTCTTTTCGTTCAAGTGGTTTTCCAGTTGCATACCCAATTTTCATATTTAGTTACATTAAACTCATGTGATATAAATTCATGAAACTTTGTTTATTGATACAAGTTTTTGATACAACATCTTTTAAAATTAATCATGCTAATTAAGGATATCGAATAATCTCAATAAACCTCCGTTTTAATGTCTGAGAGGTTACAAATATGTATTGCTTGACGATAGTTTAGGTTAGATCTTTTCCACATTTTTAACATACTAAACCAAGCCTATGTTAGAACGTTTAATCAACAACAATGGTAAGATAGCGAAGAATTTGATAAAGAATCTTGGGGTGAATTAAAAAGGGTCCATACAATAGCGTTATTTTAGGCATTTTGATGCAGGGATTCTAACATTCTATTACAGTAAGTTAAGATGGTTTTATTGATATCCCCAAAGGCTACGTTATAACGGTAGTTGATCTTTTTTCATAAGTTTTTGAACCAAATAAAAAATCCTAAAAAACTTAAATGAGCTACATTTGTTATAAAAATGTGTAATTTAAAAAAGATAAACATATATGAAAAAATTAGGATTATTAGTTCGACTAGAAGCAAAAGCTGGAAAAGAAAAAAACGTTGAAGAGTTTATTACAAGTGCGTTGCCACTTGCTAATGAAGAAGTCGGCACTATTACTTGGTATGCGTTTCGTATTGACTCTTCTACATTTGGCATTTATGACACATTTTCAGATGAAGAAGGCAGACAAGCACATCTTGGTGGTAAGATAGCAAAGGCGCTTATGGAAAATGCACCAGAATTGTTAGCTAATCCGCCATCTATTGAGAAATTGGACGTTTTAGCCGCTAAATAAACATACCATAATTATTCTAAAATGGAAGTCTGTCAAAGTTCTGTAAATGAATTTGGACAGGCTTCCTTTGTTTACAAAACAGGTTAATGTTCTATCTGCTGTGCTTAGTCTCAATATTTCTTTTCCCTAAAAAGTTTTGAAATCAGGTCCCTATCTGCTTGATTAATGTCTATTGCATCTGTAACCGTTTTTAATAATATATTTATCATAATAGCGACGTATTGGTTCTTTAAAGATCGTAAAAAATTTTATGCCAGGATCAGAAAGTCAAAGGGTGATCGGGATAGCTGGTGTCCTATAACTTAAAGGAAAGCTTGCCGAAGAAAATGCTGCAAAGGATGAGAGTTGATGGTAAAAATTGACAAAAAAACAATAAGCCCCTACAAAGGAGCCACTTATGAAGTGGCCAAAATAGTTCCTTTATTTCGACACTTATAACTTATTCTCAGATTTGGACTTATCTGGAAATTTTATTCGTTGAGGTCGGCCAGGGATCTCGATACGGAATCGGTAGAGATTATTCTCACCGCAGCTACTGGGATAACGCTTCGGTTTCAAAAACGAAACAGGACAATAAATACAGACGACTATTATTGCCGCTACAAATTCAGGCACAATAATACCAAGATAAAATCTATCATATATATCTAGTGGTCATTGATATCGAAATATCCAAAGAAGAAGAAAAATCAATTTTAGCTATTTAAAATATACGTTATATTTATTCGAATATAGCCCCGCTAAAGCAAATGACAGAAACAGAAAAATATCTTGCTGACTTTAAAACAGCTGTTACAAGCGTATATCCCATTTCGGATAAGGCATTTGATTTATTGGCTGAAACGGCCTACATTCAGCAGTTTAAGAAAAATGAAGTTTTACTTAGGGAAGGGCGTGTCGCCAATGACATTTTCTTTGTCTGTAAAGGAGCCTTAAACTCTTATTTTATTGATGAAAAAGGAGCTATCTGGAATAAATGGATTTATTTGGAGAGGGATTTTGCGAGCACAAGATTTTCGGCAATCATAAAAACGCCCAACGATTTTAAACTGCAAGCTATTGAAAACACTACTGTGGTATGTATGCCTTATTATCAAACAAGAGCAGCTATCAATCAAAATGATGAACTAAAAAACCTTTACATTGCCTATTTGGAGAAAAAATGGATCGTCATTAATGAAGAAAGAGAAATTTCTTTACTGACCGAAAGTGCAACCACAAGATATCTCAAATTGCTGGCGGCACATCCGGGAATTGACAGCAGAATTCCACTACAATATATTGCTTCGCACCTGAGCATTACCCCAACACAGTTGAGCCGAATACGTAAAGGGCTAACCAAATAAAAAAATCATTACGCTCAACCTATATAGAGTGCGTTTTCGAAATCACACTTTATTTTTGCTTATTATCAAACAATAATAAAGGATACTATTAAACTCTTTGAAATAGAACGCATCGTACTATTAATTGAAGTTTGGAATAGGAGACCGTAATAATTAACAATTGAAATTAAATTATGCAAACAATTTCCAAAACACTAAAAATATTTCTAACCGCACTTATTCTTTCCAATATCGTACTGATGGCTTGTGTGGTCTACTTTTTTCTGAACAACAAGCACAGTTTAAGTGCTGAAAGAATAGATATCAAGGACAGATCTGGAAATAATCGTGTCGTTATTGCAAACACAGATAACATTCCGCAACCTATTATCAAAGGGAAAACATATAAAAGGGCTTACGCTCCCGCGGGCCTGATTTTCTATGATAAAAATGGAGACGAAAGAGGTGGTTTGGCAATTACCGATAATGAAGAGACTAACCTGAATGCACTTGCATTTGATTATCAGAATGCCGATGCCATTGGTATCCTGGCACAGGATAATAAACACGACAATTATTTCAGGGCTGGTCTATTGATTAATGATAAAGATCTATCCGGTAAGCCGGGGCATAATATTAACCGGATAAACCTACTAACAGAGAATGGGAACGCTTCTTTGGTGATGAAAGATAACAATGAGATACCGAGAATTATTTTAAAGGTGGACAGTCTGGGTAACCCTTCTATCGAAATGTTGGACGATAAGGGAAAAGTGAAATGGAAACAATAAGCTATAATCGAGAACTGTGCTGTCATTGATAAAATCACTATCTCCGCTTAAGCGATCGAAGCATAAACCGAAAAACGAAAAAGCAACCTATATCAGTAATCTCATTCGACAGCAGTTTGATATTGTATCGCATGGAACCCTAACAGATTTATCCGTTTGGATGGACACGGACAAGACCAGTAAAGATCATTGCTAATTTGTAAAAAAAAGCTTACTCGTCGCCCCGCTGTCCGTAAATGGTTGGATCGGGGTACTTATATGGATGATGTAGCACCATTTGATCAATTATGTTTAAATTCACGTTACAATGATAACTTGCTACGGCCCATGATCAATATACTCTATACCTTTCATGCTTTTTCAGCGGGTGCATTTCTGTTGCTCGGCACCTTAATCGTTATGGGTGTCAACCACAGTTGTTCCCACGCAGACCGGTGGCTTGGGACTTGGTATTATTTGATGGCATGCTTATTTACCCAGCTTTTTCTGGAAGGTTTTCATATCGAGAGCAATGGATTGATCCATACGCTGGAACTCCCGCGATGGGCAACACTCCCCTGCTTCTATCTGGCCGTTCACTACATGGTCAAACCAACAGCAACAATTCGGTATTGGGGACTACATTTTGTTCCATTCCTCGCTTTCGTTTTCTTCTCGATCATCTATTTAATACCCGGACTTTTTAATAAACACATCCATCCTCCTCAATTACCGCAATGGATCATCTTTGCTATCAAATATTTCTTTTTTGCACAATGTATCTTTTATTGGATTGCCTGTTATAGGCTCTTCAAAATACACCAGAAAAACATTCGCCAACTATCTTCCTATACGGAAAAGATAAACATGGCCTGGTTGAAGTATCTATTGATCGCGCTCTTATTGATGATTGTTGCCCGCCTGCTGGCTATGGTATATATAGTTTTTAGTGCTGTCGCCCCAATTTTATATTTTATGGGCACTGTGGCACTTGCCTACGCAACGTTAACACAACGGTCAATTTACACAATTGAGTCTACAGAAAACCTCATCAACGAAGCGGAGCATAAAAAGGTTAAAGCCGAAGAGCGGCTGACAGCAAAACAAGTAGACGCATTAAAAGAAAAACTAGTACAGAAAACAGCAGCTGAAAAGCTATATCTCGACCCGGCTTTGATACTATCATCCCTCGCGGAGCATATCGGAATCAATCCGCATGATCTGTCGTACATCATAAACAATGGGCTGGAAAAAAATTTTTACCAGTTTATCAACGGGCTTCGAACGGAGGAAGCGAAAATACTTTTATTATCCGAAGAGGCCAAGCTACTTGATATGTTTGGAATCGCAATAAGGGCAGGTTTCAATTCAAGAACAACCTTTTATGCCAGCTTCAAAAAAGCAACAGGCATTACGCCGACAGAATATATGAAAGTCAATAGTAAACAATCAAACTAACCCGACGCAATGAAGTTTGTTCGATTGCATCCATTCGGACGGTTAGCCTATCAAAAAGACCTACTCTTGTATCAAATCAACAAAAGAAATTATGATACAATACACCAAACCAAGCGGGTACTCGAGAGCGATCCGCCAATTTTCCAAAGCAACATATGGTCTTCTGGTGGGAGCATGTTGTCTTTTTGCTTCGATTGATACATTTGCCCAGTCCGCCTCTAAAGATAGCCCCCAGCAACAACAGTTGGTTCCGCTAAAATCATTTCAAGGTTACTACCAGCTACCCAATAAAGTAGCTTTCATTGCTTTCGAGGAGCAAGATAACAACCTGTATGCGACACAGCTGTGGGATCAGAAAAAAAGATATCAGCTGGTCCGTAAAGATGATACGCATTTTGAATCCAAAAATGAAGGCTACGCCATAGAATTTTTAAAGGATGATTCCGGCGATTTTAGCCAAACCAAGATACTGGGTAGGATTTTATGTGAGCGCGTGCCATTTGACCCCACTAAAATCGCGAGTTTAACCGCATCTCAACTGAAACAACTTGCCGGAACTTACCTCAAGGTAAATGATAACAACTTTAAGATTCAAATAGATCCCTCCTCAACAGGCCTAACGCTTACGCAATCGTGGGATAACAAAACAATTTCATTTACCCCACGATCGGAATTTTTCTTTCTAAATGATGATGGTACCTTCCCATTGACATTTTCTGTTGCCAATGGAAAGGTGGAGCAAATGCAGTGTTTCGAAAATGATGTCTGGCTAAAGACGGACCAATAATCCTATTCAAGAAAAATAATATGAACAGATCTATTGTCTGCTTATTCCTTCTGCTAATAGGTACCTTTGGGTTAAGTGCCCAACAGGTGGCGGATGAAAAGTTTCATTATCCCATCACCGATCCGCTGGTGCGGATCGGTGATGGACCGCTACTCCTATTTGACGAGGCACACAACAATCCGGTTACTTTGAGAGGAGCCTACGCTCCTTTTTCAGATCTTCTGCAAGCTGATGGATATCGCCTCCGAAGTGCCAAAGAAAAAATCTCTTACGATCAATTAAAGGAAGTGAAAATTTATATCAGCATAAATGCCTTATATAATCCAGAAAACTGGAAATTACCCACCTATTCAGCCTTTACCGATCAGGAGATAGAAACACTCAGTCAATGGGTATTTGATGGCGGAAGCCTATTTCTAGTGACCGACCACATGCCTTGTGCCGGATCTGTACAAACGCTTGGTGCGGCATTTGGGATTCATATCGTGAACGGTTTTGCCTTACCTAAGAATGGACGTCCCGAGATCTTTTCAAAGGATAGAGGCACACTGTTATCCAATGAAATAACCACTGGATCAGGTAAGGAAATAGACAGTATCATGTGCTGGGGTGGAACAGGCTTTATCATACCAACGAAGGCACATATTATTTCTTTATTAAATGAAGAATATGACATCTACCTACCCAATGATGCGAATCAGATAAAAAGACCTATTCCAGACAATATTCCCCGATTGTCGGGCAAAGGGTTTGCAAACGGCGCTTACCTGCAATTTGGGAAAGGGAGAATTGTGGTATTCGGAGATGGTGCTCCTTTTTCGGCACAACTCCATGGCATCAAAAGTGAAAAACGAGGAATGAACCATCCTGCCGCAACACAGAATGCGCAATTTTTGCTCAATATAATTCATTGGCTTGACCAATGACCTGATTTGGCTAGTCTAATGCTGATTCCTCTAGAAATAAATTTGTCATATAATTGATATACGATAGTCGAGTGGACTAATTCTTGTTTTCTTTTTAAACAGTCTGGTTAATGACTGAGGTTGATCAAATTGCATTTTTTTAGCGATTTCAGCTACTGATAAATCAGTTTCAGCAAGTAATTCCTTTGCTATTTTAACAATAAAATTGTCAATATGATACTGTGCTGTATTTTTAGAAGTTTTTAAAGAAACATCATTGAGAAATCGTGTTGTACAATTTAGTTTCTTGGACAATAATGTTAAACTAGGAAGTAAAAACAAGCATTTTCTTTTGTTATCAAAAAGAGTGTGCAGCTCGCTCATGAAATCTTTTTGTAACGCGCTAAACTCATTCAGCTTATCTTCCATTAACTGTTGATAAAACCTTTGCATATGTTGTAAAAGCAAATCAAGATAAGAAATAAGTATTTTAGACTGCGTTTCACTCATGGGCATCTTAGTCTCGAGGTCTATCAGTTCAAAGATATTTTTTATAAGTCTATAATCGTTATTCGATAAGATCATCGATTCCTGAATGGAGTATTCTAGAAACCCAAATTCTTTCAATTTATTTCGCAGACTATATCCTGTAAATAGATCTGAACGGAATGCAAAATAAGCCCCTTCTTTAAAATATCCTCTTAGTTCTTGAACCGGAAAATACTGGCTGCTGAAAAATAATAAGATATGTTGTCCACGATGATCCTTAGTTGAACATCCAAACACAATCAAGAAATATTTATCATCAATCCATCTTTTGGCAGAATCAAAAAATTGCTCCTCATTTCTAAAATTGTCAAAATAATAACTGAAGCTTGCACTGAAAGCATTTTGAAATTCATTATTATTACCTGTATTTATCATATTTTATTTTTTCTTCGAGACTTTGCGCGTTATTTTTTTATTGAATTATTCCCTCAAGAAAAACCCTCTTTAAAACAATATTGTTTGTAAAATAGAGGGATTTCCTAAAGGATACATCTAGCAGCTTCGTTTTCAACGTTATTTCTAACTCTTTTTTTCTTAGATGGCTTAAAAAACACGTTTAGCACCTGAGACTAGCCGTTACTTCTTTTCAGGAACAATTGCTTTACCCGATTTTTCGAGCTCTTTCACAAAATCCCGCCCCCAGTAATGGATATCGTAGTGCTCAATATGCTCGTACAGCCGGCGCGCCCTGACCTGAGCCTCTCCGGGTTCCATGACCAAGGCTTTCAACAGTGCATCTTTCATGCTCTTACGGTCGTAGGGATTGGTCAATATGGCATAAGGCAATTCGACCGAGGCACCTGCAAATTCTGAGAGCACAAGAATCCCGGGAGTCTCCAATAACCCATGGGTCGCAATGTATTCCTTTGCGACTAGATTCAGTCCGTCCCGCAGAGGCGTGATCCAGGCAATATCACTCAGCGCATAGTGTTTGACCACTTCCTCAAAAGGTAAGGCCCTGTAAAAATATTGGATCGGGGTCCAGTTCATCGTTGCATATTTACCGTTGATCTCACCCACGGCCTGATTCACCTGATCCCGGATTTCGTCATAGATAGTCATCCCCTGTGATGGCGGCGTACAGACATTGACCAGTTCGATCTTGCCCCTAAATTCTGGGTATTCGGCTAGAAATTCACCAAAAGCCTGGATTTTTTCCAAGGGGCCTTTGACGTAATCCAGACGCTCGATGGATATGATACGCGTTATTCCGGATCCGGCTTTGTTTTCTTTGAGGGCATTGATCTCAGTCTTGACCTTATCATCCGTCAAAATCTGTTCGATATGGTCCCTGTTCACCCCCACCGGCTGTGCGCCAAGCCTAATCTGCCGGCCATCCACCTCTATGATCTTGGTCATCTGATCGACGCCGAGTGCACAGCTATAGGTCAGGAACTGATTGGCGACATCAACTTTTTTGACCACTTTAAATGGTGTATGGCTGCGGATCACATCCACAAAATTCTCGACGTAACGAGGGATATGAAAACTGATAAAATCACAGAGCAGCAGGCTGCCGATGATCTCTTTGCGCCAGGGAATAATATTGAAAATATCTGCTGCCGGAAAAGCCGTATGATGAAAAAAGCCAATTTTCAGATCCGGGCGCATGGTCTTTAAAAAAGAAGGCACCATCCACAGATTATACTCATGGATCCAGACCAGCGCCTCCTCGTCGGCCTCGCGGGCAATCCGCTCGGCAAAGCGCTTGTTGATCATCAGGTAATGTTCCCAGTCCTCGTGGTTGAATTTTGCCCGGTCAACAAAGGAAAAGATCGTCGGCCAGAACGCCTCTTTGGAGAATACACGATAGAACTTATCGATATCCTCTTTAGACAGCGATAGGGTGGAAGCGACCAGATTAGGATATCGGCTTTCGTCCACCAACTGATTTGGAACCGGCTTTCCGTCCTGCTGGATGACTTCCTCCCCGATCCAAAGACCGGAGCGTCCCTTTTCAAATAAGCCCAGCAGCGAAGGAATGATGCCGTTCGGGCTTCTGGGCGGTACCCTTACCGTCTTACCGTTTACCGACTCCTTTTCAAAAGGCAGCCGATGGTACACCATCACCAGCTGGTCTGATTTTTTGGATTTTCTTTTTTGAGGCAACGATTTTTGTTCCCCGCGGATCAGCTGCTGAAACGGGCGGTATTTACCCATGTACTCCAGTATACCGCCCGCTCCAGCGGCCTCTGCACTGTACGCTGTATCCAACTGATCAATGGCCTGCAGCAGCCCCGGCTCAGATTTTCCGACAGCAACACCACGAAAGCCGATCTCAAACAAGGCCAGATCATTCAGCGTATCGCCAGCTACCATCACATCATCTGGGTCAACGGCCAGAAATTCAACCAGCTTCTTTAATGTCGTCCCCTTATTGACCCCTCTGGGGAGCAAGTCCAGGTATTTATCGGCCGAAGTAATAATATCACAGTCATACCTGTCAGCCACCTGCTGCACCAGACTATGGTCCACACCGGCTTCATAATAAAATGAACTGCGGCGCTGCTGCGGCACATGTTGATAATTCAACTGCGGTATTTCCTCCAGCGCTGCCCGGATGGCATAAGTCTGCGGCCATTTTTCCTCAATCTCACTCTGCAGCGGCTCAATCGCTTCCAGGCTATGGCCGTTAACGACCGTTGCGCCCACATCCGCAATAATGAAATCTGGCACCGGAATAAGCGGGTCGCTCAGCAGCGGCAATACCGACTCCAGCCCTCTTCCGGTAACAAAGACCAGCTGCATATTCGGGCTAGTTTTTATCAATCTATATAATCTGAGGCGGTCTTCCATCTTTCCGCCCAAAAAAGTTCCATCTAAATCTGTTGCTAATAGCATATTATTTTATATTCCTTTCTAAAAGTTTAAATTCATCAATTGCGGCCATATGGTTGTATAGCACACGATATGTTGTCTGTAAGAGGGGCAAATTGAGCCCGAGGCTCGAGACCGTCGCCATCAGCCCCCGGGTTGCAAAATATCCTTCAGCGACCATGCCCATGAGTTGACGGGCTTCGAACACCGAATATCCCTGGCCAAGGTATTTACCGAAAGTCCGGTTACGGCTATGCGCGGAGTAACCCGTCACCAATAGGTCGCCCAAATAGGTGGAGCTCCCCAGCCGGACATCGGGCGCACCAAGGGAATGCAGCAACAGCCCCAGTTCGTCAATCGCATTGGCCACAAGCACCGCCATAAAGTTGTCACCGTAATGCAGTCCTTCGGCCATGCCACAGACGATGCCGACGACATTTTTGTAAATAGCGGCGTACTCCACGCCCATCATGTCGGGGCTATAGTTTACCTGCATATAGCTTGAAGCGAAGCCCTTGGAAATCTTACGGATAAAGGATTCGTTGGGACCGCACAAGGTCATATACGTTTTCTTGCTCCGTGCGATTTCTTCGGCATGGCATGGTCCCGCAATGATTGCCTGCTGAAAATCTTTCAATTCAAAATACCTAGCGAGATAAGCACTGGGGAGCAGGTTGTCCGGGCCGACGGTTCCTTTAATAGCGGTGATCACAAACTTTTCGGCAAGGTCCTCTTTGGGGATTGCGGCGCAAACTTTGTCCAAATGCGCACTGGGCACGACGAAAAGGATTACTTTCGATCGGGCCACGATCTCGTCCAGCTGATCGGACGCATAAATTTTTGTATTGTCAAGTTTTAAAAACGATAGGTAGTCAGGGTTAACAGCATCCCGGTTTATCGAGCGCACCTGCTCTGAACGCCGCAAGTACCAGTTGGTATGAATGCTATTTTCTGTCAAAATTTTAACCAGGGCTGTGGCCCAACTCCCACCACCTATCACACTAATCTCATTCAAATCGTTGGGGGTTTTAAAGACGCGAAACAGAAGAAATTTCGCCGTCGGGTTATCTATTAATTTACTAATATACGTAAAAATTAATCAATAAGCAAACTTTACACATAAAAACAGCGTTAAAGGGGTATTTTCCACGCTAAAATCCGTGTTTATATTTCTTCGTAAATTTGTTCGTTCATATGAAAAATTTAAACATGCTTAACTTCAATGAACAATCACCAAGTTCAATTTATCAGTACATTTTTAATTTCTTTGCCAAATTGGATTTACCCGAGCAGCAGGCACATATTGTTACGGCCGCCGGATTACTTTTTGCTTTTGCGGTGATTCTCTATGCGCTCGATTATATCATGCGCAAAGTATTTTATTCCGCATTGAACCGGATTGCCCAGCGAACCTCGACCAAATGGGATGATTATCTGTTGGAAAACAAGGTGCATGTACGCGTGAGCCGCACCCTGCTCGTGCTGCTTACACGGCAGCTGCTACCAGTGATCTTCGTTGGTTTTCCGGTGCTTACAGCCGCTATTATCAAGTTTCTGGATATCGTGGTATTGTTCACCATCTACTATCTGGCCAATAGCTTGTTAAAAACCTGCCGCGATATTTTTCGTGGTACAAATGTGTTTAAGGACAAACCCATCGACAGCTACCTGCAAGTGGTACAGATCTTTTTAATATTTGTGATCGGTACACTGGTCGTTTCCCTGCTGACCGGCAATTCGCCCTGGTCTTTTCTGGTTTCGCTAGGGGCGGCATCCGCCATCCTCATGCTCGTATTTAAGGATACAATCCTGGGCTTTGTGGCCAGTATTCAGGTGTCGGCAAATGACTCGGTCCGCGTAGGAGACTGGATAGAAATGCCTAAATACGGTGTAGACGGCGACGTGCTGCAGATTAACCTCAACAATGTGAAGATACAAAATTGGGATAAGACCATTGTCACCATTCCGACCTATACCCTACTGAGCGATTCATTTAAAAACTATCGTGGGATGCAGGAGACCGGTGGCCGTCGGATAAAACGGGCATTGAACATTAAAATGTCTTCGGTACGCTACCTCAGTGAGGAGGAAGTCACGGCATTGAAAACGATCCGGCTGCTAGCTCCCTATATCGAAAAAAGAGAGCGCGAGATTGCCGAGTACAATAAAACCTGGCATACAAACAGCTCCTCGCCCGTCAATGGTCGCAGGATGACCAATATCGGCCTGTTTAGGGCCTATGTACTCGCCTATGCCAAACATAATCCCAATATCCATCAGGAACTTACTTTATTGGTCCGTCAGCTAGCCCCCAGTGAATACGGTATTCCGCTGGAGCTCTACATGTTTACTAAGGGAACACAATGGGCCTATTTCGAAGATACGATGGCCGATATATTTGATCATCTACTGGCTGCAATTAAGCACTTTCACCTGCAGATATTTGAATTGCCAGCATCTGATGACCTGAGGCTGCTAGGCGCAATGGAGCGCCGCTCCTAACAGCAGCGCCTCTGTTGCGATCTAGGTTTGCCCAGTGGTTTCAATCTTATTGCCGCTGGGTAACTACAATCATTAACTGCGGAAAACAAAACATCAAAATATATCCTCAATTGCTCTTCCGAAAGTACAGGAATTTCTTCATATACCAATGTGATTCCTTTTTTACTAATCCAGCTAAAATCTCTTAGACAATCAAATACAGCACTCCAATTTTCCCCAAAATAATCTGGAAAAGTAAGAATATTGCTCAACTTTCTAAATAATTCATTTTCACCTTCTACTTTGGGCAGATATGCAACGTACTCAACTTCGTTGAAGTAGGCAATCGGATATTCTAAAAATTTAATTTTCTTCATTTTATCAATTAATCAAGTTAATCCTACATTACAAAAAATAGGATTTCTTACTAACAGAGTATTATGACCATTACCGCCGGCTCCTTTTGGCACATTTAAAATTGCTACAAATGTTCCACCTTTAAATTGTCTTTGAAATGGCGTTCTGCCCCCTTCACTTTGTTGATGTTAAGCTACGTATTTTCGTAAGTATAAGAAAAGCCGTCATCCCCTTCTGCATTCCGGTATCTCCCTACTCAACAGCTAGAAATAATTTTTTTTAAAACCAAACAGGATTCAATATTGTATTAATAGTACTTTTCAGAAATAGGTAGTAATTATGAAGTCTTGAGATCCTCCCAGACTCAAGGTTTTTTATTCCTTTTATATCCTTTTTTCATCGAATATCGTCCTTTATCCACTTTAATTCCCCACGTTGTATCAGGACTATATACTTTTGCACGTGATCATCGGTCAATAAGCAATTGTCGTCAAGGTGGTAATTGAACTGCTTAGTGAAGGTGTCATATTGAATACTTCCTACATAAGCATTATTGAGGTATATATGCCAAAGGCTGTATTTCTTGGCCCGTACTTCCACTACCTGGCGTTTTCCATGATGATAAAATAACTCAGGCACATCCGTATCAAAGCGAAGTATAAGGGCGTCAATGCACGCTTCCTTGATGTCATCAGCGAGTACACCGAATGCCAATTCCCACACTCCCTGAGATTTCCTGAAAACATAAAAAGCAAGACCATTTTTGTTGTAAAGATGATAATCTTTCATGCCCATGCTTTTATCATGCACGGTAATTTGAGCGTACATTACCCGATTTCGGCTAAAGATTTCCAGAGGTTTCATTTTACAATATTACTAAAAATATTAGCAATACTGCATACACTGAAGATATTTAGGGTTCAAATTTTTTATATGCCCTTGGATGGATGAGGCCTCTCATAGCTGGTAGAGCGACCGCCAAAGAAATCGACATAGCTCGCTCTTATATCGCTAAAGGCAGTGGTGTCGATGTAGCGATTTATTATTGTGCAATTGGTTTATGATCTCGCTTACAGCTTCCACAGTTTGTCCGATTTCTTCTGCTGTAGTGAAACGCCCTAAACTAAATCTTAGTGCATTAAATGCCTCATTCCTACTCAATCCCATAGCTTGAAGTACAGGAGAAGGTGCTGCTTCAAAATAACTGAGTACTGAGCAGTTGGAAACACATATATTATCGAGTTTTTGAACAATATTTTCGCTGTTAATACCATCAAAACGTATTGTACATGTTGTATAGATCCTGTGTGTTTTAGAACCTATTAATTTCGTCCCTCCGATTGCCAATAATTGTTGTTCTAAGATATCACGTAGTTTGCCAATGCGTTCTTCGTCTTCATTCATCTGTAAAGCTGCGAGTTCAGCGGCTTTGCCGATACCAACGATACCCGGCACATTAAGTGTACCATTTCTTGCCTCGCCTTCATGTCCACCAGAAAAGATAAGCGGTTTCATAGGTACTTCGGGTCTAAAATAAATACCGCCTATACCCGTTGGCCCATAAAATTTATGGGCAGAGAATGTGAGGATATCTATTAATGATCGTGCGCGAACAGGGAGTTTTCCGACAGATTGGCTTCCATCGGTCATAAAAAAGGCGTCATGAGCATGTGTTATTTCCGCAATTCGCTCTATGTCCTGAATCACACCAGTATCATGGTTGACATGCATCACACATACTAAAGCTGTAAGAGGTGTAAAGGCCCGCTCTAGTTCTTCAAGGTCTATCAATCCGTCGCTATCAACAGAAAGGTAAGTAACCGCAATACCATTGGTCTCAAGATACCTGCAGGTATCCAAAACTGTGGGATGCTCTGTCTGTACAGTTATAATATGTTGTTTCCCGGGCCTCAATAATCCACGTAATCCCATATTGATAGCTTCAGTAGCACCAGCTGTAAAGAAAATATCTTCTGCATTGGTATCTATAAGATCAGCAATCTGTCTCCTACTCTTCTCGACCGCAGTATCTAAATATTTGCCTAGTTTATGACGACTTGCTGCGTTACCATACTTGTCTGTCAAATAGGGCATCATTTCGTCTAAGACCCTAGGATCCATTGGAGTGGATGCATTGTTGTCAAGATATATAATTTTGTCCATGTTAGTCGATTTGTCTTGCGTCATTCTTTTCATCCTCATCATACGTTTTGAGCATATAGTGTTGTCCTAGGTTTCCCTCAAAGACTTTTATTTCGGCAGTCGTTGGCGGATGCGGAAAATCACCTTCCCATTTCAAAAAAAATAAATTCATCCACCGAGTTCCCCATTCTCTGTTCTCAAATATGGCATCGTTGTAATTTCCTCCAAAAGTAATTACCCAGGATGGTAGCCCCACTTCAGCACGCTCCCATTTAACGACTTGCCGCGCATTAAAAATGTTTATAAGAGATAGCAGCCCGTAGGAATAGACAGTTGAAAAGAGAAAAATAGCGCTTATATAAAAGAATTTCGAAAGTGCTTTTGGAATAATGATTTTTTTTAACCCGATTAACATACTAATGGTTACCATCACAGCTCCACCCAACAGAACCGCCCACGGTAAAAAGTACCAATCATCTTTCAAATGAACTTGATCATATAGCAAAAATGCAAATTCTAGCACTATAACAAAAGTTAATAATCCCAACCCAGATCTGTTGATGAAATATTCAGTCCGCCAATTTTTAAAAAAAAGAACTAATATTAATCCAGAAAACAGTCCGTAAAACAAAGCTATGTATTGATTAAAAAGCATAAAACCTGCACTGTAAAAAATCATAACTAATAACAAACCGATTAAAACTAATCCATCGAATTTCTCGTTTAAATAAGTGCTAAGCTTTTGTATAATACGCATAAATTAGGCTTTTGGTTAACCTTACACGCCTAAGATTAGCCGCATAGGATAAATAACATTAGCTTAAAGATAAATATTATTTATCAATACTTAATAAGGTTAGGAATAATTATTCGGATTGTTACATAGAGAAGGCTCCAAACTTCCCCAAATGAGCTGTTAAAATAGAAACCTCATTTTGCTTTAATTTTATCTCTATGCTTTAGACCAAATTTAATTAAAGCATTGGCAACTTCCTCCGTTTCTTTAGCATAGGCGGTAAGCGCATAAGAAACAGTTACAGGTTTGGTGTCATTAACCGTTCTACTAATCAGTAAATTATCTTCTAATTCCTGAAGTTCCTTGGATAGAACTTTTGGGGATATTCCCTGAGCCATCTCTTGCAGATCTTTAAACCGCATTGGGCCGTGTTTCTGCAAATTGTGTAGGATACAAAATTTCCATTTACCACTGAGCAATTCAATGCCATCTTTTAATGCCAATATAGTTTCTTTACCAATATTTTTATTGCTCATAAGATAGTTACTTTCCTAAAGGTAATGAATAGTAAATATATATTGAATATCCAATAGTTTTGTTGTACAAAAATTTAAAGAAAATCATTATGAAAGTAACAGTAATCGCAAATATTTCGGCTAATGGAAGAATTTTGATATCCGATAATCCGCATCATAAACTGCCACCGGAAGCAATGGAATTTTACATACAATTTGTAAAACGGATTGGAAATGTAGTGATAGGATTGAAAACATTTGAAAATTTTCTAAATTTTCCAGATCCGATAAAAGATCATTTTAATGGAATAGAAATCATCATATTGGCCGATAAACCTTATACGGCTGATGGCTACAAGACTGTTGCAAGTCCTGAAGAAGCAATTGCATATATGTCTGCAAAAGGAGTGCGGGAAATAGCCGTTGGTGGCGGAGCAGGTACTTTCAACGCTTTTTTGGATAAGAATTTGGTTACCGATATTTATTTTAACATCAGCCCTATAATTACTGGAGCTGGAGCAATTTTAGCAAGCAATGAGGATTTAAGTTCAAAGTTCAAGTACCAAGGTCAGAAGCTTAAAAACGGTTTTCTTCAATTGCATCTAACGAAAGAAGACTGAATAACAACAGACCAAAAATGTCTTTCAAAAATAGTTGAATGACGGAAACAAACCCGCTAAAATTATTTCTTTCGGATCTATATCTTTCAATTGGCGACTGAATCCACACGACGATAAGTATATACATCATGGTTAAGGGCGCCGGCGAGCGGAAAGAGAATAAGAAAACCGCCAGCTGTCGACTCACTCGGCACGACTAAATCACCATGGTTATCTAGTGCAAAGCAAATAGTCTCGGTAAAGAATCTATTAACTAATACATAGATGTCAAGGTCGGTATTTCTGAAAGAAGCAAAGTTTTGCGGTTCGGGCTTAATTTTCCTCGTTCTTTCACGCACGACATTTCCTAAGGTATCAATTAGTTTGAAATGGATTTTATTTTTTTTTGGTGAGCTGTGGTCAAACGAACAGCTTTTGCACCTAACAAAGAAATAATTGGTGCATATTTCAATGTTGTATTTGCTCTAAACTTACCAAATTTCCATTATCCCAAAGGAGAATAAAACTTTAATAAATCGTTGACGTTTTTGACCAATGTCAACGACTATATCCTAATATAAAGTGCATCTTTGACCTATAAATAATAAGCGATGAGAGAGCAACTATTACAATTGTTACGTGAAAAAGCGTTGTTAAACGAACAGCAATTAACGGAGGCCCTAACTTATTTTAAACCCCAATCGATAAAGAAAAATGACCATCTGCTCAACGAAGGTTCCATTGCAGACTATCTTTTCTTTGTCGGAAAGGGCTGTCTGCGCCTATATTTTCGCAATGACGAACTATCAACGGCAACCCGATTCATGGCTTTTGAGCATACTTTTCTAACCTCTATCGTCAGCTTCATTTCCAGACAGCCAGCTACAGAATTTATCCAAGCCGTAGAAGATACTGAGGTCCTAAGCATCAGCAACACTGATTTTATCTTTTTGAGAGCAAATATGCCCGGCTGGGACAATTTTTATATCTACATCCTCGAATATGGATTAACTGTTGTTAATAATAAGCTCAGCAGCTTATTAACCCAAACTGCTAAAGAACGTTATCGCGATCTATTGAAAAATAATCCCGAACTCATACAGCGTTTGTCTAATGCTAACCTTGCGGCTTATCTGGCGATATCACCCGAAACACTAAGTAGGTTAAAATCTACTATTTAACTAATAAAAAATGAGAAGCGACGAAGTAAAGAAGGGATACCAACGTACTCCCCATAGAGCCCTATTTCGGGCCACAGGCGTAAATGATAACGATTTTGATAAGCCTTTTATTGGAGTGGCAAATTCCTTTATCGAAATTATACCCGGACATTTTTTTCTGAATAAGGTTGCTGAGATCATTAAAGACGAAATCAAGGCAAACGGATGTATTCCTTTTGAATTCAACACGATCGGTATTGACGATGGTATTGCTATGGGACACGATGGAATGCTGTACTCGCTCCCCAGCCGAGAATTGATTGCCAACTCAATTGAAAGCGTCATGAATGCACACAAATTGGATGCTATGATAGCTATCCCTAACTGCGATAAGATTGTACCCGGCATGATTATGGGTGCGCTACGTGTAGATGTGCCTACAATCTTTGTCAGTGGAGGCCCCATGAGAAAAGGGTATATCAAAGATGGCACTGCCATTGACCTGTCTACAGCTTTTGAGGCTGTAGGCAAACACGAAGCAGGATTAATCAGTGACGAAGAGCTCAAAGACATCGAGTGTAATGCATGCCCCAGTGGCGGTAGTTGCTCGGGTATGTTTACAGCAAATTCCATGAACACCCTGATGGAAGCTATGGGTATAGCACTACCTGGTAATGGAACCATATTGGCATTAACACCCGAGCGTGAAAATCTATATCGGGAATCAGCCAGAAGGATCTGTGAAATCGCCAAAGACGATCAGCTTTCCAAACAATTCAAACTTAAAAACATCATCAATGAAAAAGCCATCCAGAATGCTTTTGCAGTGGATATGGCCATGGGCGGTAGTACCAATACTGTCCTTCATATGCTTGCTATAGCTCACGAAGCGGAAATAGATTTTCAGCTTAGGGACATTAACTCAATATCAGATCAAGTAGCGCACATTGCAAAAATATCGCCCAGTTTAAGCACCGTCCACATGGAAGACGTCCATCGCGCCGGAGGAGTAAACGCTGTAATGAACGAAATGACCAAGCGCAACAACCATGTCCTTCAGGATAATATAACGATCAGTGGCGAAATGTTATTCAAAAAGATTGCCAATGCAGCGATCAAAGATGCAACAATCATACATACAATAAATAATCCATACAGTCCTGTTGGAGGATTGGCGATTCTATTCGGAAATCTTGCAGAGCAGGGAGCTGTTGTAAAATCTGCAGGAATCACTGGCGAAAAAAATTTTAGCGGGACTGCGGTTTGCTATGATAGTCAAGAAGAGGCCATAGTAGGCATCCTTGCCGGTGAGATCAAAGCTGGAGATGTTGTGGTGATCCGTTACGAAGGTCCCAAAGGTGGCCCGGGGATGCAGGAAATGTTGACACCTACTAGCCTGATCATGGGGATGGGATTGGGCAGTTCTGTAGCGTTGGTAACAGATGGCCGATTCAGCGGAGCTACCCGCGGAATAGCTATTGGACATGTCTCACCTGAGGCTGCTGAAGGTGGATTGATTGGATTACTAAAAAACGGAGACTATATCGTTATTGATATCGACCAACATATGCTTTCAGCTGACATTAGCGAAGATGAGATTCAATTGCGAAGAAAAGGCTTTATTCCGATCAGAAAAAAACTAAATTCTAAATGGTTGAGTCAATATCGGCAGCTTGTTGGCAATGCTAGTAGTGGTGCCATATTAAATTGTGATTTTTGAAAATAAAATCGTTTCAGCTTAGCAAATTGACGTGATAGCCAAATTCTAATGTATTTAGGCAAATAAGGAAGGTAACAGAAAAAGAACAGAACTGGTGGTGGTTACCATCATGGCATGCTATTTTTCAATCGGGCAAGGTTAATACCAAAGCCTACTATACATTATTTATTCTGAATGAATATGTTGGTCAATTTTAACTATCTAGATTATTACAAGCTGTAAGGCTAAGATATTGGTTTGAAAGTGGGATCGGTTACGGAAAACCGTAAGAATGTCTAACAGGCAATCCTTAGGTTTGAAAAGACAATACAAACCGCATTAATCAATAACATATGAAAGATAAAACAACCGCAGCTTTAATGGCATTTTTCTTGGAGTATTTGGTGCACATAGATTTTACCTAGGGCAGACCGGATTAGGTTTCCTTTATCTCCTTTTCTGTTGGACGCTTATACCTGCTTTTATCGCATTGATCGACTTTATTGCTTTTCTAACAATGCGCAAAGAGAATTTTGATTTAAAATACAACCGCGTATATTTTTCACAACCCGTCGTTCATAATTATGTGCCTATCTCCCCCATTACCCAAAAAGATGCTGCGACTGAAATAGAACGATTACATGGATTGATGGAAAAAGGAATGATTACACAAGCAGAATTTGAGGATGCAAAACGTAAACTGCTGTAAAGGATTGATGAATGTCAAGAGAGACATTATTAGCTATGACCTGGAAAAATAGGGCATCAAATGGCACCTTTATAACGGTTAAATGAGGCAATATGAAATCAAACTTTTATTCGAAGATTTGGGAATTGGTTATAAAAAAGAATGTGAAGTATGGCATTATTACAATGATGAGCTTGGTGACCATCGCTATAGTCGGTGGTTTCACTTTAAAGGATCATTTCAAGACAAAAATTATGTCAGCCAAACAAATCAAATTTGTCCCATAATCGATCTCGTTCCAATTAATGAGAATTTCAGCATAGGCTTTAGCGAAAATAATCAACCTACGGCATTGTCCCAAATCAACGTGGCTATGGTAACTCATCCTGCCCAACTGAAGTAACGGATTATAACATAAAGCACTTGACTGCTGACCTTATCCGCTCTACTTGATCATTTCGGATACAAAGATGCTACCTTCGTCGGTCATGACTGGGGTGCTAATGTGGTGTGGAATCTCGCACTATTGTATCCTGAACGGGTAAATAAAATAATAAACTTAGCGCTGCCTTATCAGGAGCGCGGAGAACAACCATGGACTGAACTGATGGAAATCCTATTTGGAGAAGACTTCTACTTTGTTCATTTCAATAAGCAGATCGGAATTGCAGATGCCATAATGAATGAAAACGTACACCGGTTCCTGCGGAACATATTCCGCAAGGATATCCCTCCCGCTCGACCTGATCCCGGCATGCTCATGATCAATCCCGCGAGAGCAGTAGAACCAATTGGCAAGCCTCTGATGGAAGAAAGCGAACTGTCTGTATTTGTCTCGACCTTTGAATCCGCTGGATTTACCGGAGCAAACAAATCGTATTATATCTGCTTAATGAGAAGGCTAATTTGTCATTTTACGTAGCAAAAATTGGGAGTGTTTTCGTGGTCATGTTGTGGAATTTTATTGACAATTATTTCTTTGTATTCCATCAATAGCACTGAGTGTAATTAGATTAACAGGATAATAGCAAGTTCATCGATTGTCAACCAGCTCGTATTGTTACATAGCATTACCCATTCGCCATTGCGAAAATCTACATCCATTATAAAAAAACCGATCAATCATAATTTGCAAGGTTCCACCGCCATGCAAAACAGAAACCTCAACCACTTGCTTTTGACCACACACGTCACATTCGAACTTTATATCCTTTTTCATCGAATATCGTCCTTTATCCACTTTAATTCCCCACGTTGTATCATGGCTATACTTTTGCACGTGATCATCGGTCAGTAAGCAATTATCTACGAGGTGGTAATTGAACTGCTTACTGTCATACTGAATACTTCCTACATAAGCATTATTGAGATAAATATGCCAAAGGCTGTATTTCTTGGCCCGAACTACCACTACCTGGCGTTTTCCATGATGATAAAACAACTCAGGCACATCCGTATCAAAGCGAAGCCTCATATATAGGCTGCTTAATATGAGTAAGAAGTGGCGCGACATACTTCGGTAATTTTGTAGCTAAATATATAGTGGTATGTCGCAAAGTCTAATAAGAGTACCATCTGATCAGGAGAGCAAATATATACGCCTCCGACGTCATTGTTCTTGCCTTCAGAATACTATAGTGCCGGCAAGCTATATTGTGACGATTGGGCATTACGATTCACTTTCATAAACAAATCTTCGTATGTAGTTTTCCAGATCAGTAAGTTCAAAAGGCTTTGCTAGAAAACCCTCGGCCCCACATTCCAAAGAGATTCTTCTTCCGTCGATATGACCTGACATCATAATCACAGGCAGCTTATCATATTTAGCTGAACTCTTGAGATCACGCAGTATCATGTCACCATTCCGTGCATGCATATGAATGTCCAAAAAGAGTATATCAGCATTCATAGTATCCAACACTTCCGTCAGGACTAAACTGTTTGCTACAGATATAACAATCGTATAATGATTCTCTAACACCAAGGAAAATGCATTTAGTATTTCTTTATCATCATCGCACACTACTATTGTCTTTTTCATCTTATTTTTTTAAGAAATATTTTTTTCATCACTTATTAAAAAATGGATCTTAGGCATAAGATCCACCTTCCTTGATTGTTGATTAGCTCTTAATGAGCTCTTCCATTGAGTAAGTCTATGGCCCTAGAGCTTTTTAAAATTGAACGCCCATCGAATATATTTGGTTCTACTTCAAACGTCATTACCCATACTTCACGTGTATATTCAGACGAAGACGTATAAAAACATCGCTTTGTGATGAAACTCATTTTGTTGTCAAAACAATGGGTATATCATTCAGCTTTGCAAATTAAAAAAGCGAGCAAAAGCCTGGTGATAATCCAGACTGTATACCCGCTTCAAAATAATCTGCCTTGTGCAAGTGCAAAAAATAAGCTACCTTTTCGATTGCCTATTTCTTTTTTTTACGGAAAACATTATCCGTTAACTCTTTAGAGGAGCCATCTTTTTCCTTTTGATAAGAAGATTGTGCTTTCTCTTTGGTGCTTTTTTCCTTTTTAATGTCTTTACTCATGATGTATGGATTTTATAAAGTGATGGTCCTTTTACTTTCAATAGCTAAGATTGATCGGAAGGAATAATATTAAGCTGAATCGTATTTACTCTTTGAAGTACGCAAGCTGCTAGTTGTTGAACTGAAAATTTCCGAAAGGTATATCGTGGAGAATTTAGAGATAAAACAAGTGTATTTATCATATCGGATCTACTGAATGGGTTAAGATGAATAGCAGATCGCAGTAATAAATGTACGCATAATAATTGACAATCAGGCATCAAGTTTTTTAAATACACTAACGAACAGGTTCATTCATATAATCCGCCATCTTAAGCCGGGCCATTAAATAGCTTATTGTGGATTCTGCGCCTTGATTGATGTTGATCGTGTGTTCACAGAAAAGCTTCAAATAAAAACGGTCAAATTTTTTCACCCTATAATTTGTTTAAATAATACATGGTATTATTCTTCTATACTCTTCTTGAATTCAAGGCTTTGCTCCATTGTGTTTTATTGCATCTTGGACATGCCTTTGATTCGTTCTTAAAACTAAATACGACATGGCCGCAATACATGCATGCGAATGGCCCTTCAGCACTCATTACATCAACCTTTTTGAAAGAAGACGGGAATAATGGTAGCCCATACCTCACATCACTATCAGCATAAAATAAAACGCTTAATGTTCCATCGACTTCTAGAATGCCTTCCTTAACCTGCCCCAAATGTTCGACATTTAAATTTCTCAGTTCAGAAAAAAATTCCATACGCGAAAAGGTATTATCATTTTCATGTTTTATATCAAATACGCCATCCTTAACTACAGGTAAAACTTTACCTTCCAATAAATGGGCAATATTCTCTGATCGGGAGGTAATCCAGGTTACCAACTTATAGACAAAGATTACACATATAAAGACAACAATCGCATAAAAGATGGGTATTTCTTCTTGAAACATGGGATCTCCCGCAGCTGAGCCCAAACTGATTATAATCGCAACCTCAAAAAGAGTTAACTGCCGAACTCCCCTTCTACCCGAAAGCCTTAGAATGATCAATATTAGAAGAAACATTATAATTGTTCTCGCACCTATTTCAATAAGAAAGGAGCTTTCCACCCCCTCTGCAAATATTTTTTGTATATCAATCATAACCTTTTAAAATTCAAAAATCTTACTATAGCCGCCGCCATTCAATCCTAAACATTCCTCCGGTCGCAATAGTTCATCACTTGGCAAAAACAACATACATAAGGTATCAATCTTCAATGATGGAAACAATCCCGCTAAAATTATTTCATTCCGATCTATATCTTCAATTTGCGACTGTATCCATACGACAACAGGTATATGAATCATGGTTAAGGTCGCCGACGAGCGGAAAGAGAATAAGAAAACCGCCTGTTTCTCAAACTAATATTAATTCCAGCAACAATTCGTACAACAAATCTGTACTTATTAAAGAATAATACTTTGTCAACAAATTTAGCTAGCTCGAGTCATTCATTCATTGGCGGGGCAGTCACCCCATAGTAGAGAACATTTTGAAAAACTGAAAGCCTTATGTCGATTGACGACTTGCAGATCTGATTGTGACTTATTCATTGGTTAACCATTGACGACTTCTCCGCCATTGGGATGTAAAACTTGACCAATCATAAAATGTGAATCTTTGCTAGCTAGAAATAGAAAGCTTGGTGCAATTTCATTTGGCATTCCTGCCCTTCCCATTGGGGAGTCGCTTCCAAATTCGGAGTTTTTTTTAGGATCAAATGAAGATGCTATCAATGGAGTCCATACCGGACCGGGCGCAACAGCATTGACCCTAATTCCTTTATCCATAAGATTTGCTGACAAGCTTCGTGTAAAAGAAATTATTGCACCTTTTGTTGCAGAATAATCGATCAACTTTGGACTGCCTCGATATGCAGTCACCGAGGATGTATTAATGATACTTGCCCCCTTCTTAAGATAAGGCATGGCATACTTCGTAATCCAGAAATAGGAATAGAAATTATTCTGAAAAGTCTTGTTTAACTGTTCAGTGGTAATTTCTTCAATTGATTCTGTTTGCCAATGTAGCCCCGCGTTATTAACGATATTATCAATTTTCTTATGCGTTTTTATCGTAAATTCAATTACTTTTTTACAGTGATTTTCTTTTCCCAAATCACCTTTAATCAGCGTACATTTTCTTGAGAAGGATTCAACCTCTTTCTGGGTTTGTTTTGCATCTTTTGTTTCACTAAGATAGGCAATAACAATATCAGCTCCCTCCTTGGCAAATAACAAAGCTACAGCTTTCCCAATGCCGCTATCTCCTCCAGTAATTAATGCTACCTTATTTTTCAATTTTCCTTCTGCAGGATACTTTAACGGCGAAGTGTCAGGAACTGGTGTCATATTTATTTCTAATCCGGGTCGCTTTTGCTTTTGCAACGGTCGAATCTTTTTACTTGCTGCTTTTTTCATACCATTTTTTAAAATAATGACAGACATAGCTGATTTCCAAAACGTGTAAGGGTCAGTGCAAATGGCAAAGTCCTAAAGTTTCGGTAATCTTTTATAACCTTTATTAATAAATGGATGTAATCGGCATTTTGCGAAAGAGTTTAACCGATTCATCCATAAAGTGAACAAAGCCAAAGTCTAAAAGGTTTGAGCTATCTACATTTGCGCTATTGCTTTTGCCTTATTTTCAATTAAAGCCTTCTCATACTTAAATACAAAACCCGGTGGTCAATAATCCCTGGTCACCTGTAAGTCCTTTTACGTGAACTATAGCAATGCAATCCAAATAGCTGAATTTGCAGGAAATACTAAAGATGACGAGCTACTCCTACTGGCTTTGATTCATCTAAAAATTCTTTTCTATGATGCTCCCCGAGCCCGAAGATATGCAATCCTGCCTGATCTGCAAACGCTATCTTTGACAATAGGGCTTTCATTGCTGTTATATTTTCCGCTGAACTCAACCCACCATCATATGCTCCGGTAGCGATAAAACTATCTATTCCTATTTCGTTAATTACTTTTAATCTGATAGACTTCCCTTATTGAAAGCTATTCAAATTTCAATTTTCCCGACGGCTTAAAACGATGATCTAGATCAAAAAAGATGTTTTTTCATTTTAGATTGGCGCTTAAAGGGGCATGCATTGAACAATGTAATCTGATAAATTTACCAACTCTAGTCTTTCCTAACTCTTGCTCATAGCTTTCATGGCTAGACCAGCGGCCACTCCTCCGATCACATACCAGGCCAAGGTCATAAACTTGGTACGATCAGTCTTTTTTATTGGCTTGGCATCCAGTCCGGCCTGTTCTGGAATAGTCAGTGTTGCCAGACCAACTACCGTTCCGAGCAACGCTCCTTTGAGCAGCATATTTTTCTGACCTCCATATCCGATGAGGGTATATAACATGGCATTGGAAGCTACATCTGCCCCAAAAGTTGCCGCCACCAATGCATTGCCCTTTGGCGGTTTAAATCCAGCAAAGCGCACCGTTTTCTGCATCGCTTCTTCGCCCACTTTATCCACTTCTGGAGCTTTGGGATCGAATCTCTTGGCAGCACTATGGACCACATTGAGTACGAGCGCACCGATCAATCCGCCCAACATATTTTTATTAAATCCATTCATATTTTGCTTTTTACGTTTTCAACCTTTTTTGTACTGTTTTTGTACTGTTATTCTGAGAACAATGGACAACCTAAAATCGTTTAATCAAATCCACAGAAGAAATTTTTGCTACAATGTATTAAGCTTTCAGGACAGTCCGGAGAAGTTTGGTCAGAACTGGCAAATCGATCGTATGGTCATATGCTAGCCCTTGTTGAGGACGGTTTCAGAAATACCTTACACGATATTGAAGTAACTTTTTCGGAAGATTATTTTAAGTTTTCTTTTGTGAATGCTGCGATGTCCCGAAAAGCTTCTCTGGTTTCTCTTAAAACAGCTCCCATATGCAAAAAACCATTGGCAATCTCTTTGTAATGAGTAATTTTGACTGGAATTTCGGAGGTTTTCATATTCTCTGCCAATTGTTTTCCTTCATCCCGCAACCGATCGTGCTCAGTCAATAAAATCAACGTTGGAGGCGTATTCTTAAAATATTCAATCAAAAGAGGAATTGCTATGGGGTTCTGTTGATCCATTTGGTCGGTTAGATACCAATTCCAGGCTTTTATTCCTTCCTCCTTATTAATAATCGGACCATTTTGATAGTCTTTCTTTGACTGTACTTAATTGATTATCAGCTGCCGGATAAATCACACATGAAACCTCAAATGCTCACCAGGCCTTGTCGAAACTCCTACGGTTAAAGCTGCCCCGCACTGTCGCCAATAATTCCAATCATAGTTTTATCGATGTTTAAAGAGTCCGAATTATTAACGATCCACTCAGTCGCTGATTGAGCATCATCGAAACCAGCCGGAAAAGGATACTCTGGCGCCAGTCGAAAGTCCACAAAAACAATGGCACAACCCGTAGCGTTGGCCAATTGACAGACAATAGCATCGTGCGTCTCAAAACTTCCAGAAATAAACCAACCGCCATGAAGATAAATGATGGCCGGTGATTTTTCATTTATAATTTCATTGGGTCGGTGTATTCTCACAGGAATTTCGTGATTCTTGCTACGAATATTAAATTCTTCTAACATTTTCACTGCTTCTTTTTTGCCGCTGAGCCGAATGCCATTGTCTCATATCCTTTGCAGCTTTATTTCTAATGAATTTATGCCGTCAAACACATGAAGCTTGTTCAGGTTTTCAATTATTTTAATTATTTCAGGAGTCAATTTAGTTGTATTCATTTCTTTACTATGATTTATGTTTTTATAGAAAATCATTGCCGGTATCACGCGTATTCCGAGAATCTTTTTGGTAGGCTATCAAAATTTCAAGTAAAATTAACTAGAAGTCATACATTTACTACAATATACCGCTGAATGTACGTTACTAACAAATTTGTATGTAATATTTTAGGCAATATTAGCATATGTTACCAACACTCAGTTTATGTTGTTTGGTGTACAGTACCACGTGCTAGCTAAACTCCTGACGCGGATTTATACGTGTTTTTCAAAAAAAACAGGCTGTTTTTCATTGGTTTTAGTTTTATAGATTAAATTGGACAACGATATTTGGAATACAACACTATATGGGAAAACGTGCGTCAGGCATTAATGAATTAAATATATATCTTAAGGCTTTAAATTCTGCTTATTCAGGCATTATTATCACCGATAATTTGCAGCATGATAATCCGATTATCTATTGCAATAAGGCCTTTGAAAACATCAGTGGTTATTCACACGATGAAATTATCGGTCACAATTGTCGCTTTTTGCAAGCGCAGGATCGTTCTCAACCTGAACGCTACATCCTCAAAGATTGTATCAAAAATGGTGAAGAATGTAAGATCGAAATTCGCAATTAACGCAAAGACGGAACACTTTTTTGGAATGAGCTTTTCATTTCACCTGTGAAGAATGAGGCCGGCCAGGTGACGCACTTTATTGGTGTTCAAAATGATATTACCTCGCGTAAAAAGGCCGAACACGAACTCCGGGAGGAAAAAAACAATGTTGAGATCAAAATACAGCAACGAACCAAAGAATTGCAGGAGAAGGAAAGCTTCCTCTCGAGCATGATTGAAACGGTTCGCGAAAATCTTCTAGTACTCGATGGCAATTATATTGTGCTGAGTGCAAATAAACATTTTTTAACATCATTTCACGTCTCCTCAGAAGAGACTGTAGGAAAATTATTGTTTGATCTGGGCAATAAGCAATGGGATATCCCCTCCTTGAAGGAACTTCTTACGCATATTTTACCAACCAGCAATCCCGTAATTGATTACGAAGTAGAACATGTATTTCCGCATATCGGCCGCAAAGTGATGCTATTAAATGCCTATCGCATAGAGTTTGAAGGGCAATATAAAGACCGTATCCTGATCGCCATTGAAGACATCACCGAGAAAAAAGAACAGGATCTACGTTAATACGATTTTTTGTCCGTCGCTAGTCATGAACTAAAGACGCCCCTAACGACCATTAAGGGGCTTGTACAGATTCTGCAACGACTTAGTATAGACCATTCCGACAATAAATTTGTCAGTACACTGGATAAAATTTCGGCCTATATAGATCGACTGAATATATTGATTACTAAATTACTAGACACCTCAAAAATACAGTCTGGCCATATTGAGCTCCACATGGAGCCATTTGCCATAGATCATACAATTCGGGAAGCCATTGACAATATAATGGTAGGTGTACCTGGTTACAAAATAAACCTATTAGGCTCCACAGATGCTACAGTTAGCGGCGATGAATTACAAATTATTCAGGTAATCAATAATCTGTTGTCCAATGCGATCAAATATTCACCGGGTTCAAATAGAATCGACGTTGCCATTCACAGGGTTGCCAATTTTGTCAAGATCTCTGTACGAGACTATGGCATGGGAATAGCAAATGTCGACAAGCAAAAAATATTTGAGCGCTTCTTTCGCGCCGGCCATACCCAAAAGAAATTTCCGGGATTAGGTATTGGACTGTATGTTTCGCACGAGATCATAACGCATCACAACGGAACCCTTTGGGTAGAAAGCGAACCCGGAGAAGGTTCTACTTTTAATTTCACATTACCAATAATGAGGACAGAAAACGATGAAAAGTAAGAAAATAATGATCTGTGACGATGACCAAGGCATTGTTGAGATGCTGGAATTATTCTTGGATCTGGAGGGTTACCAGGTCTTAAGCGAAAAAACAGTACAAATCTGACCAAACAGCTCATAGCATATCAGCCAGATCTTTTGTTATTGGATCTCTGGATGCCCGTGCTTTCGGGCGACCAGCTGATTAAAATCATACGCAATACACCCGAAATCAAAAATATACCTATCCTTGTTCTATCCGCCAGTGTAGATGGTCGCGATGTTGCCGAAGGACTTGGCGCAAACGGATTTATTGCGAAACCTTTTGATTTAAATGAAATTACATCCAGTATTCACGACGTATTGGCTAGTTAAAAGTATAGTACAATCTCCTAATTTCGTCCGAGTTCGTTGGGTAGGCCCTACTGGCACACAAAACTATACAGTCGAAAATCCGGATATCCTTGATTTCTTGATCACTAGCGGTTTTTCTAATAAATTAGAAACTTTGACCGCTAGGTTGTTGTTATAATAATCAAAAATGTGACTTAAATAAAGTAAAATATCATGGCAAAAAAACAACAGAACTCAAAACAGGAAATTGCGAACTTTTTAGGTGAAATGATTTCATTCAGAAACGCATTGAAGCTGACCCATTGGTCGATAACAGGAAAAGGGAGCTATGAGGCTCATATTTCTTTAGACCAAGCGATTGAGTCTCTTATTGATATTACAGACAGACTGGTGGAAACCACTTTTTCATTGGAAGGTACACTTGATATCGTGATTCCCCAAACGTCAAAACCGGCTAATTACATCAAATACATTGAGGATTTTTACAAGCAAGTTGAAAACAAACGAGAAGGACTTTTTAAGGAAAACTTCTCACAATCCATTATTGATGATGCGCAAGAAGCTGTCCAACAGTTATTGTTCAGATTAAAAAGATTGGAGTAATGCCCATGTTCGGGAGCTTTTCCTGAGTAACGGTCGAACCTATATTCGGCCGTTTTTTATAGATTAAATTGAGTAACCAATTGCTCTCCCCTCCAGTAACAAAAATAATAGCACGCTATTTTTACTAGCCAACGTCTTGATTACTGCATTTTTTAATGATTTTATTTTCTTGCTCTTTGCAAGAAAATAAAAGAGAAATTTTGTATAAACTAAAATACTTTACCGACTAGAGCAATTAGGGGTATTATCCTAAAATTCTTTTTAAAATTATTGTCCGCAGTCTATCTTCGTTTTGATCACCCCACTGTCCTAATGCGGAAATTATGGGTATTAAACTCATCCCTAAATCTGTAAGCGAATATTCAACTTTTGGAGGAACGACAGGATATATTTTCTTCATGACTACCTCATGATCTTCCAGTTCTTTCAGCTGTATATTCAGCACCCGTCTGGAGGCGTCTGGTATCTTACGCTGCAATTCACTCGGTCTTTTATGTCCCTGGTCAATAAACCAGAGCAAGCGTATTTTCCATTTTCCGTAAAGCACTTCACCTATCAAGTCGAGACCGCAATTTAGGTTCGGAATTATTTTTCTCTAATACATATTTTCAAAATTAAAGGTATGTTCCGATTTGTACAATAGGGGAAAAATTTATCCCTATATGAATCGTAATGCCGTACTTGCACAGGCTGGTTTTATACCTCAATTTTGTCCTATAAACAATTTGTAAAAATGGAACAATTTAATTTCAACAACGAATTATCAGACAAGATTGCCTTGGTAACAGGGGGTACAAAAGGCACTGGAAGAGCAATCGCGGAAAGACTATTACAAGCTGGAGCAACAGTTGTGATTACCGCAAGAAACGTCCCCGACCTGGAAAACAGCAAGCTGCATTTCATTGCTTCCGATCTGAGTACAGCAGAAGGGGCTCAAAAAGTGGTGAGCGGAGTGCTTTCGAGCTATGGTAGACTAGACATCTTGGTAAACAACCTTGGCGGATCTTCTACCCCCGCAGGAGGATTTGCTGTGTTAAGTGATGAGGATTGGGAATCGACACTGCAAGCTAACCTTTTGGCTCCGATCCGTCTAGATAGGAGCTTTTTACCGCAGATGATAGAACGCAAAAACGGTGTGATCATCCACATTGCTTCTATTCAGGGCAAATTACCCTTATATGATTCAACATTACCTTACGCAGCGGCAAAGGCTGGATTGAGGAACTACAGCAAAAGCTTATCGAACGAGGTTACTCCTAAAGGTGTCCGCATACTGACGGTTTCGCCTGGCTGGATCAATACCACCGCATCTGAAGCCTGGCTAGGCGAAATTGCAAGAAATTCGAACAGTACTATAGAAGAGGCGCAACAGGGCGTAATGGATGCACTGGGCGGGATCCCTTTCGGGAGACCTGCAGAGCCTGCAGAGGTAGCTGAACTTGTTGGCTTTCTAGTTTCACCAAGAGCCAGCTATCTAACGGGGACAGAATACGTAATTGACGGCGGAACATTACCAACCATTTAATAATCTTCCTAAGATTTGAAAATATGAATTTACCAAACATTATCTCCGAACTCCTGAAAGCACAAAACAAATTTGACAGTGGTGCTTATGCGAAGTTTTGAGATATCATTTCCAGTTGTTTAATGATCGAATTAAATATCTGAAAATAACAACTTAACAGTGCAATATATTATTGGCGCCGATAGTAGCATTGTCCACCTTTGGATTATTATTCAAAGTATTCAATAGGAAATCTGGGGTAATTATTTACTTTTTTAGTATCTTAACAGTAAACAACCATCCTATGCCAAAAAAAATTATTAGAAATCTTCAGATCGGTGTAATGCTCTCTTTAATACTGCTGATTACGGGTTCTATAGCCTCTTATATTAGCATACATAAGCAGATGGAAAGTAGGCAAAGCCTCTTAAAAACGAAGGAATCTATCAGTTTAATAAAGGATATTTTAAACACGCTGTTAAATGCTGAAACTGGCAATCGGGGTTACCAGCTTACCGGCAAGGAAGAATTTCTTGAACCGTTGGATAAAAGCGGGAAAGAATATCCCCTGCTTATTGCTGACAAAGAAAGGTTTAATCTTAAAGATAAACTCCAAATTAATATCTTTCATGAATTGCGGCACACCTCAGACCTGCTGATGAAAGAATATGCCTCGCTGATTAATAATCGTAAAAAGGGTATATTAATGACCCCAGAAGAGCTTGAACAAAACAAGCAGATCATGGATAAATGTCGAATGCTTGTTCAGGAATTTGTAAAACATGGAGAAAGTCAGCTTGCTATAAAAAATGAAGACCTGAATAACTCCACCAAACGGACCGTTTTGTTCATTATATTTTCTGCAGTTGCGGCAATCGGTGTCACCATTTTCGTCTATATTCAACTAAAATCTGACATAATGCGCCGGGACAGGTTGGAAAAAGATCTGTTTTATACGAAGGAAATGCTCGAGGAAACAAGTGCGGTTGCCCAAGTGGGAGGCTGGGAAGTCAATATGAAAAGCGGAAAACTCACTTGGTCTCAAAGTGTGCGAGAAATTCATAAAACTAACATTAATTTCCAACCAACTTTTGAAAATGCCCTTGGATTTTACGAAGGAAAAAATAGAGAGCGAATAGAATATCTATTTGACAGAGCAGTACAACAAGGAATTTCTTTTGATGAGGAGCTGCAACTCATGCGTAATGACGGCGTTACGATTTGGGTAAGGATAAAGGGTATTCCCGAATTTGAAAATGAAATATGCCACAGGGTTTTTGGAATTATTCAGGACATTGATGCCTTCAAAAAAATGTTTCTAGAGGTTGCCGAGAAGGAGGCTATGATGCAGTCTTTTGCCACCGATGTTCCTATTCCATTGGCAATGTTGGACAAAGCCCTTAACTACGTTGCTGTAAGTAGTAGATGGCGAGATGAATTTAATATGAATAATGTCGATCTTATCGGCAATAATCTATTTACAATATCGCCTAATATTCCAGAAGAAAGAAAAAAAATTTACAGGAGTGCGCTTTTGGGAGAAACGTACATCGATGGGGATTTTGCGGTAAAGGTGGAAGGTAAAGAAGAAATTCAGCATTACGACCTTAAAGTCGGGCCATGGTATCTTACAAAAGATGAGGTTGGAGGTATAATTATTTCCATACAGAATATTACAAATGCCGTAAAAATAAACGAAGAACTGAAAAGCGCTAAGGAAACTGCGGATATAGCCAGCAGGGCAAAATCCGAATTTCTGGCCAATATGAGTCATGAGATCCGTACGCCTTTGAACGGAGTTATTGGATTTTCAGACCTCCTCCTCCGTACACCGCTGAATGAAACACAAACACAATATCTGAATTACATCAACGAATCAGGAGAAAACCTGCTCAGCATCATCAATGATATACTGGATTTTTCTAAAATAGAATCCGGAAAAATGGAACTTTTGATCGAAAAAAGTGACGTGTATGATATGTTAAGTCAAGTCATCAACGTGATTCTTTATCAATCCCAGAAAAAAAACATCGAACTTCTTCTCAACGTTGAGCCGGGCCTCCCGAAAACACTTTTTATTGATGAAGCCAGGTTAAAACAGATCTTGATCAATCTGCTAGGGAATGCTGTGAAATTCACAGAAAAGGGTGAGATCGAACTAAAAGTAGAGAAATTGCGCATGGATGATCATACGATTGCTTTGCGTTTCTCGGTAAGAGATACAGGAATCGGCATTCCTGTTGAGAAACAGAAATATATTTTTGATGCCTTTACCCAAGAAAACAGTTCAATCAGCAAGCGATTTGGCGGTACGGGACTAGGGCTAACGATCTCAAACAATATCTTGGGCTATATGGGGAGTCATTTATCTCTAAACAGCGAGATAGACAGCGGATCTGTATTTTTCTTCGATCTCACGGTTCCATACGAAAAGTCTGAATGGAAGGAAGAAGATGAAACGGCTATTAAAACGGCATTAGTGGTAGATGATAATGAAAGCAACAGGATTATCCTTGAACACATGCTTACCTATAAAAATATCAAATCCACATTGGCTTCTAACGGCATGGAAGCACTGGATATCATGTTGAAGGGTGAGCGGTTTGATGTGATTTTGATGGATTATCATATGCCTATCATGTCTGGATTGGAAACAATTGAGAAAATAAAAGGCTTGTTAAATCAGCGAAAGGAGATCGCTCCATTTATAGTACTTTCTTCTTCTTCTTCGGAAGAACTGGATATACTTACTTCAGTTAGAAAAATAGAAAATACACATTTGCTGTTGAAGCCTATAAAATCACATGATCTATACAAAACCCTAAAAAAGGTAGACAGAAGTACTGTATTAGAAATTATTCAGGATCAGCCAGAAAAAGATTCGCATGCATTTGCACGGGAATTAGATGTGCTTTTGGTTGATGATAACCCAGTAAATATGGTCCTGAACAATAGGATAATGAAGTCTCTAGCTCCCAACATACATTTAACGGAAGCTGCAAACGGTTTACAAGCTTTGGAAGAATGCAGGAAAAAGCAGTTTTCCCTTATTATTATGGATGTACAGATGCCGATAATGAGTGGTATTGAGGCGACACAACATATTAGAATGCTGTCAGGATATCAACACATCCCGATCATAGGTGTTACCGCCGGAAATGTGCTGGGAGAAAAAGAAAAATGTCTTGAATCCGGAATGAACGACTTTCTTCCCAAACCAATACGGCGGGCAGACCTTCTCGAAGTACTCAAAAAATATATTAGTGTTTAATAATTATAGAAAATGGGCGTGCTTAGCATATAAATGAGTTCATATTATCGCGTCATATATAATTTATCGTCCACCAAAATGCTGATAAGATAATTGTTAATACATGTGCTATGTCAAGCTTAGGCTGGATACTAACGCTTAATTTTGGTTATCACAACAAAAATTATAAAACCGTCAATTTGGAAAATTACAGTATTACAATACCGCTGCATTCACCTGCAGAAAAAGTATTCGGTACATCGATCAATGATATTCCACTATGGTGGACTGAAATTTTTGAAGGCATTTCAAATAAACAAGGGGAATCTTTTACGATTCTTTTGGGAGAACCGGTAGTTAATCAATTTCGCCTACAGGAGCTCGAAGCAAACACAAAAGCTGCGTTTTATAGCATCCTCTGAGTTATTTTGCCGGTATTAGGAAATTTACACCTGTTTGAAAAGCAATCCCACCAAATCTATTTTCGGTCGCAAAATTCTGCGTTACCCGGGCCATTATACCGATTTTATGAGGTACCACCCAATACGATCCGAATGCACCTATTCCCGCGTTCTGGTCAGAAAGAAAACTTCCCTCTGTTCCCTTGTCGTCGGATACTTGTTTGGAATAGTTGCCAAATAACCCCACTTCATCTCCCCGGGAATCAATAAATACGAACCACCTAAATCAAACGTAAGATGACTCCCTTCTTTAAAGTCAGTGTTTTTTTGCCACTGATTGATTTCTAATGTAGGAGCAATACTTAAATTGATCTTGGAAGTTGGTTTATATTTAAGAGCACCACGTATATTATGTGACCAATATCCATGCCCCCCATTATCTAAACTACCATGCTCGTATTTCCCAGTCGGCGCCCATAGGCCATAATTTAATGCATATTGAAACTTTCCCTGCTTCCATGATAACCAGATTGGCTGTACATACATGTCGCCAAATCCTAAACTTTTATTGGTAAAAACATATCTTCCAGGACCTGTCTGCTGCGAATAGTAGTCCAACGCAATATTGGCGGTAGGACTGTTTACTGTCGGGATAACCATCAGTCCCCAATTGGCGCCCAAAATCTTTCCCTTTCCTCCGTAAATTGCCATCAGGATAAAAGAATGCGTGATCACCTTTTGTTCAATTTGTAAAGCAGTAGGATTTCCAGGAACCGGATTAATCAATTGATCTGTCTTTTTACCCTGCCCATTGAAATAATTCATATTGGCATAACCATACCATACTGGTATAATCAACCCTTCATGCGGAGCAAAATAATCGTTGGGATTAAACGATGAACCGTTGTAATGCCCCTGACCATAAACTTTCATCATGGAAAGGATAAATAGAAACACATAAAATATCTTTTTCATATGACGAATCATTAATCCCTTATAATATCATTCAAAATGCAAACAACTCTACACGTGTTTTGTTGCATTTTCCAGATAATTTCCGCTTAATATTCATTCTCCTAATCGCGCAGCGCTTAAATGGATTAAAGACGATATTCGATCACAGCGAATTAAGCGATAATTATTTAAAAAGTATTTGGATAATATTATACGAGCCAGATGTAATAATTCACATGGTATAACTGTCTTAAAGCAAATCCTATTTTATAAAATCATAGGACAACGCTTTTCAAGCACAAAAATTACAGTTGACATTGATATAATAAAACTATTTACTTTAACTAAAAATCTCCAATGAAACTATTTAACCTTCTTCTTTTCATGCTATTGACCACCTGTGTATCCGCGCAGACAGCTTCTACGACATGGCATAAATTCCTCTCAGACTTTAAGAAGTTAGAACAGGAATATAATAATTATTACCCGGCAAAGGATTATCAAAAAGCAGCCACAGTATTAAATGCCATATCGGCCAAAATGGACAGCTTACAGCTATCTGAAAAAGAAAAGCAGGAATATCAAACTACGATAAGTGAAATCAATGCGAATATAAACTTCAACCTTGCTTGTTTACAATCATTACTCAATCAAAAAAAACAAGCTGTTTCAAGTTTTGAAAAGGCAATTTTGTGGGGATATACCGACTATCGTAATGCTTTAAATGATCAGGATCTAGATAATATTCGAAAGGAAAGCAAATTTGTAAAAGCATTGGTCCAACTGAAGCAATACGATAAATTAACCCTGTTGCAGCAATCAGGAGGATACGTTTCAGCAAATAGTGACTCTTTGCCGATATTTACCTACGAGGTAGCGAGCGATCGTAATTTATTAGCAGTAAAAAATTTTTTCAACCTGGACTCGATAGCTGGTAATGGCGACGAAATTTCCAAAATCCGTAATATCATGTTTTTCGTGGCAAATAGCATTAAATATGACGGCAGCAATTGGGCGCTATGTGAATTTGACGCAATTGATTTTTACAACTACCACAAGGCAACGGGAAAGGGTATCAACTGTCGGCACAAAGCGATGACGTTAAATGAAATGTACCTCGCTATGGGATTTAAGTCACGCTATGTTACATGCATGCCAAAAGACGACAAAGATACTGATTGCCATGTGATCAATAGCGTATATGCTGAAACTCTAAAAAAATGGCTGTGGATGGATCCTTCCCATGGTACATTTGTGATGGACGACAACAACAATTTACTGAGCATTGAAGAAGTTAGGGAGCATTTAAAAAATAATCAATCGCTCAAGCTAAACGCAGAGACCAAAGTAAGCAAACTTTGGTATCTGGATTATTATATGGCAAAAAATTTATACTGGATTCAATGCACGAATAAAAGCCAGTTTAACACAGAAAGTAGATATAGGCCTGCCGACCCCAATCTGCAGTACATTTCTTTAGTTCCAAGTGGGTTTGACAAAAGCAATAACAAATATTTAAAAAACAAGGTGATTACGTTTGATCCCGCCTACTTTTGGAGATCTCCGCAATAAATAACAACATACCCGTCTTTATTAACGATTTTTGCAAATTGTGCATTCGCTAATTGGCTTACTACAATGAAAATTAGTGCTAGGAGATTTTTGTGGTTCATTTTTTATCATATTATTGCTCATCATAATTTGGCAACGTTTCGAAATAGAATTTTAATTTCTCGCTCAGACTCATTCTGGTAAGTCCCACCCGGATAAACCGAAATTGCAATGTACATAAAAATCAATGCAATGATCATCCCTATCAACACAAAATATGGTTTTAATAACTTCATTTACAGACTATTAATAATTTGTTATATTGGGCTTCAATTTTCTAGCGCCAGCTTACCAATGGCATACGTTTTATTTTAAGAGCAAATTCACTTATTTTTCATAAGGAAACCTTAATCGCATATTCATTGAAAGGTATAAATCAAATTCCCATACAATACAGTCTTTCTCTAAACGGCAACCCGCGCCTTGAATTATGATCAAAGGTTCTTAAAAGCTGAAACATTTGTTCCAGAATACTTTTTGAAAAACCGGCTAAAATGGGCAGGACTTTCAAAACCAAGTTCGTAGGCTATTTCCTTCGCTGACTTCTCGGTATAATGGAGGTACCTTTTAGCCTCAAGAATTATTCGGTTACGGATAAGAACAGATGGCGCTGACTGTTTCAACAGACCAAATACATTGCTCAGTGTTTTTGGTGATTTGTTGAGTGCAGCGGCATAGAACCTGACTTCATGTTCCTCTTTAAAGTTACATTCCAGTAGCAATGCAAACTTTCTCACAATATCCATTTTTTCGTCTGGAAATAGCTGATAGCTTTCACTTTGGAGCTTTGCAATTCTTGTGGTATTGATAATAACTCTCTTAAGAAGGGTGCGCAGCATTTCACCCTGAAAATTATCTTTTACCATCATCTCATTGGAAAACACATTCTCCAGATGAGACATTTCTTCGACAGCAGTATCATTTAATACAATGAACATTGGATGTCGAATACCATAGAACAGAAAACCAACACAACCGACCTCAGCATCGTGGTCAACGATACAATAGAACTCCCTATTAAACTGCCAGGCAGTCAGCGCATCGGGCTGCTCAAATACAAAATGCTGATTGGAAACCAAAGGAAGTATACACCTTGCTGGCATCGTATAGCTAATCTCATCGATCGTCACTTTCTGTTCGCCGCCCTTGTTGTAGATAAATGTGTTGATAGGCAGAGAACCCGCATTACGAAGTCCCCTACCTGAAAACTGGTTGTTGTCACTATGCATCACAAACCGTGCTGCGGTCACGTTATCATTATACTCCCTAATCATGTTGTCGTTTACTTACAGCATTTCAATTCGCTTAAATTTAATCATTTTCTTAAGAGTCTACGACCCAAAAACTAGAAATTTAAAGGTCTTCTTTAATGCTGCTTGCAGCTGCAAGCAGCAGATTGGAGGACAATCTCTGTTTGAAATCGGGATTGATAAATTCAAAGTGTATGGTTCCCGTTTGATCGACTATAAAAACTGATGGCACTGGGAGCAATAACTCGCTGTCCTTACCTCCAGTTGTTTTCGGAAGCATCTCCCAATAGTCTTTTGGAGCTTTATATGCAATCCCCATTTGTTTCGACAGCGCAAGATCTGAATCCGATAAAAGTGTATAGCTTAATTTTTCTTTTGCTGCAGCTTCCATTAGTCCTTCAGATTCGTCTGTGCTTATGGCAATCAACTGATACCCCATTTCTTCCAATCCTGAAAAGGCCTCTTGTAAGCCCGAAAGTTGTCTGATACAATAAGGACACCAGCCACCGCGGTAGAAAACCAAAATGGTCGGTTTTTGGGAAATCGCCCTATTGAGATCAAATCGTTTACCGGAAACGTCAAACAATACGGCCATCGGTATTTTTTCTCCACACAATAGCGGGCTGATGTCTTCCGGATTTTGCGGAATATGATAAGGGGATTGCTTCATTTCGATTTTATGTATCACGCCGTCAGCTTTACTCATGCGAGAAGGCTCTTGCGCATTGGCTATGCCTGCGATGCACGTCGTGAATAACAGCAACGCAATAAACGCAGCTAATTTTGTTTTTATATAATTTTTCATTTTACAACACATTTACTACTTATTAAACTGAATCTATACTTTTTCCCCATGGAAACTCAATCGATACTTTAGCCCCGCATGTAATAGGTTGCTGATTGTCCTGTGTCCAGTAAGGACAATAATATCCATGAGATTTTCGTACGTATAACCGGACTCAAAAATTAGTTGATTGTTACTTTTATCATGCTGGAAATTGATGGCAGTGTGGTGAACCCATTTGGATTAGGCACTTCTATAACAGGTTTACGTTCTGTCGCAGGAGTGCCGCCTAATCCTGCTTGCTCATTGCCGGCTCCGGGAAACTGATTAATCGCTGTTCCATTGTCAAACAATCCGATTGAATAGGATACATCTCCTTTTACTGTTGCATCAATTCCATTATCTTTTGTGGCGAAGAACCAATCGTTGGAAAGCCCATACATGCTTGCAATGGCAATTCGGTCTCCACTTGCTACACTTAACTGCTGCGAAACGCTACTTCCCGCCTGCGCTCCGATTTTAGGAAGTAATACAGTTGAGCTAGCCGCCGGAAGGATATAAACAGCTTTTACACCTGCGAGTGTTTTAAGATAAGTCGCCAGGCCTGATGCATCACCTTTTTGCGCTAAATCTTTCAGTCCTTTTCCACGGTCATTTTCACCGGTTTTATATATCGGGTTTTCGATGCCTTTATACAACACTACCAAAACCGGAGATAATGGTGTAAAAATACCTGTTTGTGTATTGATATAATTTCCTAAAACGCTATTGTCTCCCATTTCCGCAATATTTGTCATGCCATTTGCACTTGGTTTTCCTGCCTCAAATAATGGATTAGAATTTATCAGCTTGCCTCCTGCGATATATGAAATCGCCCAAACTCCGGGACTGAAGGGAGTCGGATTGCTCGTATCGCCAGAGGTATTCGTGATTATAAGTGTAAAATTGGAATTCCCTTCATAATGAAGTGTTGCCTTCATTAAAGTAGAAGCTGCAGCATAAGTATTGCCCTGTGCATCGGTTCCATTTCCTTCGCTAATAGCTTTTGGAGCAGTTTCTGTGGTTCCCGGGTGCATTACAGCTGCGCCTGGTTTCTGATTGATACGAGTACCATTATCCCATAATTTGATCTGTACCGAAACATCGCCCTCAACCGGAGTTCCATTGTCCTGATACAGCTTTATGCCAGGATTTTCTGGAGCAAAAAACAAATCATTCGACCAACCATACATCGTTGCAAAGCTAAGCGCTTGTCCCTCGGCTGCAGAAAACTTAATTGAAATTGCTTCACCAGGCATAATCACTGGCGAAGCACCATTGTTTTTAAAACGACCAGACTCGACCAATGGTTTCGAATCCAATACATTTTCTATCGTGATGGTCGTCTCCGACATCGATGGCATAGCATCATTTCTTTTGCAAGCGGTAATTAGCGAGGGGAGTGCTGCTATAGCCCACAAAATTGAATGTTTATATTTCATAATGAATTCTTTTTAAATTACATTACAAATGTAAATTTCATCAGAGGAGCTGCAGGTATCTGGATTTCCCGCTGTGTTGCCGATATTTCCCGATGGAATAGTTTATAGGGAAGTAGGTGTTGGACTGTATTGATAGTACAAGAGGACTGATCCGCCAGAAAAAGGCTTTGTTTTTAATAATTTAAAAACTTTTCTATCGATTATATTTTCAAAAAGTGAAAGCCCCTGTCCTACAACAACAGGATAAATGCACAGTTGAAATTCGTCGATCAAATTGAGATTCAACAACTGTACAATTAAACTTCGACTCCCAACCAAAATATCCCTACCGGATTGCTGTTTCAATTTCAATAATTCATCTTTAAGTATACCATCGGCCAATTTTGCACTTGCCCAGTCTATATTTTTCAGGCTATTTGAAAAAACAACTTTTGGAATTTTATCGATAGCCAATGCAAAGTCATCCATTGATTTTTCACCTGAGGGACTTTTCACAAAAGGCCGCCAATATTCCATAAGCTGATAAGCAATCCTACCATACAAAATGACATCAGCGTTATTTAATAGATGCGTATAATGAAGATGTATTTCCTCATCGGGAATGCCTGCTGTATGATCACAAAACCCGTCAAGGGTCATATTGAATGCTGCAATTACTTTTCTCATATCCTTACGATAAGCTTCTTTTACACCATAAATCTAACATTTTATATATTGAAAAGACTTTGCATACGACAAGAAATAAAACTGATGTGCTATTTTACATTTTTCACCATCAAGATTATTATTTTAATTCTTATTTTCACAAGCGCAACAGGAAGCAAAATCCGTTACCCCTGCTGTAGGATCAATGCTTTTGCAGGTGCAGTGGCGTCTGTTAGTGAAGTAGTAAAGAAATATACTTAGCAATGCTCAGACAGTTTCTGGATCTGAGATACACGTTTAGAAAAGAATATATGAAAAAAATCGTGTTGTTAAATACCATGTTTATTCCATTAATCGGATGGGCTCAATTACAGCCAGTTTTTAAGCATAAAGTAGATTCTATTTATGATAAAAATAAAGATGCAATCGGGATTATTGTTCATGTAGAAGCGCCGAAATACAATATTTCCTGGAGTTATGCAAGAGGAGTAGCAGATACCAGCACGAACCAAGCGCTGGAAGACCAACAGCCTGTTTTGATTGCTAGCAACACAAAACCTTATGTTGCTGCAGCAATGCTAAGATTGGTAGAAAAAGGTGAATTTTCTATTGATCAACCGATTGCCAATTTATTATCAAAAAAAACACGTCACCTATTTGAAAGCGATGGCTATAATCTAGCGGGAATCACTATAAAGAACTTGCTGTCACATACTTCGGGAATTCAAGATTATGTAGATGAAGCTTATTTTGAATTCGTCAATCAGCATCCTAAATATAAATGGAAAAAAGACGAGCAGATCAGAAGATCCATCGATATCGGGAGCCCACAGCCTGTCGGGGAAAAGTTTAGTTACGCTGATATTAATTATTTGCTCCTCACCGAGATTATTGAGCAAAAAACGCATCTGCCATTTTATACAGCTATTCGAAATTTACTGAAATACAAAGAATTAAATCTTACAAAGACATGGTTTATAAACTTAGAGCATTATCCTGAAAGCACCTTGCCACTCGCCCATCAATACGCTAACAAATACAACTGGGACTCTTATGCTATTGATCCTTCCTGGGATCTGTACGGAGGCGGCGGAATCGCAGCAACAGCCAAAGAGACTTCCCTGTTTTTCCAATATCTATTTAACGGGAAAATCATTCAGGATAAAAAGCTTCTAGAAGCGATGCATACCTATGTTCTTTCGTCGGATAAATCTAAATATTGTTTGGGAATTTATCATTTTGACATGGGATTCAACGCCTACTATCATGGGGGTTGGTGGGGAACAGATGTGATCTATTCGCCGGAGTCTGATGCGACTATCACTGTCTTTACATTGCAAAAAGGATTTCAGCACGTCATCAATCCATTTATCGGAAAAGAATTTCAAAAGCTATTGATTGCAAAATCAGCAATAAAATAATAGTTGGTTTCGCTGCATTACTATGGAAAGCTTAAAATTCGATTGCCAACAGAATCATGCACTTTATTAGGCAAGGACTAGAAAGGCTGTCGCTTACGATATTGAATAAAGTACACAATTACATTTAGCAAAACAATAATGGCTGCCATTATAGCCGCTGCATATACAGTGCTATTAACTAATTTATTAGCAGCTGCAATGGCTATTAAAGCCCATACGGCGACAAGTCCAAATACCGGCAAATGACGTTGCCAGATCATCAATAAGTGAAGAATTAATGCAATTGAAAACATGATAATAGCCCACATGGTAGCTGATAATCCAAAACCTCCCCAGCCTATCTTCGTCAGATAGGCTGCAATATTGGCAATCAAAGCGACAGAAATCCACCCTGCATAAAGTTGAAAAGGGATCTTAAGAAATATACGCTTGCTGCGTGCAGCATGAAACGCAATAGTTTGTGTATAGTAAATTATCTTTAATAGCGACACAAAAAGTAAGACCATCAATAAAATAGTTAAAAAGGTATAGTCATACAACCAGGTAATGACCCATAAACTATTTGCTAGACAAGAAATCAAGAACCACCATCCGACTTTTAAAACTACTTTATCTTTTTCATTTGTCTGTCTGACAAAAGGACCAAAATAAATTACAAATCCAAACAACCCCAAATAAATGAGACCCCATATGGAAAAGGCATATCCCGCAGGTGTAAATAGATTTTGATATTTAGCAGAAATTGTTGCCATGGTCTCCCCATTAAAAATCCCCGTATTGGATAGGTAATTAATGATCACAGTGATGACCAAAGCAACTCCATTGCTTATTTGATAAAATTTCTTCATTGTAGACTACTTCTTTCTTTTCGGTCACGTGAACTGCAATAGATTCGTTACCACTAATTCTGAGTTTGATTAAATAATTTTTCTAAAACCTGATGACGGTAATCGAAGATTCGCTCCAACTTCCTTTTAACAAAAATTCCATGCGCAATTGTGCCTAGAATCCCCAAAGGCAATTCATAGTCAACCCTGTCTTTCATGAGTACCCCATTTTCGTTTGGAATAAATTCATGAAAATGATTCCAATAGGCATAAGGTCCCTTTAGTTGGAAATCAGTAAAACTTTTATTCTTTTCCACCTGCGTTATTTTGGTCTTCCACTTCAGCGGAAACCGAAGAATCGGAGATACCAAATAATCGATGATCATTCCTTCAAAAATTTCTTGTTGATCACAGTCTGAGGTGACTACAAAACCCATATCTTTTGGAGTAATTTCTGAAAGATTCATGGGTGACGAAAAAAATGCCCATGCGGTATCCATATCGCAGGTCAATTGCTGTTCTCTATATAATTTGTACCTCATCTGATTTGAGCTAACTTTATTGCTTGCCAATATAACAATATTAATGCAATTTAGTTTATTATTACACCATAAAACGCCTTTACGAGGTACTGAATCGGTGTTATAAAGAATATTTTTACACAAATACATTATTTAAATTGAAGCTAGCTTTTAAAGCATACTTTTTATCAATGGCTATTTAGCAGCAATATCCTTTTCCAATGCTTTTACGAGCGCCTTTGTATAACTTTTAGAAAAATCTGCTAAGCTGGAAGGGTTGATCGTTTCAGACTGTACACTCCAAAGCAGTTGTTCGGAGCTAACATCATATAGATTGCTTTCCAGATAGTACATTTTATCCGTCGTGTAATAACCAGGATCGTATGCAATTGGGTACCAATGGGAGTAATAGCTCCAAAAATTACCATACCAACCAAATCTCGGATAAGGCATATAAGGCCCATTTCCCGGTACATATCGGGTCTCGCTGGCTTTGTCGATCAGGGTAACAGTGAAAATGGCATCTGCATTCAAACTGTGTACTGCTTTCATCACTAAATCTTTGTTTTGACTTTCATCTTTGGTAAACGTCCGTTTAAAAACGTCGCTGCTTTTAATAGCCTTGTAGCCATGCATGGAAGCTGCTTCTGCCAAATTGGATTCAATGACCTCCTTTGCTTTAGCGTGGTTTGTCATTGCAATAATGAATATTGTTTGATATTGTTTGGGAGTAAGGTCTCTATTTTTATAGATATCTGTTATCCTTGTTGAAGTGCTACAAGCCAACAACAATAAGCTTGAGACAATTGCGATTAAAAATGACTTCGATTTCATATGTTTTAAAAATTAGTGTCGTTTAAATTGTTGAAGAGCGTCTTTTCCGAGGGATGGTAAAATTACACCAGTAAATAGAATTATAATGGACAGTTTAATAGCACATCCTATCTAAACTTTTGTTAAACAACACTTTTACAACAACATTTGTTTTCACAATTATTGATCGTAAATGAAATACTTTAATTTTTAATTGATATTATCAGAAAATCATCTTGACCATTTCAATCTGGTTGATTGTGTTGACCAGGCCTTGTCTTTGTAGAAATAGTTGCAAGTTTTTGGCTTTTTCATCAACGTTAGTAATTTGTACCTTTACGCTGGACACAAACACTATCAGCTCGGATAAAAGCTGTGTTGCAATACCTTTCCGCCTATGCTGCTGTGCTACCGCAATTTGGTAGATCCGTCTATTGGACGAATTGAACAAGATATATCCCACCAAATCGGAGCCAATAAATGCCCCCAACCCTTTAAGCTGAATTAATTCACTACGCTCACTTCTATTTTGCCAGCTGGGTTCAACATCCCAAAAAGACTGCAAAATATCCCAAGAAAAGTCATGGATAGACTGTATACGGATAGGCTGTGTTCTGCCAGATAAAGCACCCATCTTTACATGAAGTTCTCCTCCAAAGCACAGTAATCTACGGCCTTTAACAAAACCATTTTTTTCATATACCCGAATAGCACGTCGATTACTTTCTATCACTTCCAATAGTAATTTTTTCACGCGATACTCTCTGAAGGATGGCTGCATAAATCTGTACATTTCACCGACTAATCCGCTGTTCCGATAGGCGGGCAAAACACCTGTACCAGCATTGTAGATCACTTTACTACCCTCAATTTCTCGCATGCCATGCATAATAAAAGCTACCAGTTGTATTCCGTCAAAAACACCAACTGACAAGTCCATTAAAATATCCTCGCCTCTGATCTTCGACTCCAATTGCAATGCGTCTAACTGAAATGGTACAATATAGTCGGCAAAAGCTCCATTAATTGCCTTTAATAAGTCAGCACTATCTCCCGCTTTCAATTTCCGTATCTCCATCCCTTATTTTTTATGGACTATTAAATTTACTGATGCCTGAACAAAGAGCTCTCATGCTATCCTTTCCTAAATTTTTTCATTCGGACAAAATCTGATTTCTGTGATGCTTCAAATGCACCACATAGTCAAGCATTAAAAATTCGAGGCTATGGTCATTACAAGTCCTTTGAATCAATTTGTTCGCAATTACCTGCTTAAACAAAAACAACAATTGTTCGTTTACCGATCGCCATAGATTGCATAATTTCTCGGTCTCAGCATGTTGGTAACCTGCAGATGCACAATAGGCTACCTGATCATAGTATATTTTTGGATTTTCTTCAAATTGAGCTCTTATAAACCGTTGGTAATTAACAAAAGCGCTATCGACTAGATGACCCAGAATCTCTTTTTTGCTCCATTTATCTGGTTCTAATTTGCGATTAAAATCGTCATCATTTATTTCCAAAATTTGCGAAGAAAACTTCTGAATAATATGCTCAAATTCTTCCAATAATGTATTCATACCTAAATTTAGCTAGTATAACCTTAATTTCTTACCAATTTAATCCGATCCATCCACGCTGCTTTGTCCAAGGTTCTCATTGTAATACCATTCTATTGTTCCGCAACCTTTATTGTACCACTCCACAGCTTTTGCTTCATGCTCTTTCAAAAATTCATCTTTCGCATCATTATAATCGTTACCATCTTTCCATTGCTGCAGTACCAATTTTTCTTTGAGTGCCTGATAGCGATCTCTTACATTGTCGTGCGCACGCAGGTAATCGCGAAAGGCTATATGGCGCAACCAGTGTTTTGATTGCAAGGGTATGCTATGGATATGTGCTACTCGTAACGAATGGTCATGCAATCGTGCTGGAATTTCATCGCCAGGTGCGATTTGCTCTGGTAATCCTAATACTTCAGGACGATCAATCAGGGCGATAAAAAAACGTCTGTAAGGCATATCCTCATTGTATTTTTCATAATATACATAGCAATTATCCCGCAACAGGAGCGGAATACGATCAAGATCGTTTTCTTCCTCTAAACCGATCAATATATCAATGATTGGTTTGGCAGACAATCCCTCAACGGCCGTACTGCCTATGTGATCAACCCTCGACCTTATTGGTTTCAACAACGTAAAAAGTTCATGTTGAATACTGTCAAAATTCGCTTTCCATATCGGATTATAAGGTTCAAACGGTAAAATCATACGCTGTTTTCTTTGCCAATACAAGATAAATACACATCATTCGATCAAATACGCCTCGAATGACACCCTAAAAGTTAAAGTTAATAAATTTATCGTTTTCCGAGAGAGCCTATAATCCAGTTCTCTTTTTTCTAATGCATTTATCGGGCAAATCTCTTCGTTCCAACGACACAAAGAATAACAGCAACTGTTACGGCCAGCATGCCAACACCGACTTGTTCATGAAGAAGCCCGGCGGCTAAAGCCAGACCGAAAAAAGGCTGGAGTAACTGTAATTGTCCGATGGTCGCCGTGCCACCTTGGGCGAGTCCTTTATACCAAAAAACAAAGCCAATAAACATACTGAACATCGACACATAGGCTAAACTGGCCCAGGCCCCGATAGGCACAGTGTCAAAAGACGATGGAAGGTAGACAAAGGTAAGTGGCAACATCAACGGCAGCGACAAAACCAAGGTCCAGGAAATGACCTGCCAGCCCCCTAGCGTCTTGGTCAATTTTGCACCTTCAGCATAGCCCAAACCACAGAGAATGACCGATAAAATCATTAAAACGTCGCCTAAAGGTGAGGCTGTTAGTCCTTGTGCCAGCGCATAGCCGATCACCAGTAGACTCCCTAGAGCAGAGAACAGCCAAAAGATTGGCTTCGGACGCTCGCCACCGCGTATAATACCAAATACGGCTGTCGATACGGGCAAAATACCGATAAAAACGATGGAATGCGCGGACGTGATGTGCTGCAGAGCCAAAGCGCTCAGTAAGGGAAATCCAACGACACATCCTATTGCCACGATGCATAGCGACCCCAATTGCTTTCTTTCTGGACGTTTTTCCTTAAAAACCATCAATGTTATCAGTGCCAATATGCCTGCAATGGAAGCCCTTGCTAATGTAACAAATACAGGGTCAAAAGCTAAAACCGCCATGCGTGTTGCCGGCAACGAACCACTAAATAATACCACACCAATAAAACCATTTAACCAACCGCTCGTTGTATTTTCCTGTAATTTACTTATACTTAATTGCGCCATGTATCAATCTTTTACACAAAGTTCGTCCATTACAAGAATTAAGCACAGTCACAGTTTTTGATAATTCAATGGACACAGTTACCTTTAAAGACGAACACTAATCCTAATTTGATGAAAAAAGATTATTTGTATAATGAAATAGCAGACAATATTGCCAATAAGATTAAATCAGGCGTCTTAAAAGCTGGCGAAAAACTACCTTCGGTGAGGAAGCTAAGCGCTGAACACGGTATCAGTATAAATACCGCAAAAAGGGCATTTCTAGCGTTGGAAGAACGTTCTCTTATACAGTCCAAGCCCCAATCCGGCTACTTCGTTAGTCCTCCAAACTATTTGCAACTTCCGTTGGCGGCAGCCAGTCAACCTATTCCAATCGCCAACAACAGAGAACCGGATCAATTGATGAATAAGGTGTATTCAACCATGGGACGTCGCGACTTAACCTTATTTTCAATCGGTGTTCCTTCCGGAAGTCTCCTACCTACCGCAAAATTAAAAAAAGAAATCGTCCTCGCTACACGGGAGCTCAGCGATGGTGGCACAGCATATGAACCCTTGCAAGGCAATATAAAATTACGTCGTATGGTGGCCGTACGTTCATTGGCCTGGGGTGGAAATCTAAATGAAGATGATGTCGTTACTACCAACGGCTGTATGAATGCTTTAGTTTTGTGTCTGATGGCCTTAACCAAACCTGGAGATACACTGGCTCTGGAAAGCCCCTGCTATCCGGGTATCCTCCAACTTGCCGTCAGTCTAGGGCTTAAGGTGCTGGAAATAGCTACGGACCCCATCATAGGAATAGACATTGAAGCCCTCAAAAATCTGTTGCCCCAAATTAAAGTCTGTTTACTGGTCCCCAATTTTAACACCCCTTTGGGTTATTGCATGCCGGATGAGCATAAGCGGGAAATTGTGGCATTGCTGTCAAAACACCAAATTCCGCTAATCGAAGATGACACCTACAGCGACCTCCATTTTGGCACGCAACGCCCCAAATGTTGCAAATCTTTTGACCGGGATGGCAATGTCCTCTGGTGTGGATCCGTTTCAAAGACGTTGGCTCCAGGCTTCCGTGTCGGATGGGTTGCTCCTGGAAAATACAAAGAACAGATTATCAAACTAAAACTGATCCATTCCCTGTCATCTACGGCGATCATCAATGAGGCGGTTGGAAATTTTCTATTAACCGGAAAGTATGAAAACCACCTGCGTAAACTTCGTAGATCATTAACGGAAAACTACCAGCGCTACGCTGCTATCATTTCGGCCCATTTTCCGGAAGGCACTAAAATTAGCCGTCCACAGGGTGGACTTGCCCTATGGGTCGAGTTTCCAAAACACATCGATACAGGCAAGCTATATAACTATGCGCTTAAACTACAGATCAGCATTTCACCGGGGCGGATTTTCACCTTACAGGATCAATTTCACCATTGCATGCGTCTCTGTATTGGTTTACCCTGGAGCAATGAACTCGCTTTAAAATTAAAACAGCTCGGTAAACTTACAAAAGCACTCTAATACATAACATGATAAGAGCATAATACCAACGGTCGGGGCAATAAAACAACAGATCGGAGCCTATGATTACTTGAGTTCCAGCTCCAGCCTATGTTTACCAGCCTCCAATTGGACGGCATCGCTACTGCTAATGCTAACATTATCCGGCGGATAAAATGTCGCCGTGGCATTTGCGGGTATTTGGATATCATAAACAATCTTTTTATCCTTTAACTTCCATTCGGAAACAATTTTACCGTAGGGTGAATCATAAGAAATAGAAGATTTTTTCAGTTCCTGGGGAAAGATGGGTTTTAAAAGCACATGTTTAAATCCAGGTTGTTTAGGATCTGGCAGAATCCCGCCGATAGATTTAAAAAACCAACCACCGATTTCGCCAAACATCATGTGGTTGTCTGAAATATCACGCGTTGCTTTTAAATCCCAGTTCTCCAACAATGTTGTCGCGCCATTTACAATCCACCATCCCCAAGACGGATAAGTATCTTGTACCGCAACCTTATAGGCTGTCGTTGCATAACCGTTATCTTTTAACGCATTCAATAATGCTTTTGCACCCAATACTCCTACATCTAAGTGAAAGTTGGCCTCTTCCACTTTCTTATTCAGGTTGGCTGCAACCCGGGCTTTCATTTCGTCAGGTACCACACCCCAATAGAGTGGAACACTCAGTTCAGTCTGTGTTCCATTGCTATAAATACCCTTGGAAGCATCTAAAAATTTAGCGTTGATGGCCGTCTTAATTTTTCTGCTCAGCAGTTCATATTTTTGTTGATCTGCTGTGTATCCAAACAATTTAGCCGTAGCAGCCAAGATGGTCGCATCCACATAAAAATAAACCGAGGAGGTCAACTCCAGATTCGACTGTGACTTCACTGGCACCCAGTCTCCACGCCCAAAAGTTGTCAACCCAGATGTGCTGATTCCGTCGACATAATCCACATAGCGTTTGATATTAAGATAGCATTCTTCTAATGCACGTGGGTCTCCATAAAACTGATAGATCTGCCAGGGAATAATGGCAATGGTACTTGTCCAATCCAAACCATTCGCTGTACCATAACCCCATCCCCCAGTTGGAATAATATCGGGTAAGACACCGTTCTCCTGTTGCTCATCACGATGATCCGCCATCCATTTTTCATAAACTGTTATCCCGTCAAAATTGTACAAAGCTGTTTCAATCGCAAGGTGCCCATCCCCTGTCCAACCGTTCTTTTCGCGCTGCGGACAGTCTGTCGGATAGCCCATCAAATTGGACAAGTAGGCATTGTTGGTCGCTTCCCATAGTTTGTTGACCAACGCTGATGACGTCTTGAGCTGTCCAATGGCGGGCACATCACTATGCATAAAATAAGCGGTCACAGCCGAACTATCCAATGCAATTGCCGCACTACTACTAATTTCGACGTAACGAAATCCTTTGTAACCGAACTTTGCCATAAACTCATCATTACGACCGCTTAAGGTAAGAATGTCCGTTTGAAAGGGCTCCTTTTCCTTATCGCCCCGATAATAAACATCAATATTGGACAGGTCAAGACGCCCATCTGCCGACAATCGTTCACCGTGCTTGATACGTAGCATAGTCCCTGCAGCTCCTTTGACTTTAACTTTTGTAATCCCAGCCATATTTTGGCCCATATCGAAAACATAAGTACGTTGGTCTATCTTTGTCACTGATTTGGGCTTATAGGACTTCACGAGCCGAATCGGTACCATCTGTTGGGTAACGATATGTGCAGATGGCGCATTTCTATACTGAACAGCCTTCCAAGTTGAATCATCATATTTAGGTTTGTCCCAGTTGGGTATTTCCAGTCTTGCATCATAATGCTCACCAGTGTAAATATTATTATAAGTAATTGGTCCCGAAGCTGTTTTCCACTGCTTATCTGAAACAATAGTTTCTACTGTACCATCTGTATAGACGATTTTCAGCTCTAAACAGAATGTTGGTCGGGCCCGCCACGGTGCTTTATCAAAGTTCCAAACCGCCAGTGGTTGGTGATTATACCAGCCATTCCCCAAAACAACGCCAATAGCGTTCTCTCCTTGTTGGAGCTGCTGGGTTACGTCCGTCACGACATATAATGTACGCCGGTCGAATCGAGTATACATTGGATCCAGGCGATGGTCTCCTACGCGTTGACCATTCATGGAAAGTTCATATAGCCCTGCTGTGGCAATATACGCGCGTGCAGACTTTATCGGCTTATTTATCTTAAATTCTGTCCTAAAATAAGGCGTTTCTCGCGCATGAATATCCTTATTGTCGCTAATCCATTTTCCCTTCCAAAGGTCCATTCCCATCATTCCAGTTTCGAACGATGCTATTTTAGAACTTGTTGATATACCATCCTTATCCCATACTTTAACCTTCCAGAAATACGTGGTCTGTGGCTTTAACTGTGCGCCGTTATAGGTCACTAACATGGACGAGCTGAGCTGTTTGCCACTATCCCAGCTATTTTTCGTCTCCTTCAGTAGTGCCAGCGAATCTTGCCCTAAAAGGATCTGATAAGCCTGTTGTACCGCACCATTACGTTGGTCCTCAAGTCGCCAGCTAAGTCTCGGCTGGGTTGCATCGATACCCAATGGATTGACCAGATGTTCGCATGTCAACTGTACCGCGATGCAGTTGCTTTTAGGTTGGGCATAAGTGCTGTTCGTTATACACAACAGTATTGTCAATAAAATCCTACGCATGAAAAGATACTATTCTTGGTGATTGTTAAATTGTTTTAGCTGATTTAAAAATCTAATATATCAAATATTTTCCACATGGTGACCTGTACTTTCCTGCACGATATACCTCAGGCAGCAAAATAAATTCTTGCAACTTTCATAAAAATAACCTTATATTAGTCGCAACTTTAGGGGTGTCTGCTCATGCAGGCTGAGATTTTACCCTTAGAACCTGATCCGGATCATACTGGCGTAGGGAAAAGTGAGCTGTCTACAAGGTGCATTGCTGCGCCTTTGTGTAGCCATTCCTAAAGTTTTACCAAAAAAAATTAAGGAATGGAACTTACAATAAACCATCAAATTCGATTTTTCGATCCCGCACTTACGTCACTAGAAGGCTTGTTACTTTTGGAATTATCTGGCAAAACCCAGGGCGTGGCTGTAGCCATCAACAACCAAGTCATCCCCAAAAAGGACTGGGGTACGACAACACTTAAACCTTATGATCAGATTATCTTAATCACTGCATCTCAAGGCGGCTAGCCTTTCAAAAAAAATCAACCGAGTAATTCACCACAATACAGAAAAAATGACAGCTGAAACAATTACGCAATCCCCCTTTCCAAATGCAAAGAAAATTTTTGTAGCCGGAAAACTATTTCCTATTCAAGTCGCTATGCGTCAAATCTCCTTGAGCCCAACCAAATTAACGAATGGACAGATCGAAATTAATCCGCCGGTAACAATCTATGATACTTCTGGGCCTTATACAGATGACACTATCCATATCGATATCCGCAAAGGACTCCCTCGCCTTCGCGAGCAGTGGATCTTGGATCGTCAGGATGTCATACAGTTGGCTGGCATCAGCTCTGAATATGGACAAAAACGACTTTCTGATCCAACGTTGGACGAACTCCGATTTGCCTATAGCCACAAACCGAAAGTAGCCTCTGCCGGCAAGAATGTCACCCAATTACATTATGCAAAGCAAGGCATCATTACCCCGGAAATGGAGTATGTTGCTATCCGGGAAAACCAACGTATTGAGCAGTTGGAAGCTAGTACCCCTGGGATGGATCATCAGCATCGGGGGCAAAACTTTGGTGCGAGAACACATGATAAAGCTATTACACCAGAATTTGTCCGTGAAGAAATCGCCGCCGGAAGAGCGATCATACCCAATAATATTAATCACCCTGAAAGTGAACCCATGATTATCGGACGCAACTTTCTTGTTAAAATCAATGCCAATATTGGCAATAGCGCCGTAAGTTCAAGCATAGAGGAAGAAGTTGAGAAAGCGGTATGGGCCTGTCGTTGGGGGGCTGATACCATCATGGATCTATCCACTGGCAAAAATATTCACGAAACCCGCGAATGGATTATCCGTAACTCGCCAGTCCCAATCGGTACAGTACCGATCTATCAGGCGCTCGAAAAAGTAAAGGGGGTGGCCGAGGATCTTACCTGGGAAATATTCAAAGATACCTTGATTGAACAGGCCGAACAGGGTGTTTCGTACTTTACCATACACGCCGGCGTATTGCTTCGTTATATCCATCTCACGGCATCCCGAGTTACTGGAATTGTCTCCAGAGGCGGCTCTATCATGGCCAAATGGTGTCTTTTTCATCACAAAGAAAATTTTCTCTATACCCATTTTGAGGAAATATGCGAAATTATGAAACAATATGATGTGGCTTTTTCACTTGGCGACGGTCTTCGCCCCGGAGCTATTGCAGATGCAAACGATGCAGCTCAATTTGCGGAGCTCGAAACCCTGGGCGAACTCACCAAAATCGCCTGGAAACATGATGTTCAGGTGATGATCGAAGGGCCAGGACATGTTCCTATGCAATTGATCAAAGAGAATATGGACAAGCAATTGGCCTGTTGTGACGAAGCGCCATTTTATACCTTAGGTCCCTTAACAACAGATATTGCTCCAGGCTATGACCATATCACATCCGCCATTGGAGCGGCTATGATCGGTTGGTATGGCTGTGCAATGCTTTGCTATGTTACCCCCAAAGAACACCTGGGTCTACCAAATAAAAAAGATGTCAAAGATGGTGTAATCACCTATAAACTAGCTGCCCATGCGGCCGATTTAGCCAAAGGACACCCTGGTGCACAATATCGTGATAACGCCTTGAGTAAAGCCAGATTCGAATTCAGATGGGAAGATCAATTCAACCTTTCCCTTGATCCAGATACCGCACGGGAATATCATGACGAAACATTGCCGGCAGATGCGGCTAAAGTGGCGCACTTCTGCTCCATGTGCGGTCCCAAATTTTGCTCGATGAAAATAACGCAGGAAATCAGGGATAGTGCCGCCCAGGGGATGCTGGAAAAATCGCAGGAATTCATCGCACAAGGAAAAGAGATCTATTCATGATTATTGCATTGACAGCAGCAGAAACAATCCGTTCTGAACAGGCGATTATAACAGCGTTGTTTAAAGAAGGTCTTGATATTCTGCATTTGCGTAAGTATCATTTTACAGACTTACAAATGTCGCGATATATAGAAACTATAGCTCCTATATACCGCGACAGATTGGTTTTACACTCACATCCGCATCTATCGGCTGAGCTTGGGATTGCACGAATCCACCTGAACGATAAAAGTAGACTGCATGAATCTGCAAATCAACTGGGGCCTACAACAATCTGTTCAACATCTGTGCATGATATTGATCAATTCAATAGCCTTGATGAACGTTGGGCCTATGCTTTTTTCAGTCCATTATTTCCGAGCATCTCAAAAGTGGGGTATGGAACGCATAATGCAAGACTAGGTCAACTACCGTCACGCGCCAACTTTGCTGTTCGTCTCATCGGTCTTGGAGGGATAAACCAAAACAACTGTCTTATTCCGATGCAGCAAGGTGCAGATGGAATTGCCTTATATGGCACTTTATGGAAACATCGGGATCCTATTCAAAATTTTATTGCATGCAAACAAAAACTATGGAAAGACTCCAATATATCTCACAAGGTAAAACTATAAGGGAACAAAAAAACAACATGCTGAAAGTGCTGGACGCTGGGGCCAAATGGATACAGATCCGATGGAAGGAAGCCGAGGAAAAAGATCTTTATGCGCTCGCCGAAGAGATCAGGCAGGCTTGTTCCGAATTTGGTGCCAGCTGTATCATCAATGACCATCCTTCGCTTGCAGCGGCTGTAGACGCTGATGGGGTGCACTTGGGACTGGACGACTGCAGTGTAGCAGCTGCCCGGCACCTATTGGGTGCAGGAAAAATAATTGGCGGTACAGCCAATAGCTTTGCCAATGTAAAGCAAAGAATAAGTGAACATTGTGACTATATCGGGCTCGGGCCATTCAACTATACCACGACAAAACAAAAACTAAGTCCCCTACTGGGGATTGCAGGATATGAAAACATCATCCAACAAGTCCACCGAGAAGGCCTAACCCCTATTCCAATATTCGCAATTGGCGGTATAAGCCAACTTGAAGATATCCAACATCTATTAGAAATTGGCGTCTACGGTGTAGCACTCTCGGGAATCGTAACCAAGACTCCAAACATTGTTTCATCCATCAATAAAATTTTACTATGAGCAACTTACATATAGCCGATCGCGTATTTGAATCCAGATTATTTCTCGGTACGGGCAAATTCGGTTATCTCACGGAAATGAGCGCTGCCATTGTGGCTTCGGCTTCCCAATTGGTCACCGTCGCCCTCAAACGAATCGACCAGACCGGCTCAGACGACAGCCTCATCAGCGCGCTCGATCTGGCGGCAATCCATTTGCTTCCCAATACTTCGGGAGCACGAACAGCTGAAGAAGCAGTACTTGCGGCTCAACTTGCTCGCGAAGCACTGGAAACAAACTGGGTGAAATTGGAAATTCATCCCGACCCACGTTATCTGCTGCCCGATCCTATTGAAACCTTACGCGCAACCGAATCACTTGCTAAATTGGGTTTCGTCGTCATGCCCTATATTCACGCAGACCCGGTACTTTGTAAACGTTTAGAAAATGCAGGCACAGCTGTCGTTATGCCTTTAGGTGCCCCTATTGGAAGCAATAAAGGGCTGCGTACCTTGGACTTTCTCGAAATTATTATTGAGGAAAGTAATGTCCCAGTGGTCGTAGACGCTGGAATCGGAGCGCCTTCCGATGCCGCTAAAGCCATGGAAATCGGAGCTGATGCGGTGCTTGTCAATACGGCAATTGCAGTCTCTAATAATCCGATACGTATGGCCGAAGCTTTCAGAGAGGCCGTTATCGCTGGACGGAAAGCTTATGAGGCCGGATTGGGAAAGATAGGCTCCCACGCAATCGCTTCGAGCCCCCTAACTTCATTTTTATTTGACTGATAATTCACTATGACAGATTTCAAAATGATACGCGATGAATACTCCTGGGATGAGGTCCATGCACAGATTTATGACGCTACGGATCAGGATGTACAACATGCGTTAGAAAAAGACCATTTAACGCTCTCTGACTTTAGAGCGCTCATCTCACCGGCTGCAGCACCATATCTGGAGCAAATGGCACAAAAAACCCAACAAATCACGCAACGTCGTTTCGGTAAAACCATACAGCTCTATGCCCCGCTTTACCTGAGCAATGAGTGCCAAAACATCTGTACATATTGCGGTTTTAGCATGGACAATAAAATCAAACGCAAAACGCTGAGCAACACCGAACTATTACTGGAAGCAATGGCACTTAAAGCCATGGGAATCAATCATATCTTACTGGTCAGCGGAGAAGCCAACAAAACTGTCGAGATCACTTATTTCCTAAATGCTATTCGGCTTTTAAAACCTCATTTTTCACAGATATCCATTGAAGTACAGCCATTGGAAGAATCCGAGTACCGATTACTGCAGGCAGCCGGAGTCTATGCAATATTGGTCTATCAGGAAACCTACCATCGCGAAGTTTACAAACAATATCATCCGAAAGGAAAAAAGTCCAATTTTGACTATCGTTTGGATACGCCTGACCGTATAGGCCGGGCGGGAATCCATAAAATCGGACTGGGCGTATTACTTGGGCTGGAGGACTGGCGGGTGGACAGCTTTTTCACCGCGGCACACATCGCCTATTTACAAAAACGATATTGGCAAACACGCTATTCGATTTCCTTTCCACGCCTGCGACCAGCCGCAGGTTCTGTTGAGCCAAATTTTCATTTGGCAGACCGCGATCTACTGCAGTTGATCTGTGCATACCGCCTGTGGAATGAAAATTTAGAAATCTCCATTTCCACCCGAGAGAACGAAACCTTCAGGGATCATATCATACCTATTGGCGTAACGACCATGAGTGCCGCTTCAAAGACCAATCCGGGAGGCTATGTTGTTGATCCGCAAGCTTTGGAACAATTTGAAGTAAGTGATGAAAGAGATATGGAAACAATAAAAAATCAAATCCGAAAGATGGGCTATTCTCCAGTGATGAAAGACTGGGAGAGCAATTATGCCGGTATAGTACGTTAAATACATGAAAAATAACATTTTTGATCGCTATAGCAGACAGATTTTTATTGAAGAGATCGGCGTTGCCGGACAACGGAAGATTATGGATGCCAAGGTATTGGTCGTCGGTGCAGGGGGACTCGGGAGCCCTGTCGTTCAATATTTAGCCGCAGCTGGTATAGGCAAACTTGGCCTGGTTGATTTTGACAGGGTTGAAATCCACAATCTAAATAGACAGATCATTCATTCCGAAGATAATATACACCAGGCAAAAACAGAAAGTGCCACAGCCTATATACGGCAACACAATAGTACAATTCATTTTGAGCCCTTTCAGGTAAAAATAGATGCAGACAACGCGCTAGCATTGCTCGCTCCCTATCATATCATTGTCGATTGCTGTGATAACTTTACAACACGCTACCTGCTTAATCATACGTGCCTACAACTCGATAAACCTTTGGTGTACGGTAGCATCTATGGTTTTGAAGGACAGCTGGCTGTCTTTAACTATCAGGGTAGTAAAAACCTATTGGATATCTTTCCAACGCCCCCCGATCCGGAACAGGTTCCAAATTGCGATAAAAATGGGGTGCTGGGTCCTTTACCTGGTATTATCGGCAGTATGATGGCCATGCAGGTGCTTAAAATAATAACCGGATTACCCGTAGACAGCAACCAGTTAACGGTTGTTGACACATTCCATTGGCGTTTTTCGAAACTCTCCTTCTAAGGATTATTTCGGAAGGCGTTCCGCAAAAAGAGATAGAACGCTTTAAAAGAGCTCAAAAATTTATTTTAAAACAAAAGCAGACAAACAAAATTTGCTAATTTTAGTTTATATATTAGCAAGCTTAAATGTCAACTTTACGATCTAGAATGAAAAAAGTAATTTATCCATTACTCTCCCTCTCTTTATTACCCTTATTTTCAATTGCGCAAGAGACGAAACTCACTGCTGATGATCTCTTTGTAAAAGCGCGAAAGGTAGCCTTTGATTCAAAAGATTATCCGCAAGCCATTCAATTATCCAAACAGGCGCTACTTCAAGCACCGGATTACTCGGATATCAGTATCTTTCTCGGACGGCTTTATACCTGGTCGGACAAAATTGATTCGGCAAGAACCATCTTCACAGAACTGGACAAAAAGAATACAAGTGATGAAGATTTCTTTTTAGCATATGCCTCATTGGAATATTGGAATGATCAGACTGACAAAGCTATTGCAATTACAGACAAAGGGCTTAGCCTACATCCGCAGTCGCAGGATCTACTTCTGTTAAAAGGTAAAATTAGTTATGGCAACGATCATTATGAAGCTGCCGAAAAGGCAATTCATAGTTTATTGGCAATTAATCCTAAAAACACAGAAGCTCGAGCACTGGCAAAAAGTATTGAAGAATATACGGCTAAAAACGCAATCGGTCTGACCTACAACTTCGTCTATTTTGACAAACAGTTTGATCATAATTGGCACATTGTCGGCTTAAGTTATAAGCGGGCAACCCCCATAGGATCAGTTATTTTCAGGACCAACTATGCAAATAAATTTGCAGAAAATGGCGTACAATTCGAGATGGAGGCTTATCCTCGTCTTTCAAAGATATTTTACCTCTACGTGGGTGCTGGATACTCCAATAATGTGGGGATTTTTGCGAAATATAGAACTGGCGTGTCTCTCTATGCCAATCTTCCGAACAGCTTTGAGGGAGAGATCGGATATCGTCAGCTTTATTTTAGTGACAACATCTGGATGTACACGGCTTCAGTCGGAAAATATTACCAAAACTTTTGGTTCAATCTGAGGACTTATCTTACACCGGGCGAAAAGAATATTTCCCAATCCTATACCGGAACAGTCCGCTATTATACAAAAGGAGCAAACGATTACTTCGGATTTAGTGCCGGAACGGGTCTGAGCCCCGAAGAAAACCGAAATAATCTATTGGACAACGCTTCCTATAAATTAAAGACATTCAAAGTAGGTGCCGAGTATAACTTCTCGGTGAAACAAAGTAACCTATTTTCAATTTCGGGCACCTATTATAACCAAGAATTCAGGCCAAAAGAGAAAGGAAATCAATTGGACATCATCCTTGGTTATATTCGAAAATTCTAGTTCTTCTTTGTTCTATTAAAGTAATTTGTATACACACTGTCTGGAAGAAGTCGCTTCTGGGTATAAAAGAGTTTGTTCTTGCGCTTAAATAATTCAAAGCGCTTGGACAATTCTTCTTTCGCATTATCCGCGGTGGCATCTTCATTGAGTATTCCATCCAGTTTATACAGTTGTCCATCGGAAAGATGGTAACTGCCTTTTACAAAATCAATCAATTGATTTTTACTCTGCATCATGGCAATGCCATCTCCCTGAGCTGAAGTGCCCTTGTCAAGGCCCTGACCGATCCAGGTAACTTGTGTAGGAGTTTTCATACCAAAATTCTCGCGATAGTAGGCCAATATGGAAGGCGCGACATCAAAATGGCTAACAAAATTATGAAAAGTCTTTGGCCCTTTCAAAAGTGGTGAATAAATCAACAGTGGAACATGATAACGATCGATTTTGCTTTGCAAGGGTATCTCAGGCATCGCGTGGTCCCCAGTTATGACAAAAATAGTATTTGCAAAATCTGGTCTCTTTTTATATTCATTAAAGAACTGCTCCATCGCATCATCTAGATTCAGCACCGAAACAAGCTGGGTACGGTTTTCCAAAGCCCACTTTTTTTGTTCGGGTGTAAGGTTCAATGTTGCGATACGTTGATCAAATAGTTGCTCATAATGAGCCGCATTATTAATCAAAAACGGATTATGGGTTGATAGTGTCAAAAGAACATGGAAATAAGGGTGTTCCTGTACCTTCTGTACTTCAAGAAGTTTGCTAAAGACAGCTTGATCTTCATATCCCCAGCTCTCCCCACCCTTTTCGGGTAATTTTTTATAAGGAGGTCCGAATGCGGCTTGGTCCATGAGCATATCTATTTTATTATAATCCATGAACTTTTTCATGAAATCAAAATTAGAATGACCGCCATAGAAAAACCCAGTATTGAATCCATTACTCTTCAGAATATTAAATAGATTAAAGTTGTCAGGCAAGGTGTCTTGTTCCATGAATCCATGTGTTGCAAAAGGCAACGAACCTGTTATGGTCGGCAAAACGGAAAATGTCCGACCCGAGGAACTCATATTATTATCCCAATACAAAGACTGTTGCTTCAATGTACCTATAAAAGGCGTAAAGTTGCCAATATAGCCATTTTCAGCACTATAGGCATGTCCTAAACCCTCGATAACAAGAATGACCAAATTGGGTACTTTCGCCGTTTTCTGCATGTATGCCCCTAGGAAATCTTTAGTATCCTCTTTTTTCAAAAAGGGAAATTTAGTATCTACCACTTTTGCATCATCGTCGTCTTTATTGAACATAGCGAGCATCCCAGGGTGCTCATCCACGTAATTAGTGAAATTGGAATCGAAAAAATAACGCCACTTACTCCGGCTTGCATTGGCGACGAATTCATCTTTTTCGGAGCTCCCCCCCAAAAGCGAAGCCGAGGAGACAAAAAACGATATGATCCCCAAAGATAACAGTGCAATACTCGCATAAGCCTTTTTGAATGTCTGTTTATTGGCTACCCAAAGGGGAACCCAAGAAATTACGATCAATAATAAAAGTAAAGCAATATTGGTAAAACTCAACATACCACTGGCCTCCAAAATTTGCTTCATCTCTTCCGAACTATAATAGAACATATCAGCCCCAAGCAAATTTCTCGATTCGCCAAAATACAAAAACAAGATGAATTGCATAACGACAATAAACGAGAACGATATGACCATAAGAAGTCTTGCCCAAAAACTGCTGATGAACTGAAGCAATAAATAGCCGATTCCCAAACAGGCCAAGGATTGAAAGATAAACAAGATGTTATCCAAAAACAGGTATTTCCCGGCATGTGACTCCGAAAGCTGAGAAAATCGACGACCGTACCACCACCACTCGACACCAACAGATAACATATACAAGGCAAAGACAACCAACATAACAGGTCCTAAGCTCTGTAACGACAGAGTTAATCGCTGACCAAGGTATTTCCAAACCGACTCATTGGCATCTTTTTGTTGAAAGCCTTGCCGTGTCATTTCTCCCCAGCCATGCTGCTTACGAAAGTAATCAACAACCCCCTGTACCCCAGCTTTAACAACAATGGGATGAAAGTATAAAGGTTCTAGTATCGCGGTAGTTATCAGGGTGGAAAGATCTCGTTTCTTCGAATAGACCTGATGGCTAACAAGATCAACCAAGATGGCATAGATCGAATACAAAATTCCGGAAGCAATCACCAGTGCAAATAGTGCAACGAAAAATGGCCAATTGATTATTCCTAGAATAAAAAAGATTAGAAAAACAATATAGCCCGTAAATTCGACAATGGGTCCCAAGAATTCAAAGAAAAACCAATAAGGCATACTGAGCATACCAAAACGGCCATATTTGGGGTTGAACATAAGTTTACGATGTTTCCATAAGGTTTCCATCGTGCCCCGCATCCAACGATTGCGCTGCTTACGCAATACTTCTTTTGACTCGGGTACTTCCGTCCAGCACAATGGATCAGGAATGTTGACCACCTCGTAGGCTTGCTTTTGCTCCTCCATATAGCGGCGCATACGAACAACGAGTTCCATGTCTTCTCCCACCGTATTTCGGTCATAGCCCCCGCACGCTAATACAATCTCCCGGTCAAAAGCGCCAAATGCCCCGGAAATAAGAATTAATCCAGAAGCCCTGGACCAAGCCATACGGCCTAAAATAAAAGCGCGGATATACTCCAAAGCCTGCGTACGTCCCAACCATGATTTTGGTAGATTAACGTCGACCACCGAACCGTTCACGACATTACAGTTATTAGCCAAACGTATAACGCCGCCACAGGCTATAACCCGTTTGTCGGTCTGCTCCAAAAATGGCTTTGCTAATTTTAGAATAGCATCCTGTTCCAAAATGCAGTCCACATCAATACAGACGATATAATCTCCCGAAGAAATATTAACGCCGACATTGAGCGCATCAGCCTTACCGCCGTTTTCCTTGTCAACAACAATCAGCTTCTTAAAAGCTGGATTTTTGCTCTTATAGATCCCCCTTATATCCTTGGTCTCAATAGTTCCCTGAACAAAAAAGGACGTTGGTTCAAGTTCATAAGAAGCTATCAATTTCAAAATTGAGTCGTCTTTACTACCATCATTAACGATAATAATTTCCAGATTATGATAATACAGCGACAATAATGAACGTACGTTTTCAACGATGGTCATCCCTTCGTTGTATGCTGGCGCAATCAGACTGAATGTTGGCGCGTTGGGGTTGGTGGCAATAATACTATAATCCGTAAATGTATTATTGTGTTTGTAACGAAACACCGCTCCATAAGCGTATAGCCCTATCCAAGTATAGATAATGAATACTGCTGCCGAATAAAGCAAAAATAACCAAACTATAATTTCGTATACGATATGGGAAAACTCTAACATTTTTTCTCTTGCAAAGCGTGTTTAATAATTTGTGTAAGTTCGTCGTATATATCTTCACGTTGTGAAATCTCGCGCAAATACTGTTCTTCGCCCAGTACAACGAGTACTTCTGCTGCAGAAATTTTAATTGACACTTGGTTATGATTCCACAGTTGATCCTTTAGAAAATACTCACTTTCTCTACTTTTGGCAATCTTCATTGCTTTAAGGATTTCGATCTGAACTTCTATTGGTTGCAGATCAAAATTTTGCATAAATTGCTGAATTGTCCCACTGTTCTCAATAGCCTGCAACGTTCGTATGGCTTGTACACGAACCTTCGTAGATGGATGATCCAATAGGCTAAAAACTTCGGTATAAAAAGTCATCAATCTAAATTTTCGGATCAAACGCAATGTAAATACGACGACAGAATCATTTGAACTCTTAAGCCAGGTATCCACATGTAACTCCGAAAGCTCGGGTATTTCATGAATAGAAAACAATAAACGCAATTGTTGCCAGTCAGATAAGGGACGATCGAAATGGTCCAAAAAACCAAGTCCCTCATATCCCTTAAAACTTACGATCGCATATTGTGCTTCTTGATATACCGCAGTACGGGGATCATTAAGCTTGTCTGTTATCTCAGGGATTGCCGGTTCAACATTCATCGCGGCAAGCTCTTGAACCCCACCCGCAACCAGATAAGCTTTTCTATGCCGAAGCTTTCGCCAAGCCTCATCCTCCAATTTAAAATCATGAAACAACCTATTGATCGATTGTTTCGCTCCACCAGAAAATTTTCGATCCGAGTCGACTAATACATCCAAAAAAAGAGCCCGAAAAGAAGGTTCCTTCAGGTATTTCGCAAACTCCAGGTCTCGATCGCCATTCTCATCGCCACCTACTATAGTTTCCATAATTTTGTACTCGATGATCTGTCGCCAAGATTGCCTATTATGAAGGATTCTATAGCTATAAAAGCTGTATCCCAGCACTGTGATAATCAATAATAGTACTAAAATCAATACGATAACAATCGCCAGAATAAGCTCATGTAGCTCGATATGGTGGTGCATAATTTTATTTATTTATCAGGCGTTTTATCCTAAGAATCAGTTCGTTTGGACTAAATGGCTTAACCATAAAATCAGATGCGCCTAAATCAAATGCATCCACCACGACCTCCTCTTGGCCCATACTCGATAATACAATAACCGGGATTTTCTTTCCGATACTCTTTATTGCCGAAAGAATTTCAATACCAGAAGCAAAGGGCATCATAATATCCGTTACAACTAAATCCAAATTCAGTTCATTAATTTTCTCGATGGCTTCACGGCCATTTCTGGTCAGCACCACTTCGTGTCCTTCTTTCACTAATTTGTGTTCAACAGTACGTAGTATCAATTCGTCGTCTTCCGCTATTAAAATCAACATATCATTATTTATTTAAGATTTTTGCAATTAATTCCAATCCGATATCCATTTCTTGTTCGATGGCCACAAAAGCGATCGCAAGGTCTGTTTCAATCGTTGGGCTGATCTCCAGGTCCTTGGTCATTTGAGCCAATTTAATAAGTCCGGCTGTCGATGAAGTTCCCCGCAACTTATGAAGGAGTTCTTTGATGCGTACAATATCGTTTGTATCAATGGCCTCCTTTAACTGCTTTCTAGACCCCTTTATTTCCCGGACGACCAAATCCAGAAAAAAGGTTAAAAATGCGGGATCATCGCCAGCCTGTTCTTCCAGCCGTCGCATATCCAGATGCTCGTCCAAATCTTCCAGATCCGAGGCTTCGGCAGCACTGGGTTTAACCGATAACATGGCTTTTTCCAAGGCCTTGAATAAATCCTGTTGACGAATAGGTTTAGCTAGAAAGTCTGACATTCCCGCTTCCAGACAGCGTTCCTTTTCGCCTGAAATATTACCGGCAGTAACACCGATAATAGGTGTCTCAGCATAGGATGACATTTGCCGGATCTGTTTGGTTGCTTCAATACCATCGACCTCGGGCATCTGAACATCCATCAAAATAAAATCAAATTGTTTCTCTTTGCAAGCACGAATGGCTTGGGCTCCGTCAGAAACTTCGGTTAACTGGGCGCCAGGCATGATGCTAGCCATCATGCGTAAATTAAGCGCCATATTAACGGCATTGTCGTCTGCCAGGAGCACCTGAACGTCTTGACCGTACGAATCTGATGATAACGATAAGTTTGCATTCGCCTTTAATTGCGCGGCATCCTCCCTATTTTGTTGTATCGCCCTTCTTAAAGTCGAATACAACTCCTCAGATTTAATCGGCTTAAGTAGACAGAATGACCGCTCCTCTTGTCTAAATGCTGAAATTACCTCATGCTCTTCAGACGAAGTGTGCAACACGATCAAAGGGATACCTTCTTCCTGTTTTTTAAAGAGTTCTTTGATTTTTTCTATCGTTTCGAGTCCCGATAAGATCGGCATGTGGTAGTCCATTAAAATAACATCGAAACGTTCCCCTTTCATCAGTAACTGTAAGGCTTCCATGCCGTTTTCTGCGAGGACAGATTCGACGTTCTTATAGGCCAGCATATGTTGCAGGATGATCCGATTATTAGCGTTGTCATCGACAACGAGGACACGATTTAAAGGTAAAGCTGTATCTTCATCCTCCATTTCTTCACATCGGACCTCGATATCAAAATAGAACGTCGACCCGACACCCAGTTCGCTTTCCAGATTCAATTTACTCCCCATGTATTTCAAGAGGTTGTTGGAGATTGTCAAACCGAGTCCCGTGCCCCCATATCGTTTACTTACCGAGCTATCTTCTTGCGTAAAGGCATCAAAGATGCGTTGTTGCTTCTCTGGCGGAATTCCTATCCCCGTATCTCTAACCGCAAAACGTAAGGTTAATTTATTCTCATCATTGCGAAGTTTACTGATCTTAAATTCGATTTCGCCTTTTTCCGTAAACTTAACGGCGTTACCTAATAAATTCACCAGCACTTGCTTAATACGTGCCTCATCAATCCAAACAAAAGCTGGCAGTCCCTGCTCAATATTCAAAAGCAGTTCGACATCTTTTCGTTGTGCTTGATAGAGAACAACATTAATAACCTGATTCGCTACATCATATACATTATACTTATCGACAAATAATTCAAGCTTACCGGATTCGATTTTTGAAAAGTCTAAAATATCATTAATAATATTGAGTAAGCTATTTCCAGATTCATTGATATAGCCTAAGTATTGTAACTGTGTGTCATTTAATGGTGTTTTTAACAACAAATCGGAGAATCCGATCACACCGTTTAAAGGCGTTCGAATTTCGTGACTCATATTGGCGAGGAATTCGGACTTTGCTCTACTCGCCAGATCGGCCAGTTCCTTCGCTAACTTTAATTCATCATTTATTTTTACCGAATCCGTGATATTTTGTGTAAAAATAATGATCCCACCTATACTTCCATCAGCAAGATGCCAAGGTCTTACCTCCCAATTGAAATGTTGCGCTTCGGCAAGTCCGCCAGCCTGTATGACCTCATCCGTATTCTTATAAGGTATTCCCTCCAGCGCATCAAGGTAGATTTTTTTTCTATTTTCTGGGATATTTGGAAACAGATTGAAAAAGTTACTACTTGGCGGCAAGCTTACCCCTTCGTGAAAATCTTCTAACCATTGATTACTGACCGAAATATAGTTAAAGTCTCGGTCAAACATAGCAACCGAAGCAGGAACATAATCCACAAACGCACGTAACATCGATTCTTTGCGTTCCAGCTCCAAGAATAGCGATTTACTTTGATCGATATCCTGAATAATTCCAAAAACACGTTTACACACATCGTTTTCAAATTCTGGAATACCCTTTACCCGTACCCAAATTGATTCACCATTTTGCTTTAATAGGCGCAATTCCGTATCGTAATGTGTTCTTGATGTAATGGCATCTTCAAAAATTCCACGCAAAATAACCTGGCTTTCCGGCTCATAAAATCCGATTGCATGTTCAAAATCAGGTGTAAAATCAGAAGCCACACCATGAATTAGCTTCGTGGACTCGGACCAATAAACCTTGTTTTCAACTAAGTTGACCTCCCATCCGCCAACCTGAGCGACAGCATTGGTCTGCTCCAGGATCTGTTTGGTATGCAAAAGATCATTTTCAAGTCGCAATCGATCCGTCATATTCAAGGCTGTACTGACAACATAAGATCGCCCATTTTCATCCGTTTCCAACATATTGTGGTATAGCCAAGAAATATCTTCACCATCTTTTGTTTGGAGAACCATCATTCCAGAATCCTCTTTATTGCTGGCAATGCGCTTGAGATATTCTTCAACCAGACCCACATGATGAGACGGAACCAATTTCTTGAGGTTAAGTCCTTTTACCTCTTCTTTGGCATACCGCAACACCTCTCTTCCTTTTTCATTGACGGATAGAATATTACCGTCCAAATCATGCATACTCATGAGGCCAATCGCATTTTCAAAAAAGCTACGAAATCTACGTTCGGAATTCTCCAACTTGAGTTTTTCTTCGCGTTCTTTTGTTACGTTTCTGCCAAAGGCCAGAATATCATGATTTATCGGATCATATTTGAAATGCCATTCAATTTCGACAACTTGACCATTTTCTGTTTTAGTCCTACTCGTAGATTGAACGCCGTACTTTGTTTCCTCAACTCGACCTAAGTCCGACACTAACTCCCTTTCAGTGTCCCCCAATAATGTAAAAATAGATTTGCCTAAACTATTCGATCTGGACAATCCCAAGACTTTACTAAATGCAGGGTTAACTTCTTTTACCTTGCGCGTCTCATCCAATACACAAATAATATTGTTCGTCAAGTGAAAAATTTCGGAAAAATAACCAGCCTGTACTTTTCGTTTTTTTCCCAATAATATTTTGGTCACCGCCTTACCTAGCTCCTCCAATGAGTCTTTTTGCTTATCCGAAAGCTTTTTCGGATGGAAATCAATGACACAGATTGTTCCAAGAGCATCACCATCATCATCCAAAAGAGGAACCCCAGCATAAAAACGGATATTTCCTTCGCGAATCAATGGATTGGAAGATGAGCGTGGATCTTCAAAAGTATCTTCAATAACAAGGACCTCCTTGCTCATTATCGTGTATTGACAGACTGTATTCTTCCTTTCAACGGTATCCAGCTCCATCCCAACGCAACTTTGAATCCGTTGTGTTTCTTGCTCCATCATAGCAATTAAAGCTGCAGGGCAATCTGTAATCAGACAGGCTGCCTGCGCAAAAACGTCCAGCTCAGGGTCTTTCCCGAGTCCCATTAACTCATAGGACTTTAATTTTTCTATCCTTCTTAACTCATTTTCAGGAAAAACATTATTTGCCATTCACTTCTACTATTTAGATCTGGTTTATTGTGACCGTGAAGTTAATAAAAACATTGTTTAACGCCTAAACAATAAGGAAATATTGATCAGTAATGTTTTATAAAGAACAAACAACTGGTCAATTAGTTGGTGCAATACAAAGATTTACGATACATCTTCTTTATAATTTAGTTATTTACTAATTGAATTTTATAAAGTTTGACCTTATTAATAAAGGCGATCTGTACCTCTAGGGAATCTGTACAAACTATTCAAAAAATAGCGTAAAAACCAAAGAGCCCCCGCTAGATTTGATAGCGGGGGCTCTGCGATAGGTATAAGTTAAAAAAGTTTTTCAATACTCTGTTCGGCATAGCCGGCACTTGCTGTCATTCCCTTCCCTCCGATACCGGTTCTAACATGTATCTTTGAGCTAACGTCGATTTCAAGAATATGATCTTTGTGCTGCGAATAATAACCTGCCCAAGAGGATGAAATCGAGGCACGCTCCATCGGCATGATACGGTTGGCTTCTGTAATCATCAATTCATTGATATAGGAATTCACAGCGAAGCCCAATTCATCAAGTCTGTTGCCCGCTGCATATTCGTGCGAATCACCGATAATAATACTACCATCCGTGGCCTGTTTAAAAAGTATATGAATTCCATAATTGCGTAGCTCCTGATAGTGATCAGGCAATGGAATTGTTTGAAAAGATGGGCAGTATTCTTCAAAACTCTCGTATCGACGAATGGTCAGTCCTGTTAAAATATTCCCTGGCAAATGGATATGGGCCAAAGGTTTCGTTCGCATCATTTGCAACTTGCTAATTTCAAGTCCACTATTGTCAAATAAGGAACGATATAAAATTTTAAACTCGTATCCATTGCAAATAAGCAATTTCTTCCCTTCAAAGTTTTGCAACGTACTGCTTGTGACAACAACAGCATCATTTTTATCCTCACAGGCCACAATTGTCGTATCGTATTTCAACGTATAGTCCACAAACTTATTTTGCATATAAATATGCAGCTGTCTAATCATTGACTCGGGTTCTACACTGAGTTCCTGCGGAAAAAAGATGGCCTCTTTAACATAACTAGCATTCATCACAGGATATTTCAATAAAACCTGTTCCTTCGACCAAAGTTCATGTTCATATCCTTTCGCTTGATAATGCTTAGATAACTCATGAAGTACCTGAACTTCATCATTATCTGAAGCAATATAGATACTACCATTTTTTCTAACGGATATATCCATCTCCCGCTGAATAGATTGATATATTTCAACTCCACGTACACCATAATCAAACCATTCACCGGCCATCCCCGATGGCACTACTTGTCCAAAATTACGAACGGTAGATCCCACGGGAAAATTATCCTTTTCGAGTTGGAGCACACGTAACCCCTTTTGTAACGCATGATAGGCATGAAAGGTCCCTAAAATCCCGCCCCCAACAATAATTAAATCATATGTATTTGTTTTCATCTTTATAAATAGAATATCATAAAAAAGTATAGTTAACTAATTTGTACTTCTCCTTTTGTCGCATGCCAAGGAGCCAACAACTCATCGTCGCTTTCTTTCATCTGTTCTTTTTTTCGAATAAAATAAAGTAGGGAGAAGATGCCCAAAATCGCTCCGATAATAGACGCCGAAAAAACCAATTGAATAAAGTAATTTCCCCAGGTAACAGAATTTGGCATAAACTCTTTGTTCACCAATATCAGAAAACTACCCAAATAGCCGATTGAATCAGCCATATACATCACAAAACCAATATTACTTTTCATACGATATGTAGCGATCATTCTTTCAAAAAATATAGCGTTATAAGGAATGTATGCCATATATAACCCCAAACCGACAAGCAACATCCAACTTAAACCATCAATCCATTGCCTCGTAAACAAATAGGTAGAAATACCTGCAGTAAGGAACCCCATAATGATCATATAGTGAATCAACTTAAACGCTTTAAGATTGTTTTTAACCATGATAAGACAACTCACCAACAGCAATACAATTAATGAAATAGTCCCATCAACTTTTGCAAAAATACCCGCTCCTTTTACATGTAACATCTGCCAGATTTCTACCTCAAAGTTATCCCGCACGTCACGTAAAATAGTAAGCATCGTGTACACGATAATAGTCAATACAATCCCGGGATTAAAGGTTTTAAAAAAGTGTTTTCGCATTTGACTGTTCATTGCAACGCGTTCTGTCCGTAGCTTCTTATCCTCCGTTGTAGGTTCTGGGGCATTTTCAAGTATCCATACGCACAAAATAAAGGGTAGAAAAAAAAGTAAACCCGTCAAAAATGGCATCCAAAATTCATTAATATGAAAAGAAGACATCAACCACCGTCCAACAGTTTTTATCAGTCCAGAAGCAAAAATCAGACTCACGGACATTACTGCCCCCATAATCTCTGTAAAACGCCTTCCTTCTAAATAACTAAATACCAATCCCCAAACCATTCCCAATGGAAAACCATTGATAAAAAGAAAGACAACATTCCAAGGCCTTGGACAAAGTGCAAATGCCAAAAGCCCTATCCATGAAATACAAATCAATGCGATTAAATACCGTCCTCTATTACGTTGTTTACTTTCAGAAATAAATTTAATGCCATAGAACTTTGACAACAAATAGCCCAGCATTTGAATGACCACCATACAGACTTTATAATCGACACCAAAAATAGTATCATTTGCAAAGGCAGATGCCGTAAATGACTTTCTAAATGAATACATACTCGTATAACATAAAAATGCTGTAACAGCCAGAACAATAGCCACATATTTCTCATCCAGTCTATTTATGCGTCGTTTTATTCGTTGGTTTAACTCCATCATCTAAACTTGTTAACAGACCTCATCGTCCGCAATCAAAAGTAAATTTTGGAAATTAACACAAGACTAAACTTTTTGTTAAGTATTTATAAACAAATATAATTATCCATTTGTAATACGAAAAGTATAGAATAAAAAAAGCATCATTGAATGATTCAATGATGCTCTAATACTTAACGTGTTATTATCTATTTCTTATTTTCAAAAAAGTATACAATTAGCATGACGGCCTTTCCATTTCCAACATTGCGCGGTGTATGTGATAGTCGTCCATTAAAGAAAATCGAATCGCCCTCCGCTAAGCTAATTTTTTGATCATTGAAGATATACTCCACCTGTCCGCTAATGATATATTTATATTCATAGGCTTCGGTCTCCACCATGGGGCGTTCTGCATCTGGAAGCAACTCCAAAAGAACAATATCCATGGTCGAACTATCCATCGCAGTTGTAAAAATCCGTTTATAATGAAAACCTATCGCCGACTCTTTTTCAAACGGACTATACGTATCTTTTTTCCGAACGACCACAGGGCTTGAATCCAATTCAGAATTAAAATCTTTAAAAAACTCGTTAAGATCAATATTCAGTGCATTGATGATATTAATCAATACGAGTAAGGAGGGTATTGTTCTGTTATTTTCAATCTGCGAAATAAGCCCCTTGCTTACACCCGCTCTATCGGCAACTTCCTGTATGGTAATTCCTTTTTCTTTTCGAATTTCCTTAATTTTATTGCTAATCTTGAATATCGTATTATCTTCCATAACTTGGCCAAAAGTAAACATTTTTATGAGGTCGTGTATATTAAGTTTTTATCACTTAATCATAGGTCACCTATAAAATTATGATATTTTACTGTTCTCAGAAAACTAAGGTTCAATAACAGTAGATTTTTTTTCATCATTCATTTTGCTCAGCATTGGTGAGTACTATTGGTAAACTTTAACCCAGTCAACACGCATCTCAACGGGTAGCTTGTCTTGATTCACTTCACCAACCCAGCTTCCGCCCAACTGTTGGTCAATCAAAAGATAAAAGGGTTGATCATAAGGCCACTGAGAGGGATCTACACCATCAACTCTTGGGTAAGTAAAGGTGTCAACACCATTTAACTGAAATACGATACGGTCGGGATACCAGCTTATACCATATATATTATACGCGTCAGTGTTGACCGAAGCGGTGCCAAAATGTTTCGGATTCTCCTTTTGCCCCAGATCCAACGTATAATAGGAATGCGTGGTCTGGTATATGATATTGTCAAAATTAAGATGCTCCATAATATCGATTTCACCATTTCTAGGATATTTCCCATACTTGTCCAACTCTGCCAGCATCCACATGGCAGGCCATGCTCCTTTTGCACTTCCTAGCTTGGCTCTGATTTCTATGCGTCCGTACTGAAAAGCAAACTTCCCCTTGCTCCATATCCCGCCTGTCAAAAATGGTCTTGAATCGCTATTTTTGTCTGTATTTTTTATTCCTTTGAGAATTAACTCACCATTTTCCCATCCAAAACAGGCGTCATCCATGCTCATATGCCGATTCCAATCGGCTTCCCCTGCTGGAATCCGGGACCATTTACTACTATCTAGCTTTGGGGAATTGAAGTTTTCTTCCCATACCAGCTTCCATTCTTTAAGCTCACGATCCTTCTTTTGCATATACACATAAGGATATTCTTTTGGACTATAATGAACACTACATGCAGAAAACAGTAAGAAAAAACAACTTAGGCTTAGGACTCTCTTCATAATTAAAATAGTGGTTTCGCAAAAAATGATTTAGGCCTAAATTTAGACATAAATTACCATAACCGACAACTCCGCTAAAAATTAATAGAAACAAAGATTCAAACGCAAAAAATGAGATTGCGCAAAGTCCTTAAAACATAGGGTGAGCATTTGCCGCGTTCTTAGGTACATCTTGCTGCGCGTCCCAATGCTCTACGATTTTACCTTCTTCCAATCTGAAGATATCGATTGTCGATTTAAGGCTACCATCTGGATTCTTATTTTTTAGGTGTATGAAGACCAAGTCGCCGTCCGAAGCAATATGCTGTACATCAATCTTTGTCTTAGGCTGCCCTTCAAACCACTTTGTCGCAGCGAGCTTAAACGCTGCTGCCCCATCCGCAACAGCGGGATTATGTTGGATATACTGAGGAGAAATGTACTTGTCAACTGCAGAAATATCCTTATCACCAAACATTTGCTGATAAAAATCTAAAACGATTCTTTTATTCTCTTTGTTTTCGTCAAGTTGTTTTTGCGCAGCTTCTTTGGATTCATCTGTCGAAGGTTGCTGACAACCCAGCGTTAGCAATAAAACAGAGAAAGTCATAACCTTAACCATTATTCTATTTTTCATCTTTAAATCCATTTTAATTGAAGTCATCGATTCACACCTCACCTTAGCACACTCCAATTTACCTAATTTATACAATATAAACAGCTTTTATCTGAGGTCTTTTACTTTATAAATATTGGCATGATAATTGGATTTATTCCTATAGTATAATATTCAGAAATATACATTTCATAAATTTAGGTTAATAATTGGTTAGGTTAAACACCTGAAGTCCCCAACTTCAGGTGTTTTTTATATATTTTCGAAAATCAGTATTGCTATAAAAACAAAAATGACAATTATCGCTTTTATTAATCTAGTTCAATAAAATTCCTTATTGCGCGATGTAACTTTACGTCAGTTAAGAAAATAAAATTATCAGCTATGGAAAATAAAATATTAGGACTACATCACATTACGGCGATAGCAGACAATGCAAAGCGAAATCTCGATTTCTATACAAAAGTACTGGGCGTACGCCTTGTCAAAAAAACAGTTAATTTCGACGACCCAAGCACCTACCACTTCTATTTCGGTAATGAACAGGGCGAACCAGGAACGATTCTTACGTTTTTCCCTTGGGAAGGTATCGGAAAGGGTACTCCGGGAGCGGGAATGGCGACTCATATTGGCTATGCCGTACCTCAAGGGAGTTTGGATTTCTGGAAAAATCGCTTAGCGGAACATCAGATTAGTTTACAGGAAAATGAGATTTTTGGAGAGAAGCTGATTTCATTTAATGATCCCGATGGATTGCAACTTCAGTTTATTGAAACTAACGACCCTAGAAAGGCATGGACAACTACCGACGTCAATGCAGATCATGCGCTAAAAGGATTCCATAATGTCACGCTTTCATTAAAAGAAGCAGATCCAACTATACGCGTATTGACCGATATTTTAGGTTATTCGTTTCATCAGCAGGATGAGAACCGCTATAGATTAACAACTGACAGCATTGAAACAGCAAACATTGTCGACATAATAGCGGATAAAAATCTGCCCTATGGCAAAAATGCGGCCGGCACAAACCATCATATCGCATTCCGGGTAAAGGATGATAATGTATTGATGGAGTATCGCGAAAAGGTCCTTTCGGCAGGGCTGAATATCACAGAAAAAATAAATAGAGATTACTTTTTCTCACTCTATTTTCGTGAACCTGGCGGTGTCTTATTTGAAATCGCGACAGACAATCCCGGGTTTACAGTAGATGAACCCTTATCCACTTTAGGAGCGGCACTCAAATTGCCAAAACAATATGAAAGCTATCGTTCGCAGATTGAACAGACATTGCCAAAAATCGATTAATAAAAGTTTATAAAAATCATTTTACAAAAGAAAAAGTTATGGAAAGAACTGAAATTGTATTAGACAAAAATCAACGTGGGGAGCTCCAATTATTCTCCGACGATCACAAAGCAGGTTTAATGAGCATCGCTATCATTGACGGGAATTTAGTAGTTTACCATACAGAGGTAGACGAAGCTTATGAAGGCCGAGGATTTGCCAAAATACTTCTTGAGAAATTGGTATCTCATGCGCGTGAAAACAACATGAAAATTGTTCCTTTATGTCCTTATGTAAATGCACAGTTTCATCGTCATCCAGAGCTTTATCAGGATGTTTGGTTTAAAAAAACGGTATAAATTACCATAAAAAGAAGGGACAAAATGAGTCATTCAATCAATATTAAAACGGCTGGGCAAAGTTTGGAACAGGCAAAAAAAGCCATCGTCATGATCCATGGTCGTGGGGGAAGTGCAGAAGACATCCTTGGTATGTCATCCTATCTTCATGTCGATAATTTTGCGTTACTTGCACCACAGGCAGAAAATCACAGCTGGTACCCCTATTCTTTTATTGCTCCCGTACAAGAGAACGAACCCTGGTTGAGTTCTGCAATTGATCTGATCGATCATACGGTCAAACTAGCTTTAGCCAATGGAATCCTCACCGAAAACATCTATTTTTTTGGTTTTTCTCAGGGTGCCTGTTTAACACTAGAATACCTTACACGGCATGGTCAACGCTATGGTGGTGCTATAGCAATTATTGGCGGAGTAATCGGTGAAGAAATTAACAGGGATAATTACAAGGGTGACTTTGCTCAAACACCTATTTTTATAGGCACTAGCGATCCAGATTTCCATGTTCCTCTTGAACGGGTGGAAGCTACAGTAGCCATCTTAGAACAAATGAATGCCAATGTAAAGCTCATGGTATATCAAAACGCAGGCCACTCCATCAACCGCGAGGAGATCGATCTTGCAAACGAATTCGTTCTTTAAAAAAGACAGAAATGATCCATTGGTAAGAGTGATCCATTGGTTGTTGATTAACTATGATTAATCAACAACCAATTTTTTCGACACATTAGACTTTAGGGTATTTATAGCCATTATGATAAACTGATGCCAGGTACCTATTCGCTTTCTGATCCGTAAAATGCTGTTGTTCTTTATCCCAATAGAGTTTTTGTCCTGTCCTAAATGCAATATTTCCCAATTGAGAAAAGATGGCAATATGGGCTCCTACTTCAATTGGTGCATGGAGTATTTGTGGATTACGTTGGCGAATGGCAGCCACAAAATTTTCCATATGTTTATCCAAGCCATTGTCTAAAGAAGGTTGGATAGAGACCGCTTCCATCCTTCCTTTTTCTGGAATGACCTCCCATCCCGATCTATTCAACACCAGCGTACCATTGTTACCAATAAATGCGACACCATGATTACGATTATAAGGTCCGAGATCAATACCCTTAGCATGCTCCCATTGGATGTTGAAGCCCTCAAACTCATATACGGCAGTCATGGTATCAGGCGTTTGGCCAGCATCGTCCGGGAATGCGAACTTACCTCCTGAGGCCATGATGGATTTTGGATCAGAAACTTTCATCCCCAGTAAAGCATAATCCAACATATGCACGCCCCAATCTGTCATCAAACCACCCGCATAGTCCCAAAACCAGCGGAAATTAAAGTGGAATCGATTCGAATTAAATGGTCTTTTTTGTGCCGGACCTAGCCATTCCGTATAATGCACACCTGCGGGAACCGGTTCATCGGGTACAATGGGAATAGCACTTTTCCACCCCTGATAAGACCAAGCTTTCACCAATCGTATTTTACCTAATTTACCCGAATGAACAAAATCAATGGCGTCCTGGAAATGTTGCTGGCTCCGTTGCCACTGTCCAACTTGCACAATAGCCTTATTCTTTTTTGCCGCCTGAACCATTAATTGACATTCAAGGATAGAGTTACCAATAGGCTTTTCGACATAGACGTGTTTCCCCGCATTTACGGCATCGATCATTTGCAGGCAATGCCAATGATCCGGAGTTGCAATAATGACCGCATCCACCATTGGGCTGTTGAGCATTTTTTTATAATCTACAAATGTTTCGACATGTATGTTTCTTTTTTGAAGTTCTTCCGCTCTCTTTTTAAGAATATTTTCATCCACATCGCAAAGAGCGGTACAAACCAAGCCATCATTCTTTAACAACGCATTCAAATCAGCCCAGCCCATACCATTTACACCAATTAATCCAACCCGGATGGATTGATCTAAAAAGGTTGAACCTTTCGCATTTAAAAAAAATGTTGAAGCAGCTAAAACAGTAGACGTTTTGATAAAATCTTTTCTATTCATTGGATATTGGTTTAAGTTTTGTTTTTAACGGATATCATCTAAATATCAAATACGAATAGACTACATATGCTTGGATGAATGCCATTTAACAAGAATTACGTTCTTTATTATTAAAAACAAATTACTTCGATGAAAATACAAAAATGAATTTAGGTGCTCGCAAAAAGCATTGTAAAATATATATCGACAATTGTTGCGGAACCTTATGGACAAAACGAAAAAATGGTCGAGTTAGAATCACTCGACCATACATCTACCTATGAAAAACATGCCCGTGGGAGGGGCGCATGAAGTTAATACTAATTTCACGAAGAACAAACATTTTAAAAAATATTTATCTAAATAATTAATAATACCATTAACAATGGAATTATTAATTGATCATGTTACATTGGTTGGAGGGATTGTGTTTTATTAGGCATTTATGTTCAATAATTTCCTTCCTCTAGCGCTGTTCCAATCAACATCTTCTTCAAAAAAAGCCTCAGTTACAGAACACATTTTATAATTCATTTAAAAAAAATAAAAGATTAATCATTTATTATGCCTACCTTGCCGCACTTAATTAAAAATAATGAATACAGGTAAAATTAAATTTTTCAATGAAACTAAAGGTTTTGGTTTTATTACACCAGAGGATGGTAGTGCAGATGTTTTCGTACACGTTTCTGCGCTTAAAAACCAAGTATCTGAAGGCGACGTTGTAACTTATGATGTAGAAAGAACTCCAAAGGGGATCAGCGCTACAAATGTAAAATTGGCGTAATCCAAAAAATACACTTTCTTGTTAATGGGGTAATTCTTAATGACTTATCCCATTTCTTTTTCCTATTCTTCCTTTACAATTTTTCAGCAATCCTTTACTTTTCCGTTGAAGACTTTTAGTTTTCAAATAAAAGCATAAAAAGGATTCTCAAAGGTTTTATTTAAGACAAATTCGAACATACTATTTATGGAATTTAAACAACTCAGTTTAATCGCTCCGCTTTTAAAAGCAATAACAGAAACAGGCTACACACACCCCACTGCAATTCAACAGAAAGCCATTCCAGTTGTATTGCAAGGCAACGATCTTATTGGTTGTGCACAAACGGGAACAGGCAAAACCGCCGCTTTTGCACTTCCGCTTTTACAACGTCTTGAAGAAACTAAGACTTCAGGTAAGCTCGTTCCGATTAGGGCTTTGATCCTTACGCCAACACGTGAACTAGCCATTCAAATTGGAGACAATATAAACTTATACCGGAAATATCTAAAACTAAACTACTGCACTATTTTCGGTGGTGTAAGCCAAGAAAAACAAGTTAAAGAAATTAAAAAGGGCGTCGATATTCTTGTAGCTACCCCAGGCCGCTTACTGGATTTAATGAATCAAAAAATAGTTTCTCTAGATAAAATCGAAATCTTAATATTGGACGAGGCGGACAATATGCTGGACATGGGCTTTATTCATGACATCAAAAAGATCCTGGCCAAAGTTCCGTCAAAACGACAAACATTATTCTTCTCGGCAACGATGCCACCCAATATCCGTAAATTTGCACATGGCATATTACATAAACCTATTGAAGTTGACGTCACCCCGGTAAGCTCAACGGCCGAGAAAGTCAATCAATCTGTATTTTTTGTTGAAAAGAAGGATAAGATCAAATTATTGACGAGCATACTAAAAAAGCTGAAGCATGAGCGTACCATTGTCTTCTCCCGAACAAAACACGGAGCGGATAAAATCGTTAAGTTACTTGCGAAAAATGGTTTGAGAGCAGCAGCCATTCACGGAAATAAATCTCAAAATGCGAGACAAAAAGCGCTAGGTGAATTTAAGGACAGTCATCTTAAAATATTGATCGCTACCGATATTGCTGCAAGAGGAATTGATATCGAACAACTCCCCCTTGTGATTAATTATGATCTCCCTAATGTACCGGAAACCTACGTTCATCGCATCGGAAGAACAGGAAGAGCTGGCCAGGAAGGAAAAGCCGTTTCTTTTTGCGATGTAGAAGAAAGACCATATTTAGCTGATATTGAAAAATTAATCGGACTAAAAATCAAAATAGAAAAGATCAATAAATAGATCTTTATAAAACCTCAAGTAAAAGGCCCTAAATTATTGGATTTAGGGCCTTTTATGTTTTATTTATGGTTTGCGATCTGCCATCAACAGTGTCGATGGCGTGAAAGGAAGCCAATGTACTTTTTTATTGACAATTTTGTTCCAGCTGGGAAGGCTGATCAACATTAAGTCTTGCTCCTGCCAGGTCTCACGGTTTAACTCTTTTTCAGTTATTGTAAGATGATTTGGTACAAGTTGTTCCAATTGCCTCAATTTCTCTTTAAAGCTCTCATTGGTTTTCAGCACTTGGTTGAGATCCCACACAATGACTTGAGCATCGGAATGCTGTATTAGACGCTGTATCATTTCACCAAGAAATTCATCGTTTTTTAAGACAACAGGAACAACCACACGATTTGCCTTTAGAAAATTTTTATCGATTAAGATACCTACCTGTGCATTTACTTTAGCATTGATTTGCTGATTTCGATCGAAAGTCATGAAAGGAGACTCTGCATTTGTAACCGTATGGAATAACTTCTCGGGATTCACAATCCGGGTAGTAAAATCTAAAAAACGCCCCAGTAAGCTTCCCTCATAAATTGATTCACTGACACCCAACAATAATAAGTCCTGATTGCGCTCATTGGAAGTTTGAACAATCTCATTGTCAATATCACTGGAGATTTTAAAAATTGTCTGGATCGGTTGCTCAAGCTGCATCGCCACCTGCTTAATTTCACGGAAACTATCCAGCTCCTGGATTTCCACTTCATAATGATGTAATTCGTTGGCAGGCTCAATATGTAATGCCGTAATTTCAGCGTTCTTTTTTGATTTCAACGTTAAAGCATCAGCCAGATACAATAGTGAAATCCCCGTGTTACTTTTCGCAAAAGACAGTAGAATCTTAAATTTTGATTTATCACGGAAATCTTCCTGTAGTGAATTTTTCTTAGGTCGATAGAGGAAATTGATTAAATCTAAAGATGGTCCCGTCATAAAAGTAGTGACCAACGCCATTACAACCATCATCGAAAATAATTCAGCACTTAAAACGCCAAGATCGTATCCAATATTGAGGACGATAAGTTCCATTAGCCCCCGCGTGTTCATTAAGGCACCAATACTCAAACTATCTTTCCAGCTTTGACCAACAAAGCGCGCCGCTAACGTACTACCTGCAAATTTACCAATAACCGCAACCAAAATAATCCCAATGGTAATCATCCATAACTGAGGGTCATTAAGCAGACCGATCTGCGTGCGGAGACCTGTAAAGACAAAGAATAAAGGTAATAGTAACAAGGTTGAAACATCTTCGATTTTTTCGATAAATGCTGTCCGGAATCGACTCCCTTCGGGCATAATAGCTCCGGCCATAAATGCTCCAAAAAGTGCATGGATTCCGATTACTTCGGTCGCATAAGCCGACAATAACAGCACAATAAAGAAAATAGCAACAACAGGCTTACTTAGGGCTTCTTTACTTCCTTTTACCTCTCCAACGCGCATCAAAAATGGACGAACGATCTTAATCATGATGAGCACATAGGCAACAGCCAGCCCGATGGTATATAATGCACTAGCAAAATCACCCGCTTTGACAATTGCTATCACGACAGCCAGAATACACCAAGCTGTAGTATCGTCTGCAGCGGCGCAGGTAATCGCCATTGCACCTAACTTACTTTTTTGCAACCCCCTTTCTTGTATAATTCTAGCAAGAACAGGAAACGCTGTTATACTCATGGAAATACCAATAAACAAGCTGTAGGATAGAAACTCTACATTTGTGGGTGGATGGAATAGGTATAAAAAATAAGCCAGTGAAATTCCCAACGTAAATGGGATCACAATGCTTGCATGAGAAATGACAACAGCATCATGCGCTTTATTTCGCAGCACATTCAGGTCCAGCTCCATTCCAATGATAAACATAAATAAGATTAGCCCAATTTGGCTCAGAAACTGCAAGTTACTAAGCGATTCTACAGGAAAAAGTGTATGCGAAAATTCGGGAAAATGGAGTCCCAGCAACGATGGCCCCAATATGATACCGGCGAGCATCTCTCCTATGACGACAGGCTGCTTAATCTTTATGCAAATCCAGCCCATGATACGTGCAGCGATAATGATTGTCACGATTTGCGCCAGTAATATCGCTAGCGGATGCTGCAGACTATGGAATAAGGTTGATGTAAAATCGTTCCAGGCACCTTGACTTGTTTTCTGTCCACGCAGCAGCTCTGGAGCCTCCAGCTGTGTCCCCAAATGAATCACCCAATACATCACACCGAGTAACGTACCCACTAACACTACGTAGAAAATTGTATTCCTATATCTCCTCATCTTCAATGGCAATTAAAATAAATATAATGACAATAGCATACTAAGTCCCGACCAATATTCTTTAAACAAAGGGGGGATAAAATACATTCTCAACAAAAATATAATTCTGTTGCAGTTTTAATGCCTTTCAGCAGGTAGGTCTAAGAAAATATGTAATGAACCAAAAGAATTTTGTAATCAACTGAATTTCTCGAAAAACATTTTCTTGTACGATTCGCCCAAATTAAAAACAAGGGGTAGATTTTGTTCGTCCAACAAAGTGCTTGTAATTTCATCAGCCGAGAAAAATTTGACGATCTTGGCTGCAATGATCTCTTTTTTATTGATACGGATAAAATCCTGTTCAGGCAAGATCTCCATCAGCTTATCAAAGCTTATATTTTTCAATAAAATAAATGAACCATCCGCCAAATAAACTGTTTTATCCCGGCTGTCTACTTCAGCTATTTGAACATAGTTAATCTGTTCGAAATACAATACTGTTTTTCCTTTATTCGTATTAAATTGCGCAAACGAGACAGTTTCAGATCGCTTGCTGATTAGCTGCTCAACCTTCATAATGGCTTGTTGAAGACGTTCCAAGGACAGTGGTTTACGCATATAATCTACTGCGTTGATGTCAAATGCCTCGCTCGCATATTGTTTATATGCGGTAGAAAACACAATTGGAAAGTCTTTTAGCTCTATGGCTAGATCAAATCCGTTAAATTCCGGCATTTCAATATCCAGAATACAAAAATCAAAACTCAAATTGCGGTATTCACTCAATAATACAGTTGGATCATTAAAAGTTTTCACCACCTCCAAGCCAGGAATCTGTTCACATAGCATTTTCAAAAATCTCAAGCTTGGTATTTCATCATCCAAAAGAATACATTTCAAATTTTTTTCAATCGGCATACAATCTAATTTGAAGGTGGGCAGTATAAACATCATTTTCTACAAATCTGCGCAGATGATGTCTACCTGGATAATACAACATGAGACGCTCTTCCAAGGTTTTGCTACCTATTCCACTTTTAGACTTTTGCAATGGTGAACGTTTTGATATTCGATTGTTTACAACTAATTCGAATAAACCGTTCTTAAAGGTCAACATGATTGCGATAAAAGAATCCGGACCGTGAAAGTCCGCATGCTTAAACGCATTTTCAATTAAATCAACCGACATCAGAGGAACAAAAGAAGGTGTGTTCAATATAGCGTCATTTAGTTCATCAATATCAAATTTTACGCGGATATCAAATAAAGGGCTTAATTTAACTTTATTAATCTCAATGAGATTGCGGGCAAATTCAATTTCGGCCTTTGGTGAAACGAGCTCATCTTCACTTTCATACAACACGTAATCCAATACCATGGCCAATTTGTCCATCGTATAATAGGTTTGATAAGCATGGGAAAGTATTCCGTTCAACGAATTTTTAAGCAAATGTGGATTTAATTGAGCCCGATGGAAATGTGCTATCTTTTGATTGTCCATACGATTAAAAAGATCTTTTTGTCGTCTATTTTCGACCTCCAATTTCCGGTATTTTTGTCTTAACAATAGAAACAAAACCAATACTACAGCAACAATGGTCAGCAATAATAGAATGATTATATTCGAGATTTCAGTTGTCATGTTCATCCAAACTTAGTTAAAATTTCATTCTAAACGAAAAACCAGTTGCAGAAAACCTGGATAATCAAACTCGTTAACGATCAAATGAAATCTGAGCAATCTAAACAAAATACAGCACTGTAAAATTCTTATGTATTTATTACAAAAATTAACAGTTTCATTACAATTTAGTCACTTTGAAACATTAATTTCAGATTATTATCCTTATATTGAGACTATTGTAATTAGCCGATCAAATGATTGTCTACGCTATTTTGGTTAAACCCGCCTGATTTTTAATCAGGCCTAATATGAAACACTATGGAAAAGCTCATTTTCGAAACTAATGCACAACATCCCAGTCTTGTAGACAAAATTAAACAAGCTGTTGAAAAACTGAATGGCATCCACGAATGGAAAATCGACTTGGATTCTATTTACAATCTGTTAACCATAGAAGGCATTCGATTAAACCCGACGGAAATCGAATCGGAGCTTGCGCTCCATGGCGTCGAAGCAAGTCGTCTATATGAAGAGTAGACAAACGACTTGATAGCAAATAAAATAAGTTTCTTGGAAGCTAGATGGTTAATAACAACCGAATTCAATAAAACTGAACTTCTTCCAGCATAAGATTAATGCATTCTTATGCTGGAAGAAGCATCAAATCTTTTTAATAACCATGGCAGAGGCACCGCCGCCACCATTACATATCGCAGCCAGTCCTAATGATCCCCCTTCCTGTCTTAAGATACTACTAAGTGTTACCACAATTCTAGCTCCCGAACATCCCAATGGATGCCCCAAAGATACCGCCCCCCCATAAACGTTTACTTTGTTCAAGGGTAAGCCTAAAATTTGTGCATTTGCCAAAGCGACAACAGAAAAGGCTTCATTAAATTCGAAATAATCAATATCATCAATGGTAAGGCCTGCTTTTTTTAATACTTTATTTGTGGCAATACTAGGCGTTGTCGTAAACCATTCTGGCTCTTGTTCAGCATCAGCATAAGCAATAATCTCGGCTAAGGGGACAAGTCCAAGTTCTTCCAATTTTTCACCAGACATGAGCAGTACCGCAGCAGCTCCATCACTTATCGTCGATGCGTTCGCTGCAGTTACAGTCCCCTCTTTTTTGAAAGCGGGTTTAAGCTCAGGTATCTTGTCAAAATTAACCTGAGAAAACTCTTCATCCCGCGAAACAAGCACCTCTCCTTTTCGACTCTGTACCGTTATAGGTTGGACTTCGCTCAAAAACTTATTTTTTTGCCAAGCATCGAGACTTCTTTTATAGGAACTTATTGCATAATTATCCTGTTCTTCACGACCAATATGATATTTTTCGGCGCATAGTTCCGCGAAGACTCCCATGGCATCATTTGAATAGGCATCACTCAAGCCATCGCGTTGCAAGCCATCACTCAGGCTTTGAGCACCAAACTTAGCACCCCAGCGCATAGCATCTGCATAGTAAGGTACCCTGCTCATGCTTTCCATCCCCCCTGCAATCACAACATCCGCATCTCCCAATAGAATACTCTGCGCAGCAACCGCTATGGCTTTCATGCCACTTGCACATACTTTATTGATGGTTGTTGCAGTTGTATGATCTGATAAACCGGCGAAACGAGCAACCTGTCGAGCCGGCGCTTGTCCTAAATCAGCTTGCAAAACAGCCCCCATAATAATCTCGTCGACTAAATCACTGGCAATTCCAGCTTCATCAACAACCGCTCGGACAACCCGGGCTGCGAGCTTCGTGGCTGAAATTGACGATAGCGCTCCACCAAAGCTTCCAATTGGTGTACGTTTCGCTGCAACGATAAATACGCTTTTTGACATGATATAAAAATTTATAATTGTTTTGCTAAAATTAGGAGGCCTATCCTAAGCGTATCCGCAACAGCCCTTCCTCGTCTTAAAGATAAAAAATATAACAGATACCCCACAACAAGTCGGTTTTATTTTTTTTATAAAAACAGAATAAATAGAAAAAAAACAACCCAAAAACTTCCCTACTTAAACTATTAAACGAAAAATAAAGAATAAAAATTTGTAAAAAGCCAAGCCTTTTCGTTAAATTCGTTTAGATAACATCCTAATGGACGGGCATTCAAAAGGCCCCCTTACATAAGATAACCAGAAGCAAGATAAACGATTATGCAGACAATCCGGTTTACAGCTGAACATCAGATTTTTCGCGATACACTTCGCGCATTTATTCGAAAAGAGATTACACCTTACATCGATGATTGGGAAAAACAGAGGGAGATCGACCGGAAAGTGTGGAAGAAAATGGGTGATATGGGATTTATGGGTCTCAATTATCCAGAAGTGTATGGCGGACTAGAACTCGATTTTTATTATTCCTTGATACTCTGCGAAGAATTATCGTATTGTTTTTCTGGCGGATTTACCATTTCCGCGCTTGTCATTCAGTTTATGTCGGCTCCATACCTACTGAAATATGGATCAGAAGATCTGAAAGTACGCTATCTTAAACCGGTTATTGCTGGTGATATGATCAGCGCTGTTGCTATTACTGAACCCGGGGCTGGTTCTGACGTAAAGCAGATCAAAACAACAGCTGTCCGCGACGGAGATTTTTATATTGTCAACGGATCTAAAACATTTATTACCAACGGTTACTACGGTGATTTTTTCATTACAGCAGTCAAAACGGCTCCTGACCAAGGAACAAAAGGAATAAGCTTGTTAATTATTGACAGAAATGCAAGCGGAGTCTCTTCAAACAAAATCAATAAATTAGGTTGGCACGCCTCAGACACTGCCGAACTAGGTTTTAATAATGTGCGAGTCCCTATTTCTCACCTTGTTGGCATTGCCGGAGAAGGATTTCGCTATTTAATGGATGGACTTCAGTTGGAAAGGCTTACCGCAGCTGTTCATAGTCTCGCTACCGCAGAATCCGCGTTTCAATACACGCTTGATTATATCGCACAACGCGAAGCCTTTGGAAAAAAGATCCAGGAATTTCAAACCATACGGCACCGGATCGCACAAATGGCAGCCAATATTGCTACCACGAAAGCCTTTGTCTACCATTGTTGTGATCTCCAAGACCAAAACGAATATGCAGTCCAAGAATGTTCCATAGCGAAGCTACAAGCAAGTGAGCTCGCCGTCAATGTCGTAAACCAATGTCTCCAATTATTTGGCGGTTATGGCTTTACAGAAGATTATAAAATCGCACGTTTATATCGCGATGTCCGTGTCGGCACCATTATCGGAGGAACCTCAGAAATCATGCTCGAAATTATCGCGAAAATGACAATAGATCATGTGACTTATCAATCCGGAAAGTCCAAACAATAGAAAGCTTTTAAAAATCAGGACCAATACAATGGATGAAAATAAATCTTATAGGACACACCCTCTCTTTCGTGTAGAACAGGATAATCATCATATCATTACAATCCAACCTCTATCGGCAGCAGCTCCAGAGCAGTTGGATATGATAGGCTATCTCACACAATTTGTCGATTTGGTTACGTTCATTCTCGAACGGGAAGATACGGTAGGCGTCGTATACACTTGCCCGATTCAAGACGAAAAAATTGAGTATGCGCAATTATTTAGGCAGTTTTCTTCGAGCCGCTCGAGCCCTTCGGACTTATTCGAGCTTACATCAAAAGTTTTGCGTTGGGAAACGTTTAAAAAGCCAATTGTCTCTCTTTTCACTAACAATTGTACTGCGATTGCCCTAGCGACTATGCTATGGTCTAATTATCGTATCGCCTCCGAAACACTTCAGTTTGGCTTTCCGGAAAGTAGGTATGGTTTGTTTACGGCTTTTGGTGCAACGATCTATTTGCCAGCATTGATAGGTACTGAAAATGCCCTAAGTCTGCTGACACAAAGCAAACTTGTGAGCAGTGAAGAAGCACATCAACTTGGGTTAATCAATGAATTGGCGCAGAAGCCGGACGATTGCCTACCTTTAGCAAAAAACTGGATTCTTCATCCTCCCAGCATTGATGCCAACCAGCACACAAAACAAATGGACGAACTGGGGCCCGAAGCAATTCTCGCTATCCAAAAAAAAGCACGCGGCTTATACGCCGGCACAAATGCAGTTATTGAATTATTACAAAAAAAACAATTATCTACACCGTTTGAGGCCGCCGAGCAGGAAGCAAACTTGTACCTGCACGTATTAAGACGTCCCGAGCCACTCAGCATGGTCCGTACACTTCATTATGGTGTCCAATTGGCGAAATCACCCAAAACTATAAATCATTTTGAAGATTATAGCCTAAAAAAAATAGGCATTCTGGGTGCTGGAATGATGGGTTCGGGGATCGCTTATGAGGCGGCCCGGGCAGGAATAGAAGTTGCTTTAAAAGACGTTACACTTTCCCAAGCCCAACGCGGCAAAGCTTATGCTAAGCAGGTTTGTGAAAAATCACTGGCTTTAGGGGCCATGACCGCATCCCAAGGGGAACAATTGCTTGCACGCATAAAACCAACGGAACAAGTCGGTGATCTGAATGGATCTGACTGTATTATTGAAGCTGTATTTGAAGATTTCCACCTAAAAGCTAATGTCACACAAGAAAGCTTACCCTATTTAAGTGAAAATGGGTTCTTCGCGACAAATACGACATCATTGCCCATTACGGAGCTTGCTTTCGCAAGCTCCGAACCTAAAAGTTTTATCGGCATGCATTTCTTTTCTCCTGTTGACCGCATGCCTCTTGTCGAAATCATCTGTGGTAAACAAACCGCGCAAAAAACGTTGGAGAAAGCACTCACCACAGCTTTACGCCTCAATAAAATTCCGATAGTCGTACAAGACGGTCCAGGTTTTTTCACCTCGCGTATTTTCTTCAACTATTTACTGGAGGGTATTACAATGGTATTGGAAGGAATCTCTCCAACTCTTATTGAAGAGGAAGCGATAGCTGCAGGTTTTGCCGTAGGTCCCTTAGCGGTATTAGACGAAATCTCCTTGGAACTAATGCTCCATGTATATGATCAACTTCCACAACTACATGCCAGCCAAAAGCGCGCATACAATTACCTCAAAGGTATGGTGGATCAAGGAAGAAAAGGAAAAAAATCAGGCGCCGGATTCTACGATTATGACACTGAAACCAAAAAGAAGAAAATTTGGAAAAACCCTATAATTGCATCTGTAAAGGAAAATATAACGGCTACAATTATCCGTAAGCGTTTATTGCATGTTATGGCATTGGATAGTTACCGATGCCTCGCAGAAGGTGTACTTCATCAACCCATCGATGGCGATATTGGTTCCATCTTAGGGGTTGGTTATGCAAGCCATACAGGGGGGGTATTCGGTCACATCGATCTCACAACACTTCCTCTATTCGTTTCGGAATGTCAACTATTTCAGCCCTACGGTGAACAATGGGATATTCCAGCATCTTTAAGAGAGCTGGCAGATAAAGATTTCAGATTTTATAATGGTTTCGACTCAAACTGGTCTTAAAACCGACCTGTGCTCAACTGAAGAAGTTGTCTAGCACCTATTAAATGCTACCCTAACAGATAACCATTAAAGGGTTAAAAAACTACCAAACAAAGGATTACATCTTTAAAACTAAATATTCTATATAATTGCGTAATGATGTTATAAAGTACTAAACAAAAGCTAGGGCGAAAAATAGGGTGAGTCGCCCTAGCTATATCATTAGCGCACAAACAAATCCATGAGACGCGAAACATCCTGTTCGAGGAAAGTATCGTAGTCCAAGGTAGCTGCAAGTATTTCCTTTTGCTGTTTTTCAGAAAATACCCGAGCAAGATTTGTTTTGTATTTTTCAATTAACTTAGGTATTCCTTCTGCCCTCCTTCTTGGATGACCTATTGGGTATTCGACAACGACCTCAGGCAATAAGGTCCCATCAGTCAATTCAATGGTCAAAGCATTTGATATCGCCCGCTTTTGTGGATCGTGATAATCAAGGGTGAATTGAGTATCTTCGATACAATAAATTTTATCGCGCAGTGCATCAATTCTTGGATCAGAAGCGATATGATTTTCATAATCTTCAGCTGTCAGACGTCCAAAGATCAGCGGCACAGCAACCATATACTGAATACAGTGATCACGGTCTGCAGGGTTGTGCAAAGGCCCCTTTTTATCGATAATCCGGATAGCCGCTTCATGTGTACGAATGGTAACACGGGCAATATCCGAAGTACTTTTTCCGAATTCCTTCAATTGCTGATGAAGTAACATTGCTGCTTCGGCTGCAGTCTGTGCATGGAACTCAGCGGGAAAAGAAATCTTAAAAAGAATATTCTCCATCACATATGATCCGTAAGCACGTTGAAATTTAAATGCACTTCCTTTAAAGGATACATCGTAGAATCCCCAGATTGGAGCTGTCAAAACAGATGGATAGCCCATTTCTCCTGTTTTTGCGATCATGGCCAGTCGAACAGCACGTGAAGTTGCATCTCCGGCTGCCCATGATTTTCGGCTACCTGTATTTGGTGCATGCCGATAAGTGCGTAAAGCTTGTCCATCGACAAAAGCCAAAGAAACCGCGTTGAGCAATTCCTCTCTTGTGAGACCAAGGAGCCTACCTACCACCGCTGTTGAAGCTACCTTAACCAAAATAACATGGTCCAAACCCACTTTATTAAACGAGTTTTCAAGCGCCAAAACACCTTGTATCTCATGAGCCATAATCATTGCCTCGAGCACCACTTTAGTTTTCAATGGTTTTTGACCATGCGTAATATTGGTTCGGCTCAACCAATCTGCGACAGCTAAAATTCCCCCTAAATTATCGGATGGATGGCCCCATTCTGCAGCTAGCCAGGTATCATTAAAATCCAGCCATCGAATAATCGTGCCGATATTGAAGGCAGCCTGAATGGGATCCAATTGAAAATTTGTACCCGGCACCCTTGCACCATTCGGTACAACGGTCCCTGCCACAACTGGCCCCAACAATTTAGTACAGGCAGGATAAGTCAATGCTTCCAAGCCGCAGCCGATGGTATCGAGAAAACAGTAAAATGCTGTATTCCAAGCAACTTTTTCCTCAATTTTATAATTTAGGACATAATCCACAATGTCCACTAAAACCTGATCCGGTTGTGGTCTTTCATTTGATATTGCTGAACTCATTCGTGTATTTCGTATAAGACTATCGTTCTATTTATTAATATAATTCGTTTTTTTTATGCGCTAAATTCTTCCTCTCCCCCCTGTTCAAAAAGCACTTTAAACACCTTTCATTAATCCAAATTTACCGTTCGGAAAGAGGTACAAAAGGTCTATCATCGGGACCAATGTAGTTTGCACTCGGCCGGATAATTTTTCCATCCTGACGTTGCTCAAAAACATGCGCTGACCAGCCTGTTATACGTGAGAGAACAAATAAGGGCGTAAACATCTCCGTTGGAATCCCCATAATATGATAGGACACGGCGGAGTACCAATCCAGGTTCGGAAACATTTTCTTTTCTTCCCACATAACTTTTTCCAACCGCTCCGCGATCAGGTAGAGTGTCATGTCTCCTGCTTCTTCCGACAGCTCTCTCGCAACTTGTTTTATCACTTGATTTCTTGGATCCGAGATCGTATACACCGGATGGCCAAATCCAATAATGACTTCTTTATTTGCCAATCGTCTTCGGATATCCTCTTCCGCCTCATCAGCATTTGCATAACGACTCTGAATTTCGAAAGCGACCTCATTGGCTCCGCCATGCTTAGGTCCACGTAGCGCACCTATTGCCCCTACTATACAGGAATACATATCTGATCCTGTTCCTGCAATTACCCGAGCGGTGAATGTGGATGCGTTGAATTCATGCTCCGCATATAAATTAAGTGAAATTTGCATCGCTCTCACCCAAGACGGCGATGGGACCTTTCCGTGCAGGAGATGTAGAAAATGTCCGCCTAAAGTGGAGTCCGAAGTCTCAACCTGCACCTCACGTCCATGCTGACTAAAGTGATACCAGTACAACAGTGCTGAAGCCATCGATGCCATCAGACGAGTTGCAATATCCCGTGCACCAGCAATGGGATGACTATCCTTTTCTGGCGATACACTACCGAAAAACGAAACATAAGTCCGTAAAACATCCATGGCATGGGCTGTAGATGGCAACTGCTTAAGGACTTGTTGAACAGTAATAGGTAGGCCACGTTGACTGATCAACTGACTTTGATACGTGACGAGCTGCGCCTGTGTTGGTAGACTTCCATAAATAAGTAAGTAAGCAACCTCTTCAAAACTTGCCTGATGCGCCAGATCTAAAATATCATAACCCCTATAATGCAGATCATTACCACTTTTTCCGACAGTACTCAAAGCCGTATTACCAGCTGTTACACCAGAAAGTGCTACACTTTTTTTAGGCTTAAAACCTGCGCCGTTTGTCTCTTCCATCTGAATATAATTATTTGTTAAACAATTGATCCAATCGATTTTCATAAGCATAATAATCGATACTTCTGTATAACTCCTCTCTCGTCTGCATATCGTCGATCACATTCAGCTGCCCCCCATCTTCCCGAATATGACGATAAACAGTTGTAGCGGCTTTATTAGCTGCACGGAAGGCAGATAGCGGATAAAGGACAATAGAAACATCCGCTTGACGAAGTTCATCCAGGCCAAACAACGGTGTTTGTCCAAATTCGGTGATATTCGCCAAAATCGGAAGGCCTGTTGCCGCACTAAATTGAACGTATTGCTCCAAATGATGCACCGCCTCGGCAAAAATAAAATCCGCTCCGGCTTCTTTATAAGCCACTGCCCTTTCCAAAGCAAGCTCAAGGCCTTCGGAAGCCAGTGCATCTGTACGTGCACCAATGGCAAAATGTTCATCCGTGCGTGCATCCACCGCCGCTTTCAGACGGTCAACCATTTCAGATCGAGAGACGAGCTCTTTCCCAGGCCGGTGCCCACAACGCTTAGCTCCCACCTGATCCTCCATGTGTACTGCCGCCGCGCCCACTTTAATTAAAGACTTTATTGTACGTGCCACATTGAATGCCGAAGGACCGAAGCCAGTATCAATATCCACCAGCAAAGGAAGCTTACACACATTTGTAATGCGATCCACATCAATCAAAACATCCTGAAGTGTTGTAATCCCAAGATCCGGAATCCCAAGAGAACCTGCTGCAACACCACCTCCAGAAAGATAAATAGCTTTAAAACCGGCCTGTTCAGCCAAAAGAGCATGATTCGCATTGATCGCTCCAACAATTTGTAATGGTTTTTCATTCTTGATCGCTTCCTTAAAAAGGAAGCCCGGGGATTTTATCATAATATCGAATTTGAAATTCCATGCCCTATAACCTCCTTTAGATGCAGGTTACAGCGACTACTTAAGTTTACTTAGTCTGAAGGAATTCTTTTGAGGCCCTTCCTCTTAAAGATACTAATTATCACCGCAATAAAACAAATTATTTTCTACATTAAAGGTCAATGACAGAAGAAAATACGGTAATAGTCCCTATTAATTATAAATAAATTATTTCAGCGGCTAAAGCTTTCCCGCAGTCTGCTAAATGGCCTTAACAACCGTGTACTATTTTTTCTAAGGGAGGATACAGTAGCAATCAAAAAGCCCCAACTTTTGATGTTGAGGCTTTATCAGAAAGGTTAACAGGACGTCTTGCACCGAAGGGGTAAAATTGTCATTAAAACGAGCAAAAAAAAGCGGGATCTTTCGATACCCGCTCAATAAAGCATTTTAAACTAGTTTTTACCGTTATTTTTAGCCCACCATAAGCGTTTTCCCCAGTTATAATCCACAGTCCCTTGCGCAGCTGCTGTAACGTTATCCGTATTATATAGGTATTCATTATTCGGATAAGGCAGGCGAAATGGTTGGTCTGTATGTGGAGTTGCTGAATTTTGAATTTTTGAAGGATAATTGGTGCTAGGAATTCCCGTCCTTCTATACAAACTCCAGGCTTCAAAATTTTCTTTAAATAAAGCGACCCACATATCCCAATAGATACGATCCTTCGACCCATCAAATTTTCCCGCTCCGGCTAAATAAGCATTCACAGCTGGTTCAGCAACTTCGTTATCTTCCATAGATAGCCTAACTGCTGTTTCATAGGCTGCTTTAGCTGTAATTCCAACATTATAACCTAATAATGCGGCTTCAGCCAACATATAATAAGTTTCACAGGCTTTATAAAAAGGTACTGCCCCAGCAGGGTTATTGATATAATGGAGTCCAATCCATGAAATTGATGTTGAAGGGGAAGGATTAGTCAACGAACCATTAACAAACCCAACATATTTACCGGCATTATTTTTCTGCGCAATGGACTCAATCCGAGGGTCGTTCGTTTCCGTTAAATGATTGATAAAAATATCAAACATTCCCCAATTGTTGATGCGTTTACCGTAAATACCAGACTCATACCAAGGTTCCATATAAGGCAGATTTCCAGGGAAAAACATTTGACAACTTTCCGCATTGGTCTCAATTAATGGATATTTTGTCTTATTTCCAGCAATTTCCTCTATTGTAGATTTAGCTAATGCCGGAGCAACGGAAGAAATGCGTATTGCCATCCGCAAGCGTAGCGAATTACAAAACTTCTGCCACCTTAACATTTGTGTTTTTACATCCGGACTACCACTATTAGCCTCTCCATAGATGACGTCATAGTTACCAACATCATCCGTTCCAATACCAGCCGCCAATTCATCAGCAATTGATTTGAGATCCGCTAAAACTGCGGGAAAAACATCCTCCTGTTTATCATATTTGGCTTTCAATACCGAACCATCTTCTGGCCGTCCTTTAAATGCCTCTGAATATGGAATATCACCCCAGCCGTCCAATAAATAAGACCACATGTAGTTATTCCAAATTCTTGCTATAGCCCTTGTATTTTTATACCCTTCAGCATTGGCTTCTGTCTTTTTAAGCAGGTCTTTCATTTGGGTGATATTATAGTAGCAAGCAGCCCAACGATTGCCATAGGTATTATTTGTCGGAATCAATCCACTCAGGTTATCTGGATATTGAATTTTAACAATATATCCAGCAAATGTACCATAACCATCAACGTCGCCGCCAAACTGGTCTCCGGCATTTCGCATCACGTTGACCAACATATTTTGTGGTGGAACGTCATTTAAAGCATCCGGATCGGTATTAATTTTCTCAAAATTTTTGGTACAACCTGTCACCAAAAGAACGGCTAACAAAGGCGTATATTTAAATTTTTTAATGAAAGTATTCATAATCATAATTTTTTGGGGTTCTATATCTTAAACTTTATGTATTAATTAAAATGTAAAACCAAGTTTAAGACCTATACTTCTTGAGTTTGGAACTGTCGCTTGCTCAAATCCTACACCTCTAGAATCGCTAGATACACCTCCCGCTTCGGGATCTAACCGCATCGTATTTGATTTATGCACCCAAAGCAAGGCTAAGTTGGTACCCGTTACAGAAATATTAGCCCGCTTAATCCCTTTTATTTTACTATATAAATGTTTTGGTAAATTATACGAAATATAGGCCTCTCTTAATTTCAGGAAAGAACCATCAAAAACATACATTTCGGCAATTCCGCCATTTTCGTACCAGTCCTGCGCTGACGTTTCTATGGTATTTGCAACCCAGCCTCCTTTTCCGTCCGACATTGCAAATCGTTCATTCTTCATCACATCCCGACCTGCTACAATTGCCCTTTCACGAATGCCATCCGCAGCAGTGATTTCAGCTATACCCGTCGCATAACCATGGGACATCGTTTGTGACCAAATATCTCCCCCCTTACGAAAATCGAGCATAAAGCCAAATCTAAAATCTTTAAAGGTGAAGTCATTACGCATCGAAGCCAAGAAGTCCGGCACAGCATTACCAATCACTTGACCATCAAGTGGTGTAGAAACCAGACCGTTAGAACCCACTTTAATAGCACCTTTCATCGGTCCATCTTTTACACGATCGTATCCGGGGCCAACCAAGCTTCCCCAAGGGCGCCCCACAGAAGCCATATTGGAGATGCCCCAAGTCCAACCCTGTCTGTAATCTTTCAAGCCCAATTCAGGATAAAGTTCAACAACCTTGTTATTATCTTTTGAGAAGTTGACAGTTGTTGTCCAATTCAATCCATCTTCACGTTTCAGGATATCACCGCGTAATTGAACTTCAATACCCTTGCTTCGAATTTCTCCCGCATTTAAGAAGATACTACTAAACCCAACCACATTGGAGGTCGTCACTGGAAGCAATTGTTTTTTATTTATTTTTTGATAATAGGTAAGGTCTAAATGAAGACGGTCTTTGAATAATCCAAGCTCAGTACCGATTTCATAAGAAGTGATAGCTTCAGGTTCCAGGCCTTCGATCGCATAGACCATACTCTTGTACATTTGCGCTAGGTTATTATAAGCATCTGTTTGTGCATAATAATAGTTTCCATTTTGATAAGGTTGTGTAGCGTTACCTACTTTCACCAAATTAAATCGCATTTTCCAAAAATTCAAATAATCACTTTTCAGACCTTCAAATGAAGCTGTCGGAATCCAGCTTAAACTTGCCGAAGGATAGAAAAAGGATTTCCGTAGTGTCGATGACCAGTCATTCCGTGCTGTCAGATCCAAATATAATTGATCTTTCCAGCCCAAATTTGCCTGAGCGTAAACCGAATTGGATCGGCCTTTCGAATGATCCATAAACGTGTAGGCATCTCCTATTTTATTCGCAATCGTATAAACGCCTAATACATTTAATCCTTTGGCCCCTAGTGTACTTGTTTCATATTGATAATCGCGGTAGTTAGCACCCAAAATACCTGTCAAACTCAAATCCCCAAATTGTTTATTGAAATTTGCGATAAAATCTGCATTAAAATCGGAATTGCTATTTTTTATGTCATTGAACTTACCATCTTGGTTATCAAAGTTAAAATAAGTCGTCTCAAACATATGTGTGTTATAGTAATCCAATCCTACACGTCCCTCAAATTTCAAAAAATCAAAAGGTTGATAATATAAGGATGTCTTACCGAAAACACGGTTCATCTTCATCGCATTACGGGATTCATGCATCGTATAAAAAGGATTCATATGATAAGCGGAATTCCAATTGTAATAGGTATATTTCCCTTGCGCATCTTTTTGATCCCAATTATTTTTCAAGTCTTGCATATCCACCTGGCGACCAAACCAGATCAGGCCGTTCATTGGATTTGCTGCATCATATCCCTGCGTGACCAAGTTGTTACTTTCTGTACGCGTAAAGTTACTCATAATGTCATAAGACACTTTATCGCTAACCTTATATTCATTGTTCAGCTGGGCAGTATATTTTTTCTGATCTGTATTAGGTACTGTTCCCTTTTGATCCCTAAAGGAAATAGATGCACGTGTAGAAGATCGATCTGATTTGGAAAGCAATGAAACATTATGGTTTTGGGAAAAACCTGTCTGGAAGAACTCTCTAACATTGTTTTTATGTGAATTCCATGCTGTTGCCTGGCGTACACCATTCACAACCGGACTGTTAAACTGTGGTATCAACAAACCAATGTCCATGCGAGGCCCCCAAGATTCATCGATATTATCATTAACACCAATGTTTCCTGTGCCATCAACGTAACTGAATGAATTCTGCGTTACATAATCCTGATAAGATAGATTTCCACCAAATTTCTTAAAACTGTATTCATCCCCCCGTGATCCTTGACCATATAAATTTTGGTACTTCGGTAAATTGGCGGCTCTGTCGATGGAAAAATTACCATCGTATGAAATCTGGACTCCGTTTTCGGCCCGTTTTCCAGATTTTGTGGTAATCATAATAACGCCTGTACCAGCACGCATACCGTATAGTGCTGCTGCCCCACCTTTCAGTACGTTGATGCTTTCGATATCATCTGGATTAATGTCGTTTAGACCCGAACCGTAATCCACCCCAGTATAGGTATTATCTCCGGAACGCTGAGAGTTATTTGTAATAGGAATACCATCCACTACGATAAGCGGTTGCTGGTTTGCCTGTAACGACGTGTTTCCGCGGATCGAAATACGCGCTGAAGATCCGATCGCTCCACCAAATTGGTTTATTTGGACACCTGCAACTTTACCCGCCAATGCTCCTGTTAGACTATGTTGTCCGGCATCTGTCAATTCCTTGGCTTTAACCTCCTGCATGGCATAACCCAACGATTTCTTCTCTCTTGTGATACCTAATGCGGTAACCACCACTTCGTCTAAATTCTCCGCTGAAGATTCTAATGTAATGCTTAAATTCGTTTGATTATTCAGTTGAAACTGCTTGGATTTATAACCAACTGCAGTGACATTTAAAACTCCTCCACCTGTATATGTTAATGAAAATCCACCATCAATTCCTGTCTGCGTGCCGGCACCGCCTCGAATGGTTACCGATACCCCTGGTATTGGTTTGCCATCCTGATCCAACACTTTACCTTTAAGTGCTGTTTGGGCATAAAGCGCAGAACATACTAGTATATTGGATGCTAGTATTGCAATACTTCTTTTGTTCATAAGCTAGTCTCTGTTAGTTAGTTTAAAATGCTTTTATAAAATCTAAATTATGCAAATGTTAAAACAGAGCACGCTATGATATTGACCAATATTACCTATATTTTAACATCAAATGTTAAAATATTACAAGTCTAACACAGCTAAATTTAAATCATTGACCTTCCACAAATAAACCGCGAGCATTTTTCAAATAAAAAAATTAACGCTAAAAAACAAACCCTTGCCAAAATACTAGCAAGGGTTTTCGCTTCAGTAAAACAGTAAAAATAACTTACTTTTCAATAAATTTTTGTCCATGAAAGACGCGTTTTGCCTGTCCCCGTGACACCTCGATTTGATTTTTCCATTTTTGTGCTTTGGCCGCGTTTAATGTGGCCTGCCCTAAATTCCGAAGACGTGCAGCCAGGCGCAGCATTGCAATCTCCTTATTCTGCAATTGGGATCTCGTATCCATCACCTGAACACTTACCCCTGTCGGTGCATGCGTAGCTCTGACGCCAGAACTTACTTTATTGACATGCTGCCCACCTGCGCCGCTACTCCGCATTGTTTGGAAATATACATCTTTCAAATTCAACAGTTTTTCCTTTTCCTCAGGATCGTACATTTTAACGTCGACAAACCAATTCTTCCGTTTGTGTAAAGGACGAAAAGGGCTTTTACACACCCAACAGATTGTGCCAATCCAATGATCAATCAATTGTTCCATATTTCTTCCGCTCAATCTGACGATTAACGAACAAGGAAGTCCATCAACGTCTTCTCTTTCTATTTCCGTGACTTCTACGCCAACTTTACGGCATTCAACAGCGAGTCTATCGAATACTAACCGGACAGCCATATTACATTCCTTAGGACCTCGTCCCGAAGAAATCTGTAGATACCTTTCTTCCATCACCTTTATTTGTCCATACGCACAATCTTCGGACTAAACGTTCCGAGAACATTCACCAGTTCCTCCTGCAATTTCATCACCCGATGAATATCTTTATAAGCACGTGGCGACTCATCCAATGCGCCCCCGATCAACTCCACACCACATGCTTCCAGCTCTTTCAACATGGCGCTTTTTGTTAAATTATTTTTGCAGGCAGATCTCGACATGACCCGCCCCGCTCCATGGGATGCCGACTGTAAACTTAAGGGGTTTCCCCTCCCTTCCACAATGAACCCCGGTGCTGTCATCGAGCCGGGAATCACCCCCAACACACCCTTTCCAGCAGGAGTTGCTCCCTTCCGATGAACGATACATTCCTCACCATTCACGAATTCCTTCCATGCGAAATTATGATGATTTTCGATCGTTACCACGGGGTTACATCCAAGTGCTTTAGCCAAACGTCGGTGGATATCCGTATGACAGGCCTGAGCATAGTCCCCTGCCAAATTCATTGCCATCCAATATTCTTGTCCTTCTTGGGTTGATAAATCCAACCAGGCCAAATGCTGCACATGACGAGGTAATGGACACAGTTGGGCAGCCAGACTCGTATAATGTTTAGCGATATGTGCTCCCAGGCCGCGAGAACCACTATGGGATAAAATCCCCAAATACTGCCCTGGATCCATCCCCCATTCGTTCCGCACGGTATGAAGCTCAACAATGCCCATTTCGACAAAATGATTTCCGCTGCCAGAAGTCCCGAATTGCCTATAAGCTTTCCCCAACAGGGATTTTAACAGCGGGATTTCCTGAAATTCCGTCCTACTGAAAATGATGTGATCAGACTTCTCACGATGCGTGTCGGTTAAACCAAATTTGGTATTTTCCTTCAATATATTTCTTAGTTGAAATTCTCGTCCTTTAAAATAACTGCCAGGTAAATCGAATATCGACAGGCTCATCCGGCAACCGATATCCACCCCGACACCATAGGGTATAACGGCATTTTCTGTAGCCAGCACCCCACCGATGGGAAGCCCATAACCTGTATGTGCATCTGGCATCAATGCACCTTGCCTTGAAATAGGCAATTGCAATGCATCGTACAATTGTCTTTTCGCCTGCTCATCAATTTCATTTGCACCAAATATGTTAAATGGAGCTCCATGCGCGCTCAGCTCCCGGACACGTATTTCTATGGGCTGCACCAGTCCTTCAGAAAGCTTTCCCCATATTTTATGCTTCATAAATCGCTCTGGAGCTTCTAAAAGCTCAGCAAGTTCAAGAAGAATGGTTTCTTTATTTTCTTTCTTTCGATACCTTGTGATCAGTCCCAAAGCTGTGTTAACTATATTATTTTGTGGAAAACCTATTTTTATTAGATCTTTTCCAGATAATTTACTTCCCATTTTTTGTAAAAAACATACATAATTAGCCACCAATTCCATCGTAGAAATCGGCAGCATTTTTGAAAAAATTTCGGGAATATTCTTTTAGAGATAACGAATCTATTAAACAAATGCTCTTCATTATGCACAGTTGATTCGTGCGAAAGAGCGGATTATAAACACCTTTTCAGAAAGCCATATGCCCCTAAAGTGTCTAAGTTGTATGAATAGAAACGAAAATCAGGAAAAATAAAAAGCCCGAATGAACTTCGGCTTTTTCATCTGTATTAATTGGTTTTCCAAAAGAAGTGAAGCGATCCGATTATTTATTCCAGCGGATTGAATAAACACGATGTGCTCCAATTTTGAAGAATGTCTTAACTATGACAAAAAGCACGAAGATTGCTTTCAGCAAATCCATTTGCCTTAAAAGCTTGCGGTGTTATAATCTTGGCGACCAACATATCTCTTCGTGTTTAATTGTTAAAATACTATTATTGACAGCAAAGATAAATAAGTTTTATTTAAACTTTTCATATTTGCAAAAATTTAATTCGGGTTAAATGGAAGTGGATCCTTTAGCACAAATTTAAAGTCGCGTGTATTCCCGCCTCTGGTTACGCGGAAACGCATTTCCTTTCCCTCTTCTGATTTAAAAAGATTATGGATCGACTCCAGGGAAAATGAAGATGCAGGTCTACCATTGATCCTTATAACCTTATCTCCCGGCATTAGTCCTGCGATTGCCGCAGGCGAACCATCACGAACCGTCGCAATTTTGTACATATTCCGTAGTACAAAGCGATACTGCACGCTGTTGCCCATTCTTACCTCTGTACCGCCATCTTTTTGCAGAACCACGGGTATTTCTTCTTTTTCGTATTTAATGCCATCGTGGATAATTTCTAAGCCACTCATATTCAAATAATAAAAGCGATCAAAATCTTTATTCTTATGAAGGTATATGGATTTGTTGGGGTAATCGAATACGACCTTAAATCGGCGTAACAACTCATTTCCAATGGAACCTACCCTTTCGCTCACAAATGTTGCATGCTGTAACGAACTCAATTCGGGATAGGCTACGAGGGGATAATCCATTGTAAACGGCCCAAGTTCGAGCGATCGGATTCGATTTCTTTTTCCATAAATCTCACCGTTAAATCCTTGCCCTATGTAGTCATCAATAAATGGAGGCTTAATATCAAAATTATTTAGCTTGGAAGGAATAAGCATTAAGGCATCGCTATTTCCCATGTCGATCAATACACGACCATCAATAGCCACATCGCCCTGTTTAAAAGCAACCGAAGTATAGGGGCGACTGTTTAAAATATCCAAGGGCAAACGCTGCATCTTCTCAAGCCCCTTAGGCTTGTTCGCCCTTGGATATAAGGTGATGCGATGTTTTTGAAAATCCATTTCGATCATTTGGTTTTCAAAAAAACGACTACCCATAATTCCATTCACTTCCACGCCTATCCGGGTAGAAATATCAATATGAGCATTTTGAAGAATATAGATCGGTTGATCCAAATCTTCATATACGCCTGCAATATTCACGTGATTGCTGACGGATAAATAGCCATCCAAACCCTCTTCCCGACCCAAGCCCTGAAACTTATTAACAAAAACAGCGCTATCAATTGACTTTAATGTTTCCCCAAATATCATGGTTTCTTTAACACCTGTATCCAACAGGAAGTTCATCATATACCCGTTTACTTGCACAGGTATAATGACTAGGTTATGAACAAAAAGAAAAGGAATTTTGACATTCTTTTTCCCGTTTAAGACAAACCCCACTTGTCCCTGCGTCATGAAAAAACACAACAGTGCCAGCGATAAAAAAACTGTTTTCATCCAAGTTTATATTTGGTATTTCCAATTTAAACAAGAAAATTCAGATTAAAGAAAGTTTATAAAAAAAAGCCCGTCTTACTGCCAATTCAACGGTAGGCAATTTATCTTTCTTATCTACAAGTCTGGTTGAGGATTACACCTACGTTACCGTTTCTTTGCTCTTTTATTGCTCTTTTATTGGCATTTTATCGTTAAAACACCAAAGAAAGACCAGAGAAACACCAAAGAAAGACCAAAGAAATACCAAAGAAATACCAAAGAAAGACCAGAGAAACACCAAAGAAAGACCAAAGAAATACCAAGGAAACACCAAGGAAACACCAGAGAAATAGCGAACGAATACTCAGGAAGGTCTAATGAAAGTCCCTATAATAAGCGAAGAAACACCAAAGAACAAGCTATAGCTATTGTAGCAAATTCGGATCAAAGAGCGATCAGATTAGCTCTTTAGACACTGCTTGTTCAGTGCTTGTTCAGTGCTCGTTCAGTGCTTGCTCAGTGACAACTGAATAAGTAATGACTAATCATTGTCTAAAAACTGCTTAAAAACTGGTATTAGGTATACGTTGGTATTAGGATATATCCGTTATATTGTCTATCTTGATAAGTTATTATCGGGGTATTGTCGAAATCATCAGGTCAGAAAAACATAGGTGTATAAAAAAAGCCTCTTTACGTATCGCAAAGAGGCTTTCAGTACCCGGAGCCGGAGTCGAACCGGCACGGTTTCCCACTGGTGTTTGAGACCAGCGCGTCTACCAATTCCGCCATCCGGGCATATCCGTTTGGGATGATGCAAAAGTAGGTTTTTTATTGAAAAGGAGAAAACTTTTTGAATAAATTTTCAATCAAAACCAATATAGGACTGAGATTCAGTCAAATAATTTTTCATTAGTTACTCAAAAAACTTGCTTTAACTGTGATATTAGCTGTTTTTTTTCTTGATGCTGTATTAAATGCACCACCTGAAGAGTATTCTTCGTTGTCGTTTTGTCCCGTTATCTGAAAAATTCCCAGATCGGCCTTTACCAGATTACCCAATCCGGCATTCGATTCCTTTGCGATATTCTCTGCACGTTGATGTGCATTTTTTGAAGCCTGTGAAATAAGTTCCAGCTTTAGATCCTCTAGCTTGGAGTAATAATAGTTAGGGGTACTGGAGCTAAGTTCTATCCCCTTGGAAATTAATGTCGATATTTCTCTTGAAGCATTGTCAACTTTATTTAAGTCTTTTGATTCGACACTGACGGCCTGCGATAAGGTATAACCGGAAAAAGTATTATAACCATTGCCTTTTCCATCGGTATGATATTCAAAGTCTTTGGCAATATTAACAGCCTCGAAACGGATCTCGTCAGCCTTAACCCCCTGTTGTACTAAAAAGTCCCGCACCAAATCTCTATCGGTAGCCAATTGTGCTGAAGCAGCACTCAATTCATAATTCTTTCGGCTAAAAGTAGCACTCCATTTGACTAAATCGGATTCAAAATCTTTTTTGGCATTACCATTAACAGTGATTGTCTGCGTCGATTTAAACTTATAGCGATAAGCTGTACCCAATATCCAGGTGCCGAGCAAGAGCACAACGCCCATTATAATCGAAATAATAACAGCGGATGATGATTTCATAACCAGTTTTTTATGTTTACGTAACAATGAATATACCAAAAAATCGATGTTTATTTATTTTTTATGAATAAATTGCGACAAAAAGGTTTAAAAATATGAATAAGAAAAGTATCTGTATTCCATTTTGTTTTCTGGCTGCATTCGCTGCCCATGCGCAAAAGAAACCATTGGATCATACGGTATATGATAGTTGGCAAAGCGTATCATCACCCTATATCAGTAAATCGGGAAAATTTATCCTATTCCAGGTCGTTCCACAAGAAGGCGACAATCAGCTTTTTCTCAAAACCAAAGAGAACAAAGAAATCATTCAAATTCCCCGTGGGTATAATGGAAAACTAACAGATACCGAAAATCATCTGTTAAGTTTGGTCAAAGCGCCATTTGCCTTAACCCGCGAAGCCAAGATCAAAAAGAAGAAAGCCGAAGATCTCCCAAAAGATTCATTGGCAATCTACAATGTAACAACGTCATCCCTTGTCAAATTTGCGCAGGTAAAATCCTATAAAATTGCTGATCAAAACAACAATTTCGTCTCTTTTCTTTTCGACAAGGAAATAAATGAAAAACCTGATTCAAAAACGGCTACTGATGCCACACAAGCAAAGAAAGGCAGCGATAAAAAGAAAAAAACAGTGGCAACGCTTGCTTTATATGATCTAAATTCTGGTGATTCGGTGCAATTCTCATCTGTAGATCAATACGAATGGAATAAAAATGGATCAAAAATCGTTTTTTCAAAAAAAACAGATTCAAAAGATAGCCTATCAAAAGAATCTGGAGTCTACCTTTACGAAATAGCAACTAAAAAGCTTAAAAAGATATCAAATGGAAAAGGTAATTATAAAAATTTCAAATTTGATGAATCAGGTAATCAGCTCGCTTACCTGGGGGATCTCTCCAATGAAAAGGCATTACTAAAAAATTACAATCTATATTATTATGCCAATGGTATAGATACAGCCCAATACCTCGCAACAAAAACAAGCAATGGTATACCTAAAGACTGGGCCGTTAGTGGGGATGGCGATATCCGTTTCAGCAAAAATGGGGAGAAGCTATTTTTCGGCATAGCACCAATACCACGTGTCAGAGACACCACTTTGGTTGATTTTGAGCATGCTAAAGTGGACGTTTGGAACTGGCAAGACGACTATTTACAGCCCATGCAGTTGGTCAATTTAAAGAAAGATCTTGCAAGAAATTTCTTAGCGGTTACTTACCCCAAATATAATCGCAACATTATTCCCCTTACGGACCAAACATTTAACTCCACCGCACTTACACCGGACGGAAATGAAGAGTATATCTTAGCACGCACTGATTTTGGCAAGCGCATCGCAAGTCAATGGGAAGGCAGTACACGAGACGACATTTATCTGGTTTCAACAAAAACAGGAAATAAAGAGTTAATCCTTTCAAACTTTTCAGGAAATGCAATCTTAAGTCCTGACGCAAAATACATCGTATATTTCGACCAAGATAAAGGTTCCTGGAATTCCTATCAGGTTAGTTCAAAGAAAAAGACGGTGCTAAATGACGGTATACCAGCGTCCTTTGCCGACGAGGAAAATGATATGCCTACTGCCGCGCAAGGATATGGCATGGCAGCATGGAGTCCGGACTTTAAAGGGATTTACGTCAATTCGAGGTATGATATCTGGTATTTTAACTTGGACGGTTCCAACAAATCCATCTTGACCAACGGCTATGGAGCTGCATCGCAGACAACTTTCCGCTACTTACCGCTAAAAAGAGAAGAGGACCGCGAACAAGCCACAACACTCGACTATAAAAAGGGTGGTTTTCTAACTTCCTTTGACAATAAAACCAAAGAATCTGGTTTCTACCAGTTCAAGGGGCAGCATAACGATCCTAAAAGTCTTTTGGTGGAGGCAAAAACGTTCAGGAATATCAGCTCTTCAGCGGATCAACAAACGATACTGTACAGTAAAGAGGATTATATGAATTCGCCTAATATCTACACCAATACCATAAAGTTCAAAGACGAATTACAACTATCCAATATTAATCAGCAACAGGCTAATTACAACTGGGGGACAGCGGAGTTAGTCCATTGGACAACGCCCGAAGGAAATCAGGCTGAGGGAATTCTTTATAAACCAGAAAATTTTGATCCTGCAAAAAAATATCCCATTATAGCTTACTTCTATGAAAAGCTTTCAGATGGATTATATACGTATCAACCCCCTGCTCCTACGCCATCGCGTTTGAACATCCCCTATTTTGTAAGTAACGAGTACCTGGTATTTGCGCCAAATATAAGCTACAAAACAGGTCATCCGGGTAAATCAGCTGAAGAATACATCAATTCTGGGATGAGATACCTCGCTCAGAATGCATGGGTTGATAGCACAAAGATGGGAATACAGGGCCAAAGTTGGGGCGGTTATCAAGTTGCTCACCTCATTACGCGGACCAATATGTACGCTGCAGCATGGACTGGTGCTCCTGTCGTCAACATGACATCTGCCTATGGCGGAATACGCTGGCAAAGTGGTATGTCCCGCCAGTTCCAATACGAACATACACAAAGCCGCATCGGAAAAACCCTGTGGGAAGCTCCAGAACTATATATCGAAAATTCACCTTTATTCCATTTGGATAAAGTTAAAACTCCTGTTGTCATTATGGCTAATGACAACGACGGGGCCGTGCCATGGTATCAAGGTATTGAAATGTTTACTGCGTTACGCCGATTAAACAAACCTGTATGGATGCTGAATTATAATGGTGATGAACATAACCTCATACTTCGACAAAACCGTAAGGATATACAAATTCGCGAACAGCAATTCTTCGATCATTTCCTAAAAGGTGCCCCCGCTCCTGCTTGGATGAAGAAAGGAGTACCTGCTACCGAAAAAGGAATAGACTGGGGATTCGAATTATAACACAAAACAATAAAAAAGGTGTGATTTATATAAATCACACCTTTTTTATTAGCCAAAAACCATAATTTTTGAATTATTTCACAAAAAACATCAAAAAAAATTTCAGTTTTCAATAAAAACACAATATTTTTGAAAAACAAAATCAACAAACTGTAATTTAACTACAAAATACAAATGTCGAACCTAAGATTCAAAGCAGTAGAAGCAGCAGGCTCACGCCAAATTGCTTCATTTGAAAAAGTTGAAACTAAAAAAGCAACTGACATTTACGGAAAGAATGTTTTTTCCGTAAACAAAATGAAAGACTACCTTCCTAAAAATTCATACAAGGAGTTAGTTGCATCCATTGAAGAGGGACAGATTATTTCAAGAGATTTGGCTGAACACATTTCACAGGCCATGAAAACTTGGGCACTTAACCACGGCGTTTCTCACTACACACACTGGTTTCAACCTTTAACGGGTTCGACTGCTGAAAAACATGATGCTTTTTTTGAGCCAGACGAAAACGGTGAAGCCATTGAAAAATTTACTGCTGACGCATTAGTTCAACAAGAGCCCGATGCATCTTCTTTCCCAAATGGTGGTATCCGTAATACATTCGAAGCTAGAGGATATACAGCTTGGGATCCATCTTCTCCTGCATTCATTTACGAAACAGGTGCTGGTAAAACATTATGTATTCCAACAGTTTTTGTTTCCTATACGGGTGAATCATTAGACTATAAAGCTCCTTTATTGAAAGCCATCAACGCAGTAGATAAAGCGGCAACGGATGTTGCTCAATATTTTGACAAATCGGTCACTAAAGTAAACGCTTCTCTAGGTATTGAACAAGAGTATTTCTTGGTTGACCTTTCCTTATATAATGCTCGTCCAGATCTTCAGTTAACGGGCCGTACGTTATTTGGCCACATGTCGGCCAAAGGCCAACAATTGGAAGACCACTATTTTGGTGCGATTCCAGAGCGCGTATTAGCGTACATGGTGGACTTGGAAAACGAAGCGCTAAAATTAGGTATTCCTTTAAAGACTCGTCACAACGAAGTTGCACCTTCTCAATTTGAATGTGCTCCAATGTACGAAGAAATCAACTTGGCCATCGATCACAACCAATTGTTGATGAATGTCATGGAACAAGTTGCTTTAAGACACAACTTCAAAGTATTGTTGCATGAAAAACCATACTCTGGTGTCAACGGATCTGGTAAACACAACAACTGGTCTTTAATCACAAATACTGGTGTAAATTTATTATCTCCTGGAAAAACACCTAAAAACAATTTGATGTTCTTGACTTTCTTCGTCAATACCATCAAAGCTGTTTATGAATACGCTGATTTGATGCGCGCTTCTATCGCTAGTGCAAGCAACGATCACCGTCTGGGTGCAAATGAGGCTCCACCAGCAATTATTTCAATTTTCTTAGGCTCTCAATTGGATGAGCTTTTGGAAGAAGTTGAATCTGCTCGTGTTGCTAAAAAAGTAAAAGCAGAGGCAAACTTATGGCATGGTATTCCTAAAGTTCCTGAATTAAAACTGGACAATACAGACCGGAACCGTACTTCACCATTTGCCTTTACAGGTAACAAGTTTGAATTCCGCGCTGTTGGTTCTTCTGCAAACTCCGCTTTACCGATGACCGTGTTGAATGCGATCGTTGCAGCGCAATTGATCGAGTTCAAAACAGAAGTAGATAAACAAATCAAAAAAGGCACGAAAAAAGATCTTGCGATCTTAAATGTTGTCCGCAAATACATCAAAGATTCAAAAGCTATCCGCTTTGAAGGCAATGGATACAGCGAAGAATGGGAAAAAGAGGCCGAAGCACGTGGTCTTTCTAACATCAAATCGACACCTAAAGCATTAGATGTTTATGTAAAAGAAGAATCTTTAGCCCTGTTTGAATCACTAGGTATTTATACCAAACGTGAATCAGAAGCTCGCCACGAAATTTTGCTTGAAAACTTCTATAAAAAATTACAAATTGAGGCGCGTGTCATCGAAGAGATGGTTAACAACCAAATCGCCCCGGCATGTTTCATTTATCAAAATGAATTGATTGAAAACGTCAAAGGATTAAAAGACCTGGGTCTGGCACAAGCAGCATTCAGCTCTCAATTGAACTTTGTAGAACGTATTTCAACACACGTAAATACCATCTTGGAGCAAGCTGAAGCAATGCGTCAAGAACGTAAAAAAGCAAACCAAATTGATGATGTACGTGAGAGATCAATCGCTTACGATGAATTAGTTAAACCATATTTCGATGTGATCCGTTATCATGTCAACAAATTGGAGAAAATTGTTGATGACAAAAAATGGCCTCTTCCAAAATTGAGAGAGATCTTATTTTTAAGTTAAGATAACTTCCCAATAAAACAAAAAGAGCCGGCGATATTGCTGGCTCTTTTTGTTTTAGGGGAACGTTCGTCATCTCTTGCTCCTTATCTCCTCTCACAACAATAGCTCCTATTTTTTTAATCGATTATCTTCGTCATTATTCCCTCCCTTTTTATTGGCTGACTTAATATTCATATTACCAAAACGATAAGAAACAGACAATCGGATAACCCGACTATCATATGCATTTCGTATACGATAGTATCCATTTTCCTGATAACTCGACAATCTGCGCTGGCCTCTTGTATTCAAGACATCATTTATACCCAACTTGACATTCAATTTTTTGTCAAGAAATGTTTTACCTGCACCTAGATCAATGCCATAGTAAGACTGAAAACTAAATACGCCATATACTGCTGGCGAGAAATAATTGCCCGTCAGCTCCAGGTTTGTTGTTTCCCCAATTCGGATATCATGATTGGAACTTACCTGGAACGATAACTTTTCCAATTGGCGTTGTGCTCCGGAGTGTTCATCAAAACTAAACTTATTATAAAAAGCGCTGGCATTGTTAGAAATACTCCACCATTTAAAAAGCTTAACGGGTATATTGACATTCATGTTGTAATAATCAAAATAAGCCAGATTTCGATCGGTCTGTGCAATAGCTTTGGTCTCTGAATTACTTTCTATCACCTGAGTGATTGCATCGTTGGTCCTCTTGTAGCCCAAACTCAGTAAATAGCGATCTTTAAAGGTATAATTTACTTCATACGAATTGGTATATTGTGGATTTAAATAAGGGTTGCCATACTGATACGTGTATTGATCCAAATAATACACAAAGGGATTCAATGACCCATAATCAGGGCGGTCAATACGTCTGCTATAACTCGCACCAAGCTTGTGATTATCATTAATTTGTTGCTGTACAAATATTGATGGAAAAAAATCGGTATAGGTACGTTTTGTTTGTTGCCCAAGCGTCACTGAGTTTCCTAGGGAGCTCGTATTTTCAACACGCAGTCCAGTTTGTACCGAAAACTTTCCGAACGATTTATTTAAACTGAAATAAGCTGCTGCTATATTTTCATTGTACAAAAAATGATTACTTTGACCATTATTTTGCACAAACTCGCCTTGCTGATCCTGATCTTCGTACAACAAATTATTATCTGTTTTTACGCGGCTATATTTTAACCCCGCCTCGAGTTTCGTCGTTTTATTAAAAGGATGCACAAAATCGGTTTTAAAAACTAATATTTTTGCCTTAGAAAGCATATCATTCCGGAAAATATGCGGTGATTTAAATTCTTCCCAGTTTGCGTCCAAAAAATGGTTTCCAACAGTGCTATTGTCATTATTTTTCGAATATGAATAATCCCCATTAAACGTCAATTCAGTCCCTAAGGTATCAAATGTCTTTTTGTAATTCAGATTATAAGTGAGGTAATGGTATTTAAAATCTGACAAATTACTTCCTAATACTACCGAATCAAGCTTTCCTTTTTGAGAAGCGATCAGATTGCTTCCCTCCCGTGTTGAATGACCATTGCTTACATTACCATTAACCACAAATCCAATGACCTCCTGTTTCCCCAGGTTAAAATCTGCCGCAAATTTGAAATTATGACCTCGATAGCGGAATTTCGAATAAGAATCCGAATTGAAAAAAGTCGTCCCGCTTTTGGTATCTACAGCCCTATCGATATCTAAATCATTAAAGCCTAAGGCAGTTGCATAGTTATAGGAAGAAAATAAGTTCACCCAATTGTTACGATGGTTTATGAGAAAGCCACCATCAGCCTTTGTATATTTACCCTGCCCTAAATTGAGGTTTAAACTAACATTACTTCCAAATTGCGTATTCCTCTTCGTCTTAATATTAATAATTCCTGCATTCCCTGCCGCATCATATTTTGCAGGTGGATTGGTGAGTACTTCGATCGAGGCTATTGCATTTGAAGCTGTATTTTCCAATAAGCGCGACACTTCATCTGCAGAAAGATAAGTAGGCTTACCATCAATCATGATGATCACATTACTTTTTCCACGTAGGTTGATCTTTTTGTTGTCTAAAGTTACCCCCGGGACCTTTTGCAAGAGTTCCAATGCGTTATTTCCGGTTGCCAAAATACTGTTCTCGACATTGAGCACAACTTTATCAAGGTGACTTTCAATTAATGGCTTCTTGCCAATTACCTGCGCCTCATCCAGCACTTTACTTTCCAGCTGTAATCGAATCGTATCCAGCACCTTGAAATCACCCGCACGCAGCATTATTTCCCCAGAACGATAAGTACCATAACCCACCGTGGACACCTGTAAGCTGTACTTCCCCTCGGGTATCGCAAACAACACAATTTCTCCATTTTCGTTGGATAAGGTTCCTTTTAACAAGACATCATTGGGTTTACGAAACAGTGAAATATTTGCGGCAGCAATGGGCTTGTTGTCCTGCCCAACAACGACAGTACGTAATTTCCCCCCGTCAGACTGTGCTGAAACGGGTCCGGCATTAGAACACAGGAATAAAACAATAGAAAATAAGAGCAATTTAATTTTTTGTGGTTTCATAATGTAATTTCTTTGGGCTATCGATCGGATAGTCAACTTCATAATAATGACAACAAACCTCGTGTATTCATTACACGTTGACTAGCAGAAATAGACAGGTAGTGCGATTCACTCGGTAGACAACCAAATAATATCGGTAAACCCTATCCTTCGCTGATCGCTTTTACAGCGGATAGGATCATGCGAGATAATTTTGAATCTTCTGAAACATATCGTAGGAAAATGACATCGAATCAAAATAAAAATTCAAAAAACAAATAAAATTCAAAACAAATAAATTGTATACAAAAAATATTAAGCATAATATTTGTATTTTTGCATCGAAAATTAGTAAACTGATTCATGAGCACTGTATCATTGAAGAAAAGACTCTACCGTATTTATATCCTTATAATACGATTTATGCATGGCGAGCATGCTGGAGACGCATTACGTAATGTTGCAGTCAGTATTTTGCCAAGTTTGGCGATCTATTTATTGGGAGCGCAAGCGAGCACGGCTATCGGAATCGGTGTCGGATCGTTGTTAACGACACTCACCGATCCTCCTGGCAACAGAAAAGATAAACTTTCTTCAGCTCTGGTATGTATTCCCACCTTCTTTATTGCATCATTGTTTACAGCTATTGTATTTCCCTATCATTGGCCCTTGGTTATCGTGCTAGCGTCAGCCGGTTTTATATGCACCTTATACGGCATTTTTGGAGCCCGCTATGCTGCAATTGGAAACATGACATTGATTCTCATGAGTTTTGTGATCGGAATGGCCCCACAACACCCCTTTGCGGTTAGCTTACAGATTACAACAGGGTCCATAATATATTACTTTTTTAGCCTTTTACAAGCCTATATACAACCTTATCGCTCTTTAAAACATGCCATGGCTAATGGCTTTCATGGATTGTCCCAATTTCTATTGATACGATCACAGTCTTACGATCCCGATATTCCTTTGAATATTACGTACAGTCGCGTAGGAAAAATTCATGGCCAGATCAGCGAACAGCAGGAACAAATCAGGTCTCTTCTGTTTCGAGAAAAAAAAATCATAAGCCAACAGTGGCATAAAAGCAATTATTGGCTCAGTCAGGTTTATGGATTAATTGACCTCCATGAGTTAATTATTGCGCTTGATCATGACTACGATGCAATTCGCAAAAATCTTGCAGACACGGGCAGCCTCCCCTTAATTCGTCACACAATCAAATTATTAGCGTTAGAAATCGATAGCTTTTCACAACCCAACAAGAGGTTCCGGTATGCACATCAATTATACCATAATAACTTTAAAATTAATGCCCTCTTACGGGATTTAAAAGAAATTCAAGAACAACAGGCCGATCCAGCAAAAGGTATATTATGTTCGATCATAAGCAACATCGAAGCAATTATTGATGTACTCAACAGAATCCAGGTCGCTTTTTATCAAAATCAGGAAATTCAGGATAAGATTGACACCAGCGAGTACCAACAATTTATCAGTCGACCATTACGTAATCTCGCTGATCTAAAAAGTAAACTCCATCTGAATAATCCGCTTTTTCGATTTGCGGTTCGGATGGCTCTTCTTTTTGGAACAGGTGCATTGATCGGTATTTTATTTTTGGATTTTAAATATACCTATTGGATCTTACTGACGATCGCTATTGTTGCCAGGCCAGCATTTTCAATGACAAAAACCCGTAATATAGAACGTATTGTCGGTACATTCTCGGGTATTATAGTTGGTGTGTTCTGCTTAATTTCTATTCATTTTCTTCCAGCACTCCTAACCATAGCTGCATTGGGTCTTTTTGGATTCTTTTTGTTCAACCGATCTAACTATATGGTCAGTGTCATCTTCATTACCTTGGGAATTGTGATTGCACTCAATCTGTTCGAAGGCAACATCAATCTCATTTTAGGCAGCCGAATACTTTTCACACTGATTGGAGCATTCTTGGCTATAGCGGGTTATTTCTTGATACCTGTACGCCAGAGCACAGGCATGGTTCAGCTGGCAAAAGAGGTATCCCTTTACAACGCGCATTATTTCCAGATCATCAATAACCGTCTGTCGGACGAAAGACAAAGTTCGTTTGATATACGACTGGCTCGTAAAAAGGCGCAGACCGCCATGGCCCTGTTTTCAGACGCCATTAATCAAATGAAAAAAGAACCCGAGCACAAATGGATGGATTGGTCACATATTCACCATTTTCAGGCACTCGCATATCAGGTCAATTCCCATTTGGTGGGCCTCTCGCTATCGTTAAACAAAAAGACGAATCGCCACCTCGCCTATGATATCCATAGTAGAATCGATGCGCTTAAACCTCTCCTAACAGATTTAAATCAAACTGCAGAACGGATCAATTTAAAGAAATCATAATACCCGATTGACAGTTACTTTTGCGGTTTCATCGGAAGATATGCGATGCCAATCGGCATGTTATTCAAAATTCCTTTAACTAAAAAATACCATTTCTTTTGCTTTAATAAAAAAAGAGTTTATATTTGTGTCGTCTTCGAAAGAAGATTTCTAATCAACACCTCCCTTCATCAGTAGGTCTTGATTTATAAAGAAGTGGCGAGAGACTGGCTCAATGACCCACTGGCAACCTTCAATTTGTTTGAAAAGGTGCCAATTCCTGTCCAAAACAATATCGTTTTGGAGCATATAAATGACATAAGACAATGATTATTAAATTACTGAAGTCCATTAAAAATTCAGGTTCAACACAAGTGAACCGCACGATAAGCGAAAGTGTAACCCATCGTACAATTGTATCGATGCGAATGCGAATGCGTATGCATATGCACTTCCATGCTTGTTAAAAATCATTTCCGTTTTCTTGGATAAAGATTTAACAGACCCTTCAAGGAGGTGTGTATGCTTCTCTTTTTACTTTGCAATTTCTTTTTGAACCCTTAAAATCTGATATATTATGTCTTCAAACAAAAATTTAAAATTCGAAACTCTTCAGGTTCACGCTGGCCAAGTCGCTGACCCTACTACGGGATCTAGAGCAGTTCCTATATATCAAACAACATCTTTTGTATTTGAAAATGCCGAACACGGCGCAAACTTATTTGCATTAAAGCAGTTCGGTAATATTTATACACGGATTATGAACCCTACTACGGATGTTTTCGAACAACGTATTGCGGCACTGGAAGGTGGAGTTGCAGCTGTTGCTGTTGCATCCGGCCAGGCGGCACAGTTTATAGCTTTAAATAATATTTTGGAAAGTGGTGACAATTTTGTTGCGGGATCCAACTTATACGGCGGTACATTCAACCAGTTTAAAGTTTCTTTTAAGCGCCTAGGCATCGAAGCTCGTTTTGCAACAGACGCCGAAGCCGATAAAATTGAAGCGCTCATTGATGATAAAACAAAAGCAATCTATGTTGAAACAATCGGAAACCCAAGTTTCAATATTCCCGACTTTGAAAAAATTGCTGCCGTAGCAAAAAAATATGACTTACCATTAATCGTCGACAATACTTTTGGAGCCGGAGGTTATTTATTTAAACCTCTGGAGTATGGTGCAAATGTGGTTGTTGAATCGGCAACTAAATGGATCGGTGGACATGGCACAAGCATTGGCGGTGTCATCGTCGACGGCGGAAACTACAATTGGGGCAATGGAAAATACCCGCAATTTTCCGAACCATCTGAAGGCTATCATGGTTTAGTATTTTCCGAAGTTTTCGGTGAAAGCGGACCATTCGGAAATATTCAATTTGCCATTCGGGCGCGTGTGGAAGGGCTCCGGGATTTCGGACCAGCACTCTCCCCTTTCAATTCATTTTTATTATTACAAGGACTTGAAACCTTGTCTTTGCGGGTGCAACGCCATGTAGACAACACTTTAGAGGTCGCAAAATGGCTTGAGGCGCATCCACAGGTAGAAAAAGTAAACTATCCGGGATTAAAAAGCTCTCCGAGCTTCGCTAACGCACAAAAATACCTTAAAAATGGCTATGGCGCGGTACTTTCTTTCCAGCTTAAAGGTGACGCAGCGCAAAAGGCCAATAGCTTTATCGACAGCTTAGAATTGATCAGTCATTTAGCCAATGTTGGTGATACGAAGTCATTGATTATTCATCCAGCAGCTACAACCCATCAACAATTGAGTGATGAAGATCAAGCCAATGCCGGAGTCTTCAAAGGCTTATTACGTCTTTCTGTAGGAATAGAGCATATTGATGATATCAAAGTTGATTTACAACAAGCTTTTGATAAAATTAAATAATCAGATTTTTTCGGCTTAAAACTTAAACGTGAAATGAGTAAGCATATATATCTGCACCCGGAGCCTTTTGTATTTGAAAATGGAAGAGAGCTTACTGATTTACAAATCAGTTATGAAACATTTGGCAAACCCAACGCAGATCGCAGCAATGTGATCTGGGTTTGCCATGCATTAACGGCCAATGCAGATGTGCTGGATTGGTGGTCCGGTCTTTTTGGAACAGGTGAGTTGTTTGATGCAAACGATTATTATATTATTTGTGCCAATGTCATAGGATCAGCATATAATAGCAGTAATCCGCTATCTGTAAACCCAGCAACCGGACAACCCTATTACCTATCTTTCCCCGAATTCACAGTGAGGGATTTGGTTCACGCACATCAAGTCCTTGCGGACCACCTGGAAATCAAACAAATAGAGATCCTTATCGGGGGGTCATTAGGCGGTCAACAAGCATTGGAATGGGCCGTATCGCACAGTATAGCCATCAACCATCTCATCGTGGTTGGAACAAATGCCGTCCACTCACCATGGGGTATTGCATTCAATGAAAGTCAACGTCTGGCCATTACAACTGATCGAACCTTTTACGCCAATCACCCTGATGGTGGAGCTAAAGGATTGAAAGTTGCACGCGCTATGGCACTGTTGTCTTACCGCAACTATACAACGTATGCCAACACGCAAAAGGAAGATGATAACGAAAAACTCGATCATTATAAAGCATCCTCCTATCAGAACTATCAGGGTGAAAAATTGGTGAAATGCTATAATGCGTACAGCTATTATTTCCTGACCAAAGCAATGGACAGTCACAATTTAGGTCGGGGAAGACGATCTATTGAATCTGCTTTGGCGAGCATTGATTGTCCAACTTTAGTCCTGAGCGTTAATACAGATTTGTTGTTTCCGCCACAAGAGCAACAATTCATCGCGCAACATGTTCCCAATGCCCATTATCAAGAGATTGAATCGACCTATGGCCACGATGGCTTTTTGATCGAAACAAAAAAACTCACAAAAATCATTAGCAGCTTTCTGCGGGAACAAAAAGAATACATAAACGAATTAGTATAAGAGAGTAAATAATATATAAGAGAATTTAAGAAGAGATATGAGTAATAAATTAACAATAGGGATGTTTGGGTTTGGTGTCGTAGGCCAAGGTCTTTACGATATCATCAAAACCAAAGATCTTAATCTGGAGATCAAGAAATTTGTCATTAAAAACGGAGATAAAAAACGCTCGCTACCAGCAGATTTATTTTCTACCGATGCCGAAACAATTTTAGGTGATCCAGAAATTAATACTGTTGTCGAACTAATCGATGATGCCGAAGCAGCATACCAACTAACTGTTCGTGCTTTGAAATCGGGGAAAAATGTGGTATCTGCCAATAAAAAAATGATTGCCAGCCATTTGGAAGAGCTGGTTGATATCCAACATGAATACGGGACCAGTTTATTATATGAAGGTGCCGTTTGCGGAAGTATTCCCATTATACGGAATTTAGAAGAATACTATGACAATGAATTACTGCATTCTGTCAGCGGTATTTTTAATGGATCTTCCAACTACATTTTATCTAAAGTTTTCAACGAAAATCAGCAATATACAGATGCTTTAAAGAAAGCACAAGAACTTGGTTTTGCAGAAACAGATCCAACGCTGGATGTAGGTGGATTTGACCCCAAATTTAAGGTATGTATTGTTGCTTCGCATGCGTACGGTATCTATGTCAAACCAGAAGATGTGTTCAATATTGGTATTGATAAATTGGGACAGCAAGATATTCGTTTTGCGAAAGAAAAGAACCTCAAGATCAAATTGATACCGACGGCAAAAGAGATCGACGGCGACAAAGTTGTACTTTATGTATTACCACGCCTAGTAGGCAAAGACAGCATGCTCTATAATGTAGAAAATGAGAACAATGGAGTATTGGTGAAAGCGGCCTTTGCAGACGAACAATTTTTCTATGGTAAAGGAGCAGGTGGCCACCCAACAGGTTCTGCTGTGCTATCGGATATCGCGGCTCTTCGCTATGGATACCGCTATGAGTATAAAAAACATTTAGAATCCAGCACATTAAATTATAGCCAAGATTATTTAATTAAGGTTTATTTGAGATATACAGATGATACACTGATTGAAAAGTTAAATTTCAGTGAAATCACAGAACGATATTACGCACCAGATTTCAAATATGTCATCGGACATATTAATCTTCAACAAATCGCAGCCCATAAAGCTGATTTGGATCAAGAGGGCAATTTTATTGCTGAAATCGCGTAGGCAATCAACAAACCAACCTACCTTGAAAATAGCCCTGAATGGGGCTATTTTTTTATCTTATATTTAGTCACCTTTCAACTTGAGATCTAAAATCCCACCTTCCACCAAACGTTCAAAAGGAAGTTGCCAACCTTTCCACAGGCGATTATTCAACCGAACTTGATCAACAATAGAACTATTGGGTTGCTCTTTCTTCACCTGAATGATAAATTTATTTTTTCTTAATTTCTTCGGCAATTGTATCGTTACCCGATCGAAAAGTGGCGCGCCTATCTGAAGTGCGGGCTTCTCGGTGGTGAGACTTCGGACATCGAATAGGCCGATACTCGACAAGACATACCATGCTCCAAGCTGTCCTTGGTCTTCGTCTTGTCCGTAGCCATAGCCATGTATCGCATCGTTACCATAAAACTCATTGCAAATTGCCCGTACCCATTTTTGACTCAGATCAGGTCTACCAGAAAAATAGAACAGCCAAGAGATATGCAGGTTCGGTTGATTACCGTGATTATAAAGACTTTCAATCCCTGCGAAGGCGTCAATTTGTGTACCACCTCCAAACACATTCTTCTGCGACACCGTAAAGATACTATCCAACCGCTGATTGAACAGATCCTTTCCAACGAGTTTAACCAATTCTTGTGGGACATGCGGAACATAGAACGTATACTGCCATGCATTTCCTTCCTGAAATCCACGCCATGGTTCATAAGGGTTAAAGTTTGAAATGAATCGTCCAGTACTATCCTTTGGCCGCATAAACTTCGTCTCGGTATCATACAGATTGCGCCATCCATTGGATAATTCCTGAAATTTAACATAGTCTTTTTGACGCCCCAATGATTTTGCAAATTGCGCAGCCGCTCCAGCGGAAAAAGCATATTCCAAGGTATGCGAAGCGCCAAAAGGAGATCCATTGGTCATTAATTCGGGACTGCCATGATCATCTTTTATATACGGTGAGTAGCCTTTGCGGACGAAAACTCCCACATCTAACTTTCCTGCTCCAGGCAGACGGTCCTTCGCTTCCAATTCATTTTTGCGTACCGCATCATAAGCAAGATTCATATCATAGTCACGAATACCGACATTGTAGGCCGCTGCGATTGCCAAACCCGTAAAATTAGTTCCTACACCCGAAACGTATTTACTGTTGGCAATACCGTCTCCTAACCAACCTGCATCGCGATAGACCAACAATTGACTCTGAATCCAGTCGTTGTAATAGTCTGGATACGCAATAGACCACAACTGTGTCAAATTCCAAAATGCGCCCCAGATAGCATCGGTATTATAATGATGATGAATCGGTTGCCCTTGCTTATTTAGGGCAATCTGCCCTACCGAGCCGTCATTTTTGGGATATGCACCATTTACATCGCTTGCAAGCCCACGGCCAAGTAAAGCATGATACAATCCCGTATAAAATTTAATGCGGTCGTCCGCTTTGCCCCCTTCCACCAAAATTCTTCCCAGTTCACTATTCCAGGTTTGCAAGGCATTATTCTTTGCAGCATCAAACGACATATCCTTCGCCTCTTTAAGCAAATTCAGTTGTGCGTTTTCTACAGAAGTATAAGATAAACCCGTCTTGATGTCTATTGATTCGCCTGCTTCAGTGCCAAACTTCAGATATACTCCAGCTCCTTTTCCTTTTATGCGCGTATGTTGGTCAAAAGTTATAGAATCTCTAAATGTCCCAAAAGACTTCGGTTGTTTGTTGATCTCCGCAAAGAAAAACATTTTGACCGTAGCCCCCTGCTGATATTTTTGTACATAGACAGGATTGGTAACCACATATCCCCAGACGTGCTGTTTGTCATAATTTACTTCGGCATCAACGACCGGTCCACTTTCCCCCATCACATGGCCAATATCGAAAATAAGGTTGGCTTCTTCCGTTTTTGGAAAAGTATAGCGGTGAAAACCGACACGCTTCGTTGCCGTAAGCTCAGCAAGTATATTATAATCTTTTAGCATGACACGGTAATAGCCAGAAGTGGCAAATTCATCCTTCTTGTCAAAATCGGAACGATAACCGCTTTTTGGACGATCAAGTTGACCGGGCATTGTCTTCAATTTTCCGACGGATGGTGCAAATACCACTCCGCCTACCTGAAATTCGTGAAAATTAGCAAAGCCTTCTATTGAGGTATGCCTATCGTCATAACCCACGGCCTCCCAGCCCGACTTGTTCCCATAGCTTCCATTTGTGCTCGGAGCGAGCTTAGCCATTCCAAAAGGTACGGCTGCTGGTGTATAAAAGAAATACCGACTATGGACGGATCCAATATTAGGTTTTACAAAAACGGTCAAATCTGTTTTCTGCTGTGCGGAAACAGCTGCCGTACTCACAAATAAACTACAAAAATAATAAATGATACGCTTTAACATTGTTCTCAATTAGATTCTACAGCAAACTTACAAAAAAATAGAGTATGTATAAACATGAGTTAGATTTTATTACTTAATTTAACGACTTAACAGATTGCATCGCAACGCCTAGATTTGTAAAATTTTAAATACTAATCAAATAAAACACTATTAAAGCTTAAATACTGACATTTTTCCATAACTTTGATTGTACATACATATTAAAATATAACCAGTAAATAAATTCAAAAAAATACACATCGAACGGTTGATCTTCGATCACAAGCCTGAAATAAATACAAATTAACGTTGAAATAAATACCAATGATTGACAGGTACACTTGTCAATCCTAATTAATTACAATACAACCACAATGAAAAAAAACACCACATTTTTTAGTCTAATACTTCTGTTACTCGGAACCCAACTATCAGCACAACAAACAAAACCCGACCGTATCGCGCAACTTAAGTTAGCAAAAAGCATTCTAGCGGATCAAAACCTAAAATATGTGGACAGCCTTGCCCGAGAGGTCATCAAAGAAGGTTTCAATGCGGGAAGTGGCTACTCACAAATTTGGGCCAGAGATCTCAATACATTCATCGAAACCGCATTGGAAGAGCGGTCCCAAGCGGACATTAGAGGGGCTATTTTAGTATTTTTTAAGATGCAACAGACCAATGGTGAAATGGTAGACGGCTATGTACTAAAGAAAGACTTTACCTGGCATGATGATACACCCTACTATTCAAAAAACGCTCCTGATCATGTGGGTTTTAAAAACACGGTAGAAACCGACCAGGAAACGTCACTCATCCAATTGTTGGGTAAATACATAATAAAAACAAAGGATTACAGTATCTTGGAAGAGTCTATCGGTGGAATTTCTGTAAAAGACCGTATCCAACTTATGTTGGATTATCTGAAAAAGGAACGGTTCAACCAAAAGTATCAGCTACTTTGGGGTGCGATGACAGCAGATTGGGGAGATGTACAGCCCAACGACAGCTTTGGTTGTGATTGGAATGACCAACTTTCCAATGAGGCAATCGATATTTATGACAACGCGATGTTTATTATTGCATTGCAGACCTTGATTGAAATCCAGCCCAACTCTCCCAAGGAGGTGGAATGGAAAGGATTAAAAAAGAGTCTCGAAACGAACAGTAGACGTTCTTTATGGGATAAGAAAAAACAAAAATTCATTCCGCACATATACCCTAAGACATCACCTATTTCTAAAGGATTTGATGAAAATACGATCCATTATCATGGCGGCACCGCCATCGCTATAGAAGCGGGGCTACTAACACCTTCAGAAATAAAAACAGTCAACAAACAAATGCTTGAAAACGTGCGGTTATCTGGCATGCCGAGTATTGGATTGACCTTATACCCAACCTATCCAGTTGGATTTTTCATCGGCGGAATGGCTCAGCCTTACCAATACCAAAATGGTGGTGATTGGACCTGGTTTGGCGGACGGATGATCCAGCAACTCGTTTTAAACGGTTTCTATCCGGAAGCCTATACCGAACTCCAACCGATGATCGATCGGGTTGTGAAAAACAAAGGATTTTACGAATGGTATGATCAAAATAACGTACCCAGTGGATCAGGAAAATTCAAAGGTTCAGCAGGCGTGCTGAGTAAAGCAATAGCTCTCCTAGAAAGCTGGGCTGAAACTACCCTGGAAAAGAATCATTAAAAGAATAAATAAATTAGCTATTCACTCATCCAATTGATCCATTCAAAAAGGATGAGTGAATTCCCTAATAATCTCTTCTGCTTTCGACAGTATAGGTAAAACTTTCCGCGCGGTAGAACCCCAAATTATATTCAATCGGCTTCCCAGATTGGTCAAATACAAAGCGCTTGCGGGACAGAATAGGATCACCGATATTAATCTCCAATTTATCAGCTATAAATTTATTTGCGGCCATTGCATCCAGCTCTTCCTGAGAAAGATCTGCAACGACATGATAATCTGCTTCTAAGATCTCATATAAAGGTCTCTTAAAATCTTCATCGCCGTTTAAACCTATACGCGGATGGAAGTAAGAGATAAAATAAACAAATGGGTCATCTTTCTTTCCTCTCAGACGTTCTAGTTTTAATAGCTTTTGGTCCTCATCTACATTAAAAAACTTCGAGACTGCTTTATCCGGAACAACCCAGCTGACGTGAAGCTCAAAATTCTTTACCTCAATTCCTCGGTTTTTCATCTCTTGTGAGAAACTCAGCCAATTCTTGGATTTGGAACTAAATTTGGAACTGGCCACCTTCGTGCCTATTCCCTTCTTTCTAATGAGCAACTCCTCGTAGACTAGTTTATTGATCGCCAAACGCAAAGTAGAACGGGAAATTGCCAATCTTTTTGCTAATTCAATTTCGTTGGGCAATAACTTACCCTCTATATATTCAGGCTGCTTAATTAATTCGCGTAACAGATTCTCTGCTTGTATATGCAGCGGAACAGGGCTTTTATGATCTATTTTTAAATTCATCAGTTGGATTGCTTGTGCTAAAATAAGATTTTTTGCATAATTAAAAAAATAGATATATGTTTGCATGTATATACATATTAATATAAACCGCAGATGTCAAAGAGATTTATCATCATTTTATGTATCGTTTCACTTGGAGGACTCCTTTTCGGTTTCGATATGGCTGTAATTGCAGGTGCATTGCCGTTAGTAAAGCAATTTTTCGGACTATCTCCTGCTCAAGAGGGCGTTTTTGTCAGTTCAGCCCTGCTAGGCTGTATTGTTGGTGTATTTTTCACAGGACCATTAACAGATAAATACGGCCGAAAACCAGCCTTTGTTACTGCGGCCCTGCTCTTTTTATGCTCAGCAATTGGCTGTGGATTCAGTCCTTCTTATAGCATATTAATTGCAAGTAGAAGCATTGGGGGCTTGGGTGTTGGAATAGCCTCAATCGTTGTGCCCTTATATCTCGCGGAAATATCGCCAAGTAAATTTAGAGGAAGATCAGTCACCTGTTACCAACTCGCTATTACATTCGGTATTCTTTTTGCGTATATCAGCAATTATTTGATTCTCGAATATAGCTCCGCACAGCAAAATGAACTCTGGCGAACTATGTTTTTAATTGGTGCAGTACCGGCTTTATTGTTATGTATCAAAGTTTACTTTATTCCTGAAAGTCCACGTTGGCTATCTAAAAATGGGCGGAACACGGAAGTTGCAGCGATCAGTGGCGCATTAGGACTATCGGATATACAAGAGGTCGGCAACGTTTCCTCGAAGGGAAATCTACGTGATCTCTTCTCGCCTATTTATCGCAAGGCCTTCCTATTGGGCTTATTCCTTCCTTTATTTTCACAGCTCAGTGGCATAAACGCAATTGTCTACTATGGTCCGAGCATATTGCTTGAATCTGGTATTTCATTAAATAATTCCTATCATGCTCAACTATTCTTTGGAGCCGCCAATGTGTTATTTACTTTCTTTGCCATCTGGAAGGTTGACAATTGGGGTAGACGTCCCTTATATCTTTTGGGAACGGTAGGTGCTACCCTGAGTTTGCTGGTTACTGGATATCTTTTTAATCAAGGTCAAGTCAATAATATCGCATTGATTATCGCTATACTTTCGTTCTTATTTTTCTTTGCTTTTTCCATTGGCCCGCTAAAATTTGTTGTGGCGGCCGAAATCTTCCCAAATGCCATCCGGGCTCGTGCCATGGGTATCAGTATTATGGTGATGTGGATTTCCGATGCTATCGTGGGACAACTAACACCCATTCTACTCGCTTCCTGGGGGGCCCGCTATACGTTCTGGTTGTTTGCATTTTTCTGTGCCATCGCATTCCTTGTTGTACTTGCATTCCTTCCGGAAACAAAGGGCAAACCTTTGGAAGAGATCGAAAAATTCTGGATTGAAAAGCACAATAAAAAATCAACAAACAAGTAAGCAAAAAGCGACTTAATCCAACATCATTCATTTGCAATAAATTACATTATATGTATTCTAATACTCAAACAAAACCTTTTCAGTACGAAATCACACCGACGTTTCCGGTTCAAGGAACACTATCAAATTCCTACACGGATCTTGTTGCACATCTCATTACACATAATATACATAGCATTGATGGTTTTGTAGGTGTTGACTGGGCTACAATCATCCTCAAGCTAAAGCAAGAATTTGAAAAACAGGGCGTAACTCCCCGATTTATTGCCATGGATTCAGCTTTAAAAACTGAATCAGCGATCCAGGAGCTTGTCGCACCATACCTCGGTGGCGACGATCCATTATTTGGAAAAAAGGCCGGGATTCAACTCATTGAATACTTTGACACCCAAAAGCTTGCGGACCTTCAAACCATACGAGCAAACGCCGAATCAATACAAGCTGAGTATACCATCTTTTATGGCCCTGGAGCATCATTAGTCGATACGTCTAGTCAGCTGATGTTTATTGATCTGCCCAAAAACGTGCTAATTCAACGTATGCGTGCGGGAGAAGCTTTAAACTTAGGTTGTTCAACACAGACCAATCAAAAGGAAACCTACAAGCGTTACTATTTTGTCGATTGGGAAATATTGAATAGACATAAAAGGTCTATCCTTTCCCGTGTCGAAATTCTTGCCGATCAACAATCGTCCCAAAACCTACCATGGATCACAGGGAAGGATCTACATGCTACTTTGCTGGCCATGTCCCAAAATTACTTCCGCGTACGACCAACTTTTGAACCCGGCGTATGGGGTGGACAGTGGATGAAAGAGCACCTTTCAGGCATAGATCAGCATGTCAAAAACTATGCGTGGTCCTTCGAAATGATTGTCCCTGAGAATGGCATTTTGCTCGAAGCAGATGGACATACACTTGAAATTTCATTTGATCAATTGATGTTTCAAGAAAGTGCCAATGTGCTTGGTCATGCCCAGCAACGTTTCGATGTTGAATTCCCGATACGCTTCAATTTTCTGGATACCTTTGATGGCGGCAACCTATCCATTCAATGTCACCCTAGTCCAGCCTATGCAAAAACAGAATTTGGAGAAAACTCCACACAGGACGAATCATACTATATCGTTGATAGAAAAGAGGACGCACAAGTGTATCTGGGCTTTCAGCAATCCATTGATGCAGACAAATTTCGCTCAGCTTTAGAAGAGAGCTTCCATACCGGAACAGCCATGGATATCGAGCAATACGTTCAAAAATTCGAATCCAAGAAACACCAATTGTATTTGATACCACATGGTACTGTACATTCTTCCGGCGTGAATAATCTCGTACTCGAAATCAGTGCAACACCTTACAATTATACCTTTAAAATGTACGACTGGGTGCGTCCGGATTTAGATGGGAAACCACGCCCATTAAATATTGATAGAGCATTCGCCAACCTCAATTTTAGCCGAAAAGGTGATGTCGTAAAAAACACGCTGCTTGCTCAGCCCACTGAAGTAGCCCTTGATGCGCAAGCAACAAGAATACATTTGCCAACGCATGAAGATCATTTCTACGATGTTTTTAGATACGAATTCGATCAGGATGTTGCAATTGAAACACAAGGACAGTGTCACATCATGATGCTTGTGGAGGGGGAGGCAATTGAGCTGATGACAGCAAATGGCATGAAGAAAGTCTTTCATTATGCTGAGACTTTTGCTGTTCCTGCTGCTGCCGGATCCTATACATTGCGTAATTTAGGAAACGATAAGGCAAAGGTTATCCAATCTTTTGTCAAAGAATCCAAATGTTAATCAAACCATTTACTATAAACTAACAGCACAATGAGAACTCTATTTTTTGCGTTATCTTCGTCTCTCCTATTACTGTCCTGCCAAAATGCTGGCGGTAAGGTTTCGACAAGCAATTTACAGGACAGCATCCAAAAAGACAGCAGCTTCAATCTTGTCAAAGATATGGCTACGAACGTCATTAAAAGTGGATTCAATGCGGGGGATGGATACAGTGAGGTGTGGATTAGAGATTACAATACATTTATCACCTTAGCAACAAAAGTCCATCCCCATGAACAGATCAAAGATCAATTAGCTTTGTTTTTTAAGCTACAAGGTCCTGATGGTAATATTGCCGATGGTTTTGTCAAAAAATCCAGCTTAAAAAATGGCGTATCGGACTATTATACCATCACTAGTCCCTTAGCTCCTGATTATGCAGCACACAAAAATACAGTTGAAACGGACCAGGAGTCTTCTTTGATCCAAGCGGTACATAAATATATCGTTGCAACGAAAGATAAGGCTTTTCTCGATGAAAAAATTGGAAATGCGGCTGTAAAGGATCGCATGGAGCATGCTTTACAATTTTTATTGGACAAACGTTATAATGCTACTTATGGTTTACTTTGGGGCGCAACTACAGTCGATTGGGGTGACGTTCAACCTGAACACGATTGGGGTGTCCACCTGGATGAAAATTCGCATATTGCTTTGGACATCTACGACAATGCAATGTTTTTGATCGCGCTTGACAATTACATGGATCTTTTCCCTGAGAAAAAAGAAAAGTGGGGAAAAATCAGAGCGTCTATAGCAAGTAATACCATGAAACACCTTTGGGACGAAAAGAACCAAAAGTTTATTCCCCATATTTATATCAAAGGCTCTCCATTTGCGGCTGATTTTGATGAAAATCAAATCTATTATCATGGTGGAACAGCAATTGCTATTGAGGCTAATTTGCTCAGCAAAGAGCAAATAAAAGTTTCATTGGATAAAATGATTAAAAATGTAAAAGATGCTGGTGCAGCAACAATTGGACTTACTGTGTACCCGACTTATCCGGCAGGCTCGTTTAAGAACAAAGGCATGTATCCTTACGGTTATCAAAATGGTGGGGACTGGACTTGGTTTGGTGGTCGTATGATTCAGCAGCTTGTTAAAAATGGCTTTCAACAGGAAGCTTATGCGCAAATACAGCCGATGCTTGCCCGTGTTATCAAAAACAAAGGATTTTATGAATGGTACACAAAAGATAACAAACTAGAGGGCTCTGGAACTTTTAGAGGTGAAGCAGGTGTCCTTTACGATGCCATCGAGTTATTAGAAGGTGCTGGCACGAAATAAAAACAGCTTATCGTGATGTAAAAAGAGCAGCAGGAAATTCCTTGCTGCTCTTTTATTTGAAATCGTCACCTCCGCATTCCTATTCCTATTCCTATTCCTCCTATCCTACTCTAGCGCATTTTGTCTCATTCCCCTTATACATTCGCTTCACATCTGCTAAAAAATCCTGTTTATTTTCCTTAAATTACTTGTCCATGTCGCCCCAATCGTTAAATTATACAATAATATTTCATTCGGATTGCGGATTTCCAGCGTATAGCCAGCAATTCCAACAACAGCTCAAAACCTGATTGTATCGGTTTCAATAAAAGGCAAACTATAATTACCGGTATCTGCCTTAATCTTAGCGTTCAACTGATTTATCGTAGCGACTTCCTGATTTGCGGTTTTATAGAGATAGACGTTTTTTAAACTCGGAAGGTCCTTCAGTTTTGACAGACCTTTTGAGGTAACTTTTGTTCCCGTCAGATTTAAATACGTTAATTTTGACAGACCTTTCAACTGGCTCAATCCGGCATCGGAAATTTCTGTATTTTCTAGATGTAGGCGGGAAAGACTCGGCATTGCCGAAAATATTGAGAAAGCAAGATCTGTAACAGCTGTATTTCCTAATTTCAGCTGTACAATATTATCCTTAATACTTAATAATTCCTGTAGGTCCTTATCATTAAATTGAGGATAATTAATGGCATTAACCAACACAAAGTTATTATCTTTTGCAACTTGGATGATCTTAATACCCTTAGCCTGCCAAGCATCGATTTTATCTTTTGGCAAAGCTGGCGCTGCAGGTAAATCTGCATATAATACCGATGGAGTGTCTTTTTCCCCTGTTTCCAATTTTTTCAACAAATGAGCGATTTCCTCCGTTTGTGGTATTTCACGCACTTTTTTATCAAAATTGGCTCCTTGATCTATCCACCAGGCAATCAGTCTGATCTGATCAGGAGTTATCGGCGTACGACCTTTAGGTGGCATTCGCTTCTTATGTCCCTCAGGTAATACCAACCTGGCATATAATTCACTCTTTTTCGAATCGCTTGCATGCAGTACTGTGCCATTCTCTCCTCCTTTTAACAAATTCTCTTTTGTATCCAATGCCAGCCCCCCTTCCTGCTTTTTTTTCCCATGGCAGCTTTGACAACGCTGTTTAAGAATAGGTTGAATAATTCCATTATAGGCATCTGCTTCCTGTGCATTTTGAACGATAAGAACCTCCTCTTTGTCTTCTTCCGTTTTAAACAGCTTTTTTAGTGCCACTGGCATAGCTTCGACAAAGTAGCCCTTTCCATGCGTCAATGTTCCACCATAGTGTCCAGTGACCCCAATCATGATTACTACGAGAAAAAAAAGCCAAAAGCGAAATGCAGCAGAAGATTCTTTACGATAGAGAAACCACAATAATAAGCTGCTCAACGCCACGACAATTCCTAACCACTTGTGATAGCTCAGTACATCCTCCTCATAACCTCCATTTCGTGAAAGCAGATAACCCGATAAAGCAGCCACTATGGCGGCTATAGTCCCTAGGAATAAGGAGAGCTTAATAGCAGGCAAATACATAGCTCCGCCTTTAAACTGCGCAATAATTGCCATAACAAAAGCCAACAACAATATGCCGATCGGTAGGTGGACCAAAAGAGGATGAAATCGTCCCGAAAAGCCCAATAATTCATCAAAGAAAACCATCATTCTTTATATCTGTCTTTGAGTAAATGCAACATATAGACATTGATTGACCACTGATCGGCCACCGGTTGTTGTGTAAATGGCAATGTGGGTAAATAACCCGCTGGGCCAAACTCGGTTGTTATGGTTAATAACTTCATCCCATTTTCCTTGTGTTTAGCAACAACTTTATCCCACCAAGCCAAATGTTGTGCAACAATACTCTCCCATTCGGGAGCGGCGGGGTCGTTGACTTGTGGTCCTTCGGGATGCCCAATGCGTGCATGAATTTGCTCAGTTCTAGAAAGTGCCTTTGTTACAGCCTCGGTCTGATCAGAAAGCATTGATTCGTGTACATTGCACCAATGCGAAATATCCAACGCAAGTTGTAACGTCGGAATCTTCTCTAAATATTCTTTTGTTACATGGGCTGCAAAACTAAATCTTCCGCGATGAGTCTCATGATAAACGGGGATATGGTACTTATTTTTAGCTGCATCAGCAAGCTCAATCAATGTTTTGTTCTGTTCAAACGAGTAATAATCTTTACCTGTATGGCAATTAATATAATCGGGTTTCAGCTGTGCTGCTTCATCCAAATTACGCTTAAAACTTTCTTTATATTCCTCATAAGTTCCACCAGATCCCCCTGAAAGTAACCCTAAACTCAATCCATGTTTATGTAATGCATCGATCATCTCTTTGCGCTCTTTGGGACTACCAGGTAACCAAGATTCAACACCATCGTAACCTGCATTTTTCACACGGAGACAGAACGTATCCCAGGAATCACTATTTCCCCAATTGGTGCAATAATATTTAATGTGCAACTGCTGGGCAGTCATGGATAGAAAACTGCTCATAAATAAAATTAATACTAGAAATTGTTTCATTTTTTTAAATTATAGCTTGAATTAGTTCACCCTCCACATCTGTCAATCGGAATGGCCTTCCCTGAAAATCGTATGTAAATTTCTCATGATCAAAACCCAAAAGATGAAGCATGGTCGCATGGACATCGTGTACAGAACTACGCCCTTCTACCCCGGCGAACCCGATATCATCGGTTTGACCGTAACTTATACCATTACGAACTCCTCCACCTGCCATCCAGATGGTATAGGCATCGGTATGATGATCACGTCCCAGGAATGGCATGTCGCTGTTGTCCCTATTTTCTTGCATCGGTGTGCGCCCAAATTCCCCGCCCCACACCACCAGTGTTTCTTCCAGCAAACCACGTTGCTTTAGATCCATAATCAATGCGGTCATAGGTCGATCAATCTCTCGGCATTCATTTCTAAAACCGAGATCAATCGAATCTGCTGGATTAGTACCGTGACTGTCCCAGCCCCAATCAAATAACTGAACGAATCGTACCCCTTGTTCTACGAGTTTCCGAGCCAATAGGCAATTATTGGCGAACGATTCCTTACCAGGCTCTGTTCCGTACAATTCGTGAATATAAGCCGGTTCATTATTGATGTCCATCACTTCAGGTACGGCTACCTGCATTTTATAAGCCATCTCATATTGTGCGATCCGCGACAAGGTTTCGGGGTCTTTAAAGGTATCATACTCTGTTTTGTTGACGCTATTTATGGCATCAATCAAATCACGCTTCATACCCCTTCCCATTCCTTCAGGATCGGCAATGTACAATACGGGATCACCCTTTGAACGACATTGAACGCCTTGGTATACCGATGGTAAAAATCCACTTCCCCAGACACTTTTACCAGCATCAGGCGTTTTACCTCCCGATGTTAACACAACAAAACCGGGTAAATTGCTATTTTCAGATCCCAGACCATAAGTTACCCATGAACCAATGCTAGGGCGACCGAGACGGGCACTTCCTGTATGCATAAACAATTGGGCCGGGCCGTGATTGAACTGATCGGTATGCACAGCCTTCAGAAAACTCACTTCATCAACGACTTTACTAAAATGAGGCAAATGATCTGATACCCAAGCCCCACTTGCTCCATACTGTTTAAAAGTAGCCTGTGGTCCCAGCATTTTTGGAATCCCACGAATAAAAGCAAATTTCTTTCCTGCAAGCAAGGACTCCGGACAAGGTTGATTATGTAATTTCTGCAAGGCAGGCTTGTAATCAAATAACTCCAATTGTGATGGAGCGCCAGCCATATGCAGGTAAATGACACTTTTAGCCTTACCTGGGAAATGAGGTGGCTTGGGCACAAGTGGATTGAGTGCATTCAGATCCAACTTTTCTGCTGATTTTGACTGTCCCCATCCATTACAACTCGTTAACAAACTCCCCAAAGCAATACCGCCGATACCGGCCACACAATCTTTTAGAAAATGTCTTCTGGTGACAGCCTGCAATTCAAATTGTTGCGCTTCTTTTATTAGCTTATTTAGGTCTTTCATCTGACTATCATTACGTATGAACGGGCTGTGTCTCTAAAATTTTAGTGCGCAGCTTTAGCTCATTTCGGTTTATATTCTTACTATTTTATAGGTCTAACCTTCTCAATAAAAGACTTCGTTTTCATACGATAGTCCTTATTCAGAAGTTTCGGTCCATATTTATCATTTCAATATTTATGATTTCGTTAAAAATTCGTCCAAATTCAACACTGCATTCGCAACAAGCATGTAGGCAGCTTTTGAAGGCAGGACCTTTACATTGCTTTTTGCTAAATCTTCATTCAAAAATTTGGCTGCCGAATCAGGTTTTTTGCTGAAATCAACCAATGCCTTTTGATAAAGATGTTCCAGCTCTTTGAGTTTCTTTTCATCGGCATCCTTCAACATGGCACGTTTATAACCGACACGAATACCATTTCTAAGGTTTCCATTTCCCTCTTTCTCCATAATAGTCCCCAGATGTTTAGCCGCTTCGAGATAAACAGGATCATTTAATGTGGCAAGCGCTTGCAGCGGTGTATTGGTGCGAATACGGTCGACCAAACAAACCTCCCTGCTAGAAGCATCAAAAGAAACAAAAGACGGATAAGGACTCGTACGCTTTAAAAACGTATAGATGCCCCTTCGGTATTGATCTTCTCCAGCACTTTTCACCCAGGACTCACCGCTATATACAGTCATCCATACCCCATCAGGTTGGTAGGGCATTACACTTGGTCCATACATTTTGTTGCTGAGCAATCCACTTACAGCTAAAGCTTGGTCACGAATCTGTTCGGCAGATAATCTAAACCGAGGTCCCCTTGCCAAATAATAATTCTGTGGATCCTTCTCAAAATTGGAATTGTTCAAGCTAGAGGACTGCTTATACGTTCCGGATAAGACAATCTCGCGGATCAGTTTTTTAACGCTCCACTTTTTGGTATTCATCAGATCTAGGGCAAGGTAATCCAATAACTCTCGGTGAATTGGCGGGATACTCTGAGTGCCCATATCTCCCAATGGTTCAACTAGGCCCCGGCCAAATAGCTGTGCCCATACGCGATTAACTAAGGTTCGTGCTGTCAAGGGGTTTTCCTTACTGACAATCCACTGCGCAAACCCCAGACGGTTGCGCGGAGCGCCTTTCGGGAAACTATTCAGTGAAGCCGGAACTGTAGGCTGTACTTCCGCCCCCAGAGACAGACGGTTACCACGTATAAATACATTTGTTTTACGATGCATGTCTTTGGGATTTTCAATCATGATTGGCACACCTTCGGGTTGCATGTTGACCAACTGGAGAAAAGTCTTTTGAAAATTCATATTATCCAGTGACTTTTCATGTGGAAAGTTCTCACGAAATGCAAACCATTCAATCATGCAGATCGGCTGCCCATGCGCCACAGATGGATTTTTGAAAACCAGATATAAGTCATGTACACCGCGAGTCGGGAGTATGGGAGACTGAATAACCTGTCTTCCATTTGTACTCGGCAAATCAATAACGGCGAGAATTGGTCCTGTAGGTTTATCCACGTGAATTTCTAATTTTCCACCTACCGCGCCTGTCCAGAAATTCATAAAAAATTGCTGTTTATTATCCAAGTTTATTGCCCTTAACCGAGCCGATCCTCCAGTTCTAACCCCCAACCATTTCGTATCATAAAGCGCACCATCTACTATTTGATCGCTGTAATGCGCATGTATTTTGGGTTCAAGAGTGTGAAGGAATAGATCTGTTGATTTTACCAAGCTTGTATTTCCTGTCGTCGACAACCACCTTTTTATACTGTCAATTCGCTTTTCATCTTGTGCCGTATAAAAACGAAGTTTAGGATGATCACCTTGGGTGTCTTCATCTCTGGTGTTGTTAAAAAAAGCTAACGATTTATAATACTCTTCAAATTTAAAGGGATCATAAGTATGGCTATAGCATTGCACGCATTCGAAGGTTGTACTCAACCATACTTGATAGGTTGTATTTAAGCGATCCAAAACCGCAGCCATCCGAAATTCCTCACTATCGGTCCCCCCTTCATCATTATTCATGGTATTGCGATGGAAGGCGGTTGCGATAAGTTGATCCTTGGTTGGCTCCGGGAGCAAATCCCCAGCGAGCTGTTCAATCGTAAATTCATCATAAGGCATATCCTTGTTCAAGGCCTTAATGACCCAATCCCGATAGGACCATATCGTGCGCGAACCATCCTTCTCGTAACCCTTCGTATCTGCATATCGCGCCATATCCAACCACCAACTCGCCCACTTTTCGCCATATTTCTGCGACGCCAGCAAACTATCTACACGCAAGGTATAAGCATCATCACGCTGATCTGCTTCAAAGGCTTGAATTTCTGCCAACGTGGGTGGAATACCAATCAGATCTAAATACACTCTCCGTAACAACAGTGCTTTATCGGCCTCATCAGCAAAGGATAATTTCTTCTCCTTCATCTTATCCAAAACAAAAAAATCAATCGTATTATTCACCCCTTTAGGTTTGACACCAAATATGCCGAGCAATGAAAAAGGTTTAGGTACCTCAGTCTCCTTGGGCGTTGTATATGCCCAATGCTCTCCCCATTTGGCACCTTCATCGATCCATCTTTTGAGTATATCAATTTCATCATCGTTCAGTTTAGGGGCATTGTAAGGCATACGCAATTCAGGGTCATCGGAAATCAGTCTCTTTACCAGTTCACTATGTTCGCCATCGCCACGAATAATTGCTGGTTTGCCAGACTCGGCTTTGGCGAAAGCCTCATTTTCAAAAAGAAAACTTAGTCCGCCATTTTTTTTAACCCCACCATGGCATGTGATACAATGTTTATTCAATATCGGTTTAACATCAGCGCTAAAATCAATTGGCTCTTTCTTTCCAAAGGTCAAAATGCTCGTACCAATAAGCACAAGCGCCAATAATGTTAGCACCACAATCTTTTTTCTCATAGCATTGGGATATATCTACTCTATAACATTTTAGGTTTACGCACTACAACGAAATAAATAATGATTGTTTTTTTCGTTAAGTGGAGCCGAAACTATCCGATAAATGTGCTAGTTTCGAGTAGGATAAAATTAGATAACAACACTGGATTATACTAAAACTGGATTAACAGAAACATAAACAATATTACCCTTTGCTCTTGCAAGATTTTCTGGATACTATATTCCCACTTGCTCAAAAGATTGATTTAAAACAGCATGATGTACTTTTTTCGGTTAAACTGCAGTCCCTAAAAACGGTACTTTTATACCATATTCTTTCGTCTCAAAAAGTATAACAATTTCGATACGAACTCACTTTTTTGATTTCATACACTGCATACATCTCAGTTAAATTTGCTTAAACGTGATTCCAGTATCAGGGCCATCGCTTTGCTAAAATAGTATGCAAAAAAGTAACAATAGTGTCAGTACCTCCCCATCCAGAGTTTTAAATTTACAAGCTAACCCTTTCAATTATGAAATATCTTTATTTAATACTATGCTGTTCGTTTACCCTGTTCTCTTTCGGGCAACCAACACCTGACAACAACCTCCATTTCGATCAGTTGGCTTCGCGATGGGATGAAGCCATTCCCTTGGGAAATGGTCAATTGGGTGCACTGATTTGGAAAAAAGACAATACGATTCGATTTTCACTTGATCGCGCAGATCTATGGGACGAAAGAAAGGCCTTTGCAATAGAAAACCACAATTTCAATTGGGTCCAACAACAAATAAAAAACAACAGCTACGGCAGTGTACAACAGTGGGGAGACGCTCCTTATGACAGATCCCCCTATCCCACTAAGCTTCCAGCAGCGTCGCTGTTCTTTGACTTGGCGAAATTTGGCACTGTCGTTTCAAACGTACTTGATCTGGAACAGGCCACCAATATTCTTAGATTTAAAGATGGTAGGATATTAAAAACCTTCATACATGCCTATAAACCATTTGGCTATTTTGAAATCACAGGAAACAATGTTAGTGACCTTTTACCTCAATTAATTCCACATCAATATGAAAATAACACAAACAAAGACGAAAACAAAAGCGTTGTCGAAGGTCAAGATTTAGCAAGATTAGGGTATAAGCAAGGAAATATAATCCGCACCAGCAACTATGAAGTGCTGCACCAAAATACGTATGATGATCATTTTTTTGAAGTTGTATTGAGGTGGGAAAAAATATCAGCTAAAAAGCTGATTGGTTATTGGACAATCGTCAATGATCAAAAGGCAACCCCATCTGCACTTTCCCTCAAAAAATACACCGAAGAAAAAGCAAGCCATTTGCATTGGTGGTCAAACTATTGGTCCAAATCAAGTATAACCATTCCTGATAAAAATCTTGAAAAACAATATTATCTTGATATGTATAAACTCGGTGCTGTCGCAAGAGAAGGTGCTCCAGCAATTACGCTTCAGGCCGTGTGGACGGCGGATAATGGTGGTCTTCCTCCTTGGAAAGGCGACTTTCACAATGACCTTAATACACAATTAAGCTACTGGCCAGCCTATTCGGGAAATAGATTGGCCGAAGCCAAAAGCTATACGGATTGGCTCTGGAAGATCCGCAAAAAAAACAAGAACTTTACAAAGCAATATTTTGGTGTCGATGGGCTGAATGTACCCGGTGTCCTCACGTTAAATGGAGACCCTATGGGTGGATGGATTCAGTATTCTCTTTCTCCTACTATTGGTGCATGGGCGGCCCAGCATTTTTATTGGCAATGGAAATATAGCATGGATAAAACCTTTCTAAAAGAACAAGCCTATCCCTATATCATGGAATCTGCAACTTACCTTAAAAATATAACCACACTAAAAAATGAACGCCGTTACCTGCTCTTGAGCAGCAGTCCCGAATACAACGAGAATAGTGTATCAGCATGGTTTGACAATTGGACTAATTTCGATCTTAGTTTAGCGCATTTTCTTTTCCAGGCTGCTACAGAGGTGAGTACAGCAATGGGCAAACCGCAAGAAGCAGAGAATTGGTTAAAATGCAAGGCACAACTACCTCACTATGCGACCGATGAAACTGGGCTACAAGTTGCTGTAAATCTTCCAATGAAACATTCCCACCGTCACATGTCTCCCTATATGGCAATTTATCCATTGGATTTATTAGACATCAATAATCCGCAGGAAAAAGAGCTCATTGAGAGCTCCCTAGATCACATTAAAAAACTGGGTACACGTGCGTGGGTTGGTTATTCCTTTGCATGGATGGCTTGTTTACACGCGCGCGCTAAACAAGGAAAGGAAGCCGTAACCAATCTTCGAAAATTTGCGCAGAACTTTTGTTCCTCCAATTCCTTTCATTTGAATGGCGACCAAAAAGACGGGCAATATTCAGACTTTACGTATCGACCATTTACCTTAGAAGGTAACTTTGCATTTGCACAAGGAATACACGAATTGCTCATTCAGAGCAAAAATAACTATGTAGAAGTTTTTCCGGCTTTACCTGCTGAATGGGCAACAGCGTCTTTCAAAAATTTGAGAACGATGGGTGGATTTATCGTAAGCGCTGAAAAAAAAGAAAATAAAATTGTTCTGCTGAAAATAACTGCTACCGAAGATGGTACCTTTCGAATTTTTGAACCCAAGGCACTCATGCACATCAGCACTAAGAAGCTCATACAGAGAGATAACACCATACAATATGTGAAATTAAAAAAGGGACAAACGGTCAACCTATGTAGCCTATAAAAACAATGGATTTGCCTTACCAAATAAAAAAAACACCTTACACAGTACCGATACAGTCAATTTAAGTCAGCTGATAACGTGCAAACAATGCAAAGAGCCCAAATCATCCAAAGCGATAATTTGGGCTCTTTGCATTGTTACATTACATTATTTAGAATGATTATAAAAAATAACAGATAATCCTTTGAAAAATGCAATAGGACCAATAACTTTGCCTCTGTTTATAATTAATCTAAATAAAATATTCAATGAATCGCATCATCATCTACCTTATGTTGCTTGTCCCAGGAGCTCTACTTGCGCAAGCATAGCACAAAGCAGAAATACTGGGTAAAATCCTTTCGTCCGACGGAAAGCCCATTGAAGGGATAACCGTCAGACTACAACCGCAAAACATAACAACTTCTACACGATCTAATGGTTCATATCAATTTAAATCACTTAAGCCGGGTCAGGCAAAATTAGCCATCTCAGCCATAGGTATTCAACCACATGAGCAGGAAGTCGAAATTACGGATGGTAAAAATAGGGTTCCTGATATTTATTTAATTGAAAATCAAGCGACACTGCAAGAGATCGTTATTAATGGTAAAGGAAATAACAAATTCACACGGAAACAGAGTTTATATGTTTCCAAAATGCCACTGAAAAATATGGAGAACGCACAGTCGTATGCTGTCGTTACCAAAGAGTTGCTAAAAAGTCAGGTGAATACAAATTATGATGATGCATTAGCCAACGTTTCAGGAATTGATAAGCTTTGGTCGGCGACTGGACGGCCCGGAGACGGTGTTAGTTACTACACGTTGCGCGGTTTTAGTACGCAGGCTGCCATGATTAATGGTGTAGTCGGTATTTCCAGTACAAGTCCAGACCCTGCGAATCTCGAAACAATTGAAGTGATTAAAGGGCCCTCTGGTTCATTATATGGCGGTGCGGCTGTTGGTTTCGGTGGATTAATCAATAATATCACGAAAAAACCTTTAGATACCGTGGGCGGTCGGGTAAATTATATTTTTGGAAGTTTCGCACAACATCGCCTTACAGCAGATATATATGGCCCATTAACAGCAGATAAAAAATTGCTCGGACGAATCAATACAGCATTATCCCATACAGGTACCTATCAAGACGCAGGATTTAATAAGTCGGTGTTTATTACACCTTCACTAACCTATAAACCAAACGAGAAACTGGATATCCAACTCGATGTTGAACTTTACCAAAACAAGGCTACTAATCCACTGATGGTTTTTCTCAATCGTTCACGTCAATTATTTGCCAGAATCCCCGAGGCACTCCAATTCGATTTTGATAAGTCCTATACTGCTAACGACGTCACATTCAAAAACCCAACCACCAACCTCCGCGGAAATGTAGTGTACCGGTTTAATGAGCGGTGGACGTCCAATACCACTGTAAACTGGAACAACCGGAAGGCAGATGGCTACTTTCAATATGTGATGTACCTACAAAACAGCAATGACACACTTATTAACAGATATGCTTGTAAACAAAATTATGCTGCAAAAAATATCAATGCTCAACAGAACTTTATTGGTGATTTTCATATCGGTGAGCTTCGCAATAGACTACTTGTCGGTCTGGATTATTTATACCAGCAAACAGAAACACATAATTCGCCCTATGTCCTTGTAGACCAGATCAACACAGCAATAGATGATCCAGATTACTATAAATTTAATGCAGGAACCATTGACGCAGCCATAAGCGCTTCAACGGCAGCCAAAACGAACAATAGAGGTCGAAATCAAGTATTGGGAGCCTATGTTTCAAATGTATTGGATCTCACGTCGCAGCTACATTTAAACCTAGCGTTGCGTATGGATTATTTTGATAACAAAGGAACCTACAACTTCGATAAAGACACAACAACTGGGACTTACCATCAGACTGCGTTCTCACCCCGTTTCGGTTTGGTTTATGAAGCTGTAAAAGGTCAGGTATCACTATTCGCCAATTATCAAAATGGGTTTAAAAATGTATCTCCAGTTGTACAGCCACATCCCAGCATCTCGGGAGACTTCAAGCCCCAACAAGCCAAACAATGGGAAGCCGGAGTCAAATTAGACCTTTTAAACAACAAATTAGGCCTGACAGCAAGTTACTATGACATTTCAGTAGATAATATGCTTCGTCCTGACATAGTTACCATTGACGGACAAACCTATAATATTAGTGTACAGGACGGAACGCGCTTGAGCCGGGGAGTTGACTTTGATGTAACATTGGCCCCTATTCAAGGTCTAAACCTCATTATGAACTATAGTTATAACAATAGTAAGATGACTAAAGCAGACAAGAATGTCAACAACCTACGTCCGACAGAAGCTGGGCCTAAACATCTTTCCAACATCTGGGCAAACTATAGCTTACAGCAAGGAAAACTAAAAGGACTAGGATTTGGTATCGGAATGAATTATGCAAGTGAAAATGTAATTACCAATAGTGTTGCAACTGGCACATTTACCCTTCCGTCTTACACACTCTTGAACGCGAGTCTATCTTATGGATTTAAACATTTTGAATTCGCCTTCAAAGCAAACAATTTAGGAAATCAAACTTATTTCAAAGGATGGACAACGGTAAACCCGCAAATGCCTAGAAATATACTTGGAAGTTTTGCCTATCAATTTTAAAAATATTTTTCTATAAAAAAAGCGTTTCGACAATGGTGGAAACGCTTTTTTTAACGTGAACTACAATTTATGCGAGCTCAATCAAAAATTCCTCTTTTGGAAGTCTAAATTTTTTCAGCTTCAACAACCAATCTTGTTCTTCCATCCGATAACCCAACGGAAGCATAACCGCACTCTTCAATCCCAGCTTGTCTAAACCAAGTAATTCATCCAATTCGGCATTTGAAAAACCCTCCATAGGCGTCGCATCAACGCCTAGTTCTGCTGCCTGCGCAATTGCCAAACCAAAAGCAATATAAGCTTGCTTCGCCGCATGTGCCGCTTGTTGTTCTTCTGTAAAACTTGCTAATTGGCCTTTCAACCTATTTTTATACTCGTCAGTGCTGTCTAAAGGTAAACCTCTCAAGGTATTCATCTTGTCGAAGGTTTTATCAATGCGTTCGTCGGTGTATCTATCCCATCCTGCGAACACCAATAGATGTGAACTATCAGCCACTATTTGTTGCCCCCAAGCCACAGGCACAATTTTTTCTTTTAATTCCTGATTCGTAATCACAATTACACGGAACTGTTGAAGTCCAGAAGAGCTAGGTGCCATCCGTGCTGCCTCCAAAATCTTATCCAAATCTTCCTGAGCGACCTTTTTTGTAGGGTCGTATTTTTTTGTGGCATAACGCCATTCTAGAGTATCCAATAAAGCCATTTTGTTTTAATTTAAATGATCAATAGCAATTTCATAAAGTTATATAAAGATACATAAAAAAATAAATGTCTAAACATCAAAATCAAGAAATAAAACAATAAAAACTAGGACAAAAACAGACTGGCATTCAGCATTTATTACTAAACTTTTAAAGCCAAAACACAGTATATTTACTTCTAATCGCAAATAAATGCCTATTTTATTCAATTTTATTAAGACCTTTGTATTGGTTTATATCCGGTATAACAAAATGACCTTGAACTATTTGTTCTCGGTGGTAATACCCTAACAAAATAGAAAACTGAGCTTTCATGCTCAAAAATAAAAACATCAGCGATGTCTATAACGAATGAAACTGAGCTAACAGGCATACAAAAAGCGAGCGATGCCGTTGCCATCACCTTAAAGGCTATGATAGAATATGCTCAAGAGGGCATGTCCACGAAGGAGCTTGACGAATATGGAGCCGAAATATTGAAAGGTATGGGTGCAAATTCTGCTCCCGCTCTCACTTATGGTTTCCCAGGTTACACGTGTATCAGTATAAACAACGAATTTTGCCACGGAATACCTACGGCGGAAAGGATATTGCAAGAGGGCGATTTGATCAATATCGATGTATCTGCCGAATTAGATGGATATTGGGCTGATAATGGTTGTTCCTTTGTTATAGGAAAGGACATCTTTGAACACGAAAAATTGGTCAATGCATCGAAAGAAATTCTTCAAAAGGCAATCAATAATATTCGTGGTGGTGTGAAAATAGCCGATATTGGGCATCTAATCGAAACTGAGGCTAAAAAAAGAGGGTATAAAGTCATCAAGAACCTTGGCGGACATGGTGTAGGAAAAAGTCTGCACGAGGAGCCCGACGAACTGCTTAACTATAAAAACCGCTTCGACCAACGAAGATTTCGAAAAAATACCGTTGTTGCTATTGAAACCTTTATTTCAACGACCTCCACCTACGCAACCGAACTCAACGATGGCTGGACAATGGTTGGTGACAAAGGTGGATTCATGGCACAACACGAACATACGATTCTCGTTACCGATGGCTATCCCGTTATATTAACTGTACAGAATGCAATTTACTAGCCCGTAATAAGAAAATCCTTATAGGTCTTTTCGAACAAGTTATTGAAAGCTATCGAAAAGACCTATTTTCTTTAAATAAGACTCCAAACTTGTGGTATAGTGCATCAACCCTTTACATCAGGATAGAGGTTGTTAAAAAAATTAAGGGGCCTCTCATAATGAGAAAACCCCCAAATAATATATTTTTATGGCTAAATAATTTTTGTCAAACCCAAAGATTAATCCCACTGGATAACTGACTACAGCAGTAAAAATAGCTTATTCTTCTCAACAAAAAAGTGATGAAAATCACTTTTCATAAAATTTTTATTCTCCTGTTCAAAATTCAGCTTCACTCGTCTTCACATTTCCCTCAACTATTGTCTTTTAACTGTTTTGAAAACTATTTTGAAAAACACCAAACATTAGAAAACCTTTGTTCCAAACTCTTCGCTTCCAACCCTTACTCCTTGCTCAGCTGCCTGAATAAACATGCAGAATAAAACGCTACGATAATATTTGTATTTCGGCTGGTGTAACTTATAAAGTTTAGTATTTTTGATCGATTAAAGTAATCTAGATTGAGAACAATAAAATTCCATAAGGGAGAATGCGGTGTTGACTTCTTGTTGAATGTCCTCAACGAGATGGAAACGGATTATACACATCAAGAAACTTACCATAAAGACTTTTTTGAAATTCTATTTTTCAAAAAAGCGAAAGGCAGATTGATATTGGGGCAAGAGATCCTCTCCTTGTCCGACAATTCAATTATCTTTATTTCAGCTTTTCAGAAACATACCTGGGAACTGGATCCTGAACACCTTGAGTTTACAACATTGATTTTTCAGGAAGACTTTTTAAATGATTTCTTTTCGGATAAATTATTCACATACAAACTATTATATTTCTACCAGCTTAGTTATGTACCCCAGATTATAGCAGATGACACACATATGTCAAAATTCTTAGGTCTTCTCGCCGAAATTAAACTTGAACTCATGGAAACCCAAGCAGATAGTGTCCATATTATTCGTTCTTTACTTTATTACCTATTGCAAACTTTAAACCGAAAATATGCACGCTTAAATATGCTTCCGAACCAAAAAGCGGAAAATAACTTCGCCTATCAATTCAAAGAACTTATGGAACAGTTCATTCGGAAGAAACAACGGGTAAACGAATATGCGACACTTATGGGAATAAGTAGGATTACACTAAATCAGGCCGTTAAGGCACAGTTTAATACCACAGCTGCCCACTTACTTCGACAACGGTTACTATTCGAGATTCAGGATCTGCTGATCCACTCTGACCATTCCGTTAATCAAATTGCTTTTGATCTTAACTTTTCAGAACCCAATCATTTAATGCGTTTTTTTAAAACTCAAACTGGAAAAACCATAAGTGCATTTATTCAGGAATCCAAATAAATGTTGAATTATCTATTATACAAATTGTCGCTATGGAAATCGGGCCATGCAGATCGGCCTCCCCATGGCCCGATTTCCCTATAAATCAATAGCGTGCCAAGTACGTCTCGGTATCCTGAACCTGCGCATAAAAGAACGCCAAAGCAGCAAGAAAGGCATGCTGAACATCCAGTGCAGCAACTACGGAACCATTAATCTCAAGATCTCGCGTTGCACAGGCATCAGCAATTACAGTACATGAAAAACCTAAATCGACAGCGGCGCGTACCGTAGCGTCGATACACATATGGGTCATCATGCCTACGACAACAAGTTTCTCGACCTTATTGCTGCGAAGGTAATCCAATAATTCTGTCTCTCTAAAGCTGTTGGGAAAATGTTTACGTATTACTAGCTCGTTTGGCATTGGACTCACGCTTTCATGAATTTCGGCAGCTCTTGTGCCATCAATAAAGAATGGCATTGCTTTTGGATCTGAGGAAATATGTTGGATATGAACCACAGGTAACTTTTCTCGCCTAAATTGGTCGATCACTCTTCTGGCGTTCATCCCTGCCTTTAAGGGATCCACAAGTTCCATTCCGCCATCTTCAAAATACTCGTTTTGAATATCAATGACTATTAATGCGCTATTTCTCATCTATTTTATGAATTAAGTTTAATACAAAATTAAGCTGGATTTAGCGGCGATGACCTACCAATAAATCACCAAATACTACCATTTTGATAAGAGCGATAAGACGGGATGGATAGAAAGTTATGTAATGTTTTACATAATTTCGATCAAAAAATCACCAACAAAAGCTAACTTCGCTGCATATACACGTCACATACAGGTGATAAATCGTAATAATAGATATCATGGCATTGAAAGAATTACAACACAGCAAAATATATGGCGCAGATAACGGTGGCACTCCATTAATTGTCCTACATGGGCTTTTTGGCATGGCAGACAACTGGGGATCCTTTGGTCGTAGTTTTGGCGAGAAAAGACAGGTACATCTACTCGATCTTCGTAATCACGGACGAAGTTTCCATAGTGAAGATATGTCGGTGGAAGTTATGGTAGACGATCTGCTGTCCTATATTGCATCCATTGGAGCAGATAAAGTATTGCTATTGGGCCATTCTCTAGGCGGAAAAGTAGCGATGCAATTTGCTATTGACCATCCTGAAAAGATTGAAAAACTGATCATCGCTGATATAGCTCCGAAAGCTTATCCTCCACATCATGAGGACATATTCGACGCGCTATCTGCTGTAGATATTACAACACTAGAAAACAGGAAAGATGTACAAGTAAAGATTGAACACTACTTGAGCGATCCGGGTGTTATCCAATTTTTATTGAAAAATGTATATATCAGAGAAGATCGAAAATTAGATTGGCGCTTTAATCTGGATGTTTTAAAAAATAAATATACGGAGTTTATTACTGTCGGGGTAAAATCAGGAATATTCAACGGCCCCACATTATTTCTACCAGGAGAAAAATCAAGATACATATTACCTGAAGATAAGATTAAGATCAGGGAACAATTTCCAAATGCCGTATTTAAAACAATTCCTAATGCTGGTCACTGGGTTCAAGCTGAAAATCCACAGGTATTCGACGCATTCGTTGCCGAGTTTTTAGATTGATAAAAATGAGATACATTGAATGTCTACTCCGACTTGTTGGTCCTTAAAACCTCTCGTAAGATGTAGACATTCAATTCTATTATTTCAACGCCTTTGCGTAGGTCTTTATCGCACGATCACGGGCAATCTGATGGTCAACCATAGGCTCACAATAGGCTGGAGTACCTAATTCAGGAACCCATTTTTTTATATACTCCTGATTTTTATCGAACTTCTCAGCCTGAAGCGTCGGATTAAAAACCCTGAAATACGGGGCTGCGTCGCAGCCACTGCCTGAGGCCCATTGCCAGTTACCATTGTTGGCCGACAGATCATAATCATTTAATTTTTGCGCAAAGTAGGCCTCCCCCCACCTCCAGTCAATCAAAAGGTGTTTACAAAGAAAACTGGCTACGACCATTCGTACGCGATTGTGCATATAACCGGAAGTATTCAATTGGCGCATACCCGCATCTACTAAAGGATATCCGGTCTGTCCTTCACACCATTGCTGGAATTCTACCTCATCGTTCCGCCATTGTATGGCGTCGTATTGCTTTCTAAAGGATTCGGTAACAACATGCGGATAGTGATAGAGAATCTGCATAAAAAATTCACGCCAGATCAATTCAGACAACCAGGTCGCATTGTGTTTTAAAGCAAAGGTAACACACCGACGTACACTGATTGTTCCAAAACGAAGTGCTATCCCCAAATGAGTAGTGCCCATTAACGCTGGATAATCGCGGGTTTTATCATAGTGATCAATGATAGTAGCATCCAGGTGTGGTTCTTTAAAGCTAAGATCGGTCTCTAAAAAACCTAAGTTCTCCAAAGAAATGATCTGCTGATGCTTTTGCTGAACGAAGGGTTCCATTGCGTAGGTATAGGAACGATGGTCCTCAGGACGTAATTTCTCACGCCATTTTTTTGCATAAGGCGTATAAACCGTATATGGTGTCCCATCATTCTTTAAGATATCTGCTTTATCAAAAATAACCTGATCTTTCACAGCTTTGAAGGGAATTCCCTTAGCTTGAAAGAACTCAAAAATTTCTTTGTCCCGCGCAATTGCCATTGGCTCATAGTCCCGATTACAATAGACGCCCTGCACATCAAATTTTTCAACCAAGTTCCTGTAGATAGCGATAGGTTTACCATAGAACGTATTCAACGTTGCACCACTTTCCCCTAGTATAGTATTGATACGGGTTAAAGCCTGATGGATGTAATGAAGACGTCGATCCCTTTTATCCTCCAATTGCATCAAAATTTCCTCGTCAAATATAAATATAGGTAGTACCGGATAACCCAAAGCCAGCGCGCGAGCAAGCCCGGCATTATCATCCAGCCGTAAATCACGACGAAACCAAAACACAATAATTTTATTTTTTTCCATAAAAACGACCAATATTTACCATCATTACCCATGTTAACAATTTTAAAGGGTAAAAGGTTAACTCAATAATTAGGTAAAAATACCTCTATAAACAGACTGAACCATCAAAGGTACTTGAAATTCCCCTTGATGGTTCAGCATTGAATAATTTTATTGTGTTAGTTTTTCAAACTTGCCATGTCAATAACAAACCGGTATTTAACATCACTTTTCAATAGTCTATCATAAGCATGATTGATATCCTGCATTTTAATCAGCTCTATGTCGGATATAATATTGTGTTTACCACAAAAATCAAGCATCTCCTGTGTTTCGGCTATCCCCCCGATCATCGAACCTGAAAAACTCTTACGTGTTGGAATCAGGCTAAAAGGAGCCACAGGAAGTGGATGCTCAGGAGCACCAACAAGAGTCAGGGAACCATCTCGTTTCAATAAACTTAAATAGGCATTGATGTCATGCTGTGCCGAAACACAATCTAAAATGAAATGTAAAGTTCCCGCATGCGCTTTCATTTGTTCTGCATCAGTTGACAAGATCACTTCATCGGCACCTAAACGTTTGGCGTCATCCACTTTAGACGCAGACGTTGTAATGACAACAACTTGTGCTCCCATTGCTTTCGCTATTTTTACCCCCATGTGTCCCAAGCCGCCGATACCTACGATACCTACTTTTTTTCCTGGTCCCACATTCCAATGCCTCAAAGGCGAATAAGTGGTAATTCCAGCACATAATAAAGGCGCTGTTGCTGCAAGATCCAAATTTTCAGGAATGTGGAGCACAAAATCCTGGTCTACTACAACGCGTTCGGAATAACCGCCGAATGTCTGTTTATTAAGGTGCTTATCGTGTCCATTGTAGGTTTGAATATTTCCACTTTCACAATATTGTTCCAGTCCTTCCTTACAACTTTCACATTCGCGACAACTATCTACCATACAGCCTACACCAGCCAAATCGCCGACTTTAAACTTGGTCACCGCTGAGCCAACTTGAGTAATTCGCCCCACAATTTCATGGCCGGGTACATTCGGATAAACGGTCCCACCCCATTCGTTTCGCGCTGTATGTAAATCCGAATGGCAAACTCCACAAAATAAGATATCAATCTCGACATCTTTCTCCGTCACTTCGCGACGTTCAATATCCATCTGTTTTAGATCGGCCGTTGGTGCACTTGTTCCAAAAGCTCTAATTGAAAATGTACTCATACTTGATAAAATTGTTGTTTTCTGTTTTAAATGACTGCATAAAATTCCTATGTACAACACAGATTCCATCCGCACGATAAAATTAACCAATGGATGGAAAAAATGTTTTGAAGGAACGATAACAAAAGTAAAAAGCAACTTTCAGAATTATGTTGCCATAAAGCTCAAGTTGCTGTTTCTTTACGGCTCACCGCATCATGCTTGAACATCTGCGATAAGCTAAGCTTTGTAAACCGCACGGGTTCGTCAGGATTTTCTACCTGTACAGACGGATTAATCAGTATCTTCTACCTGTACAAATTGCATTGCCAACCCCTGTTTCTGGCAGATGTTCAGAATAGAAAATTCCAATCGGGTACTAATCCGCAGGACAAGCAAAAATTGCTGATCATCCAACAATAAATCAATATTTTTTATCTCCGGGAAACTCTGATAGAGAAAATGATAAATCTCGCTGGCTTTCCACTTCAGCTTACGAGATAAAGAATAAACAACTTTATACATATTTAGATTATTTCAAAATTTTAACGGCAATTTGTTGTAATTGGTGGTTCAAAAAAGGCATCTGTTTCAGTTCCTCAAAATCTCGGGCTAGTCGAACCTTTTTATTTTCATTTTCCAGCGCAAGAGCGAGGCTATCCAAGCTCTCCACATCATTGTGTATCAATAAATAACAATCAATATCGGGATCCAGTACCCCCATCATTTCAGGGCGGATCGTTTCCTCTGTCTCCACCATGACCAAAACGCATCTTTCTGATGCAAAGCTATCCACCGACTTGCCTACTTTCGCATTTAACACCATAGTTGTCATCCTGTTTATTGTCTGTATAAAAAGAATCGATCAATCAAAATAGACATATTTTGTATTTTTGTCGAAACCACCTTCTAAAAAAAGAACGATATACGTCCCTATTATTTACAATAACTTTTTCTCGTTATCCTGTCGAATGGCTAGCGCAGCCCCTTAACACATATACTTGTCAACCAGGAAAGCCTAGCTTCAAAATCCGGAAAACGATCAAAAAGTAAAACTTCCTGCTCAAAACAACGTGATGTTGTCACTAACATTTCCGATAAAAACAGGATATCCTTTTCCTCCAAGGCCTGAATTTCTTCTTTCCTAACGGCTAATTCAATCATTTCACGAATCAGCTTAATCTCGTCGTCCAGCATGTAACGTGTTTTTGAAACCATCAGGGCCGGATCGGATTTCATATCTTCGAATGCGAGATGAAAACGTTTCGTAATTAAATTAATCTGACGTAGTTTTGCTTGTAAAAAACCAACTAAATTATCTTCCAGTGAAGCGTCCCTGTTATAAGTTTTACTCGCGACCTCAAACACTTGCTGACATAAGTACTCCGCAATCGCATCAAAGACATCCATCTTACTGGTAAAGTAGTAATATAACGTGCTCCGCCCCTTTCCACAAGCTTTTGAAATATCCTGCATGGAAACCCTTGCAAATCCATAGGTTTCAAACACTTTCATGGATGATAAGATAATTTCCTCTTTAATATTTTCTTGTTGACCTGTCATTAATCGACAAATCTACAAAAAATGTCGAAAAATCAATTCACCCAGCCAACTTTTTTTCGCCACTCATTATAGGTGTCGTTCTCCTGATCCAGAAATGGAATTCGCTTCACATCTTCAATTTATTCATTTCTTTAGGATTAAGGGGTAAAAGGTTCATTGTGCTCCTTAAGCTGTTTATTGCATTTTTATCTTCCACGGGATAAATACTGCCACAGCTGCTTAACTGTGTCCCATAACGTTGCGGCTTACTTTTGAAAACCTGAATTCGATCGTGCAAATAAGCCAGATTTGCGAGATTGACGTCCAAGATATTATCAAGAAGCAACTGATAACAATCTTGCATAAATTGAGGTTCTCCTATCGCATGCTGAACAATCAGCCAAGCTGAATTGCTAGCTGCTTCGCCGACTTTTGAAATAGTTGGATAACCTATTTCGGCAATGATTTCACGTAATCTTTTTGCATTCCGTCGGTGAATTGTTTCCATCTCCACATGATATCCACCATGAAGCTCTCCCCTCTGCAATAACTTTTCCCGCATTGATTCGTCGTCCTGCGCTAATCGGATAATCTCTTCCGCAATATTTCTATATAACATCTCAATTTTCTAAAATTTTTAATACGTATTTTACTTCTCTAAATCCTTTCCGCCTCGGCCGGTAACCTATTACATTCATAAGCTATTTTGCTCAACTATTGCTAGATTACATTTGATTTGAATACATCGACGGAAATACACTACGTTTTATGTATAATCTTATTCAGGTGACTTACATCAGTCAGCCCAAATTCAGCGACAATTTCCTTTAAGGTAACTCTTCCTGTTGCTATTCTTTGACGTATTAATGTATTGCGGTAGTTTTGAATATATTCGCGTAAGGTAATTCCTGCCTGACGTTTAAAGTAAATACCGAGATAATCGTTGGCAATGTTAAAATGCTCCGCCATTATTTGTATCCGTAAACGATTGGGATCGTAAATATTTTTATGGATATAACAAAACATGGCCTGCAGGTCACGGCTTTTAAAACTATTGCTACGCAATTCGGGCATATTCCGCTGCAAAACATGTACAACACTGAATAATTGGAACCAAATAAGCTCCTGATTTACAATTTGATCTTTTCTTAATAAGAGAAGGGTATCAAAGATCAGTGTTATTATCGCATTATCTTCTCCAACTAACTGAAACCCCATCTGATGAGTTTCTCTACTTTTTATAAGATATTCCAGCTGTTGTATAGCGGACGTAGAACCCGAACTGTTACGACCCAGGTAGGCGTCGGTGAACTTAAGATATACAAAATGGGTGAGTTGTTCGATTTCAAAATAATGTTGGTCATCTGGCCCTAGTAGAAAGATCGACCCTGCTTTGTAAGGAAATGAATGCCCATTAACAATATGTCGCCCTGTCCCCTCACGAATAAAAATGAACTCGTAATGATTGTGATTGTGTTCCGGATGAGTCCATTCAAGTATCTTAAACCCTGAAATAAGCACCGGTTCAAACTGACGATAACGTTTCATTTCAGAAATATACCTAATTATATTGGATTTTTACATTAAAACCCACTAAGCTTCCAACTAACTTTGGCCCTATAAGTAATATAGAAAGATGAAGACTAGAAAAAACACCGCTTTAGTTGTTGGCGCCAATGGCGTTGTTGGCAACAATCTCATAGACTATCTTGAAAAGATGGAGGAATGGGAAATTATAGGTTTATCACGACGAGCAAATGCCGATCGGGCTAACGTTCGTTTTATCGCTGTAGATTTATTGGATATAGCCGATTGTCTCAAAAAGCTAGGCAACTTGGATACCGTAACCCATATTTACTACGTTGCTTATCAGGATAGACCGACCTGGGCTGAGCTAGTGGAGCCCAATATGAAAATGCTAAGCAATGTTTTGACCGCGGTGGAACCGGTAGCAAGTGATCTTCAGCACATCAGCTTAATGCAAGGGTATAAAGTATATGGTGCTCATCTGGGCCCTTTCAAGACACCAGCCAAAGAATCAGATGCCGGACATATGCCGCCGGAATTCAATACCAGCCAACAGCAATACCTCGAACAATTGCAAAAGGGTAAGAAATGGACTTGGTCAGCGATGCGTCCGTCAGTTGTTGGTGGAACGGCCCCCAATAATCCCATGAATCTAGCGATGCTCATTGCTGTATATGCATCTATCTCAAAAGAACTCGGTATTCCACTTCGATTTCCAGGAAAAATTGGCGCTTTTCAGACATTGATGGAAATGACCGATGCAACACTATTAGCCAAAGCAACGGTATGGGCCTCGACCAATCCACAAGCGGCCAATCAAGCCTTCAACATTAACAACGGCGATCTCTTCCGCTGGAAGGAACTATGGCCCAAATTAGCGGCCTATTTTGATATGGAAAGCGCTGATCCTATTCCGCTATCACTCAACACAATGATGGCAGACAAGGAGCCTTTATGGCAAAAATTAAAAGAAAAGCATTTATTAAGCTATAGCTATGATCAAGTTTCAGCTTGGCCTTTTGGCGATTTTGTATTTTCTTGGAATTATGATTTTTTTGCCGATGGCACAAAGGCAAGGCGTCTCGGCTTTCATGAATTTATTGACACCGAACAAATGTTTTATCAGCTCTTTGACGAAATGCGTAAAAAAAGAATAATTCCATAATAGCAAAGATTAAATTTTACCGTCTATTTTTGTAACTTACCCGGCTCAAGCATAACCTTTACTTCATTGCAATTTCATCCGGTATCATTTTATCGTTTCATAGTCAAAAGGATAGCAGATGTTTTGATAAAACAAACAATATGAATACAAAAAAAGCCTTTGTAGTTGGATCAGGAGAACTGGCAAACGCGATACTGGAAGCCGATTATTCCATCCCCAATGTAGAAATTCTACCTTGGCAGCCATCCATTACAACGTCGTCGCCATCGATCATTATACATGCCGGATCGGGTCGGGAGCTGCAAGATTGTCTTGATTTTTGTGCACGTACGGATTCGGTATTCATTGAATTGTCTACAGGGCTAGAGACCGAAAAGCTCGAGACAGCGTTTCCACTTGTCATTTGCCCAAATACCTCCATACTTTTGCTAAAAACACTCCATATGCTTCAACAATTTGGTCATAATTTCAAAGACTACGAAATATCTATTATGGAGTCTCATCAGTCCTCCAAGCTTACTGAACCAGGTACAGCTTATCATATAGCCAATTCTTTACATGTCGCTCATGAACGCGTTATCTCTATTCGCGATGCAAAAACGCAAGCTTATAAAATCCATATTCCCGTTGCCTACTTAGAAAAGCATGCCTACCATCAGATTGTGATCAAAGATAAAAATGATGAAATTAAAATTGAGACCAAGGTCCTCGGACATGATTCTTATTCAAATGGTGTCAAAAAAATCCTTGAAGCATGTGTCAACAATAAATTAGCCAATAGAAGGCATACTGTATTCGATTTGGTAGCTATGGGGCTACTTTAGTTAAACTTTCAATTTAGAAAGGAGCTTTCTACACAACGTCTAAAAATATGGGATTTGGAGTATTTATCTTTATACCGTTGCTGATAATTCTGCTGTTATGCGGGGTTATCACAAAAAGACGATTCTTCGGGTATGCAATTTTATCTCTGATCGGTGGCGCAATTATACTTTTTTCTTTGTCTCAATTTTTTCAATGGATCACGAGCCCAAAAATCCTAAAAAAAGAAGATTATTATGGTACCTACCACATAAAGCGTGACCTGTTCCCAGGAAAAGCTGACTGGCAATATAATAGCTACAATTTTGTCATAAAGGATAACGATTCGATTTATTTCAACGTCGTAAGTGCGGGTAAAGTATCCAAAGTTTACAAAGGCAAGATCGAAACAGTCTGTCCTTACCAATCCGCACGCTTAAAACTGTGGATGGACTTCCCCGCTCATCATATTCTTGCTTCAGATCCAACGGTATACCGAAGCCCTTTAGGCTTCTATTTGGTATTTTATTCGTCGAAATATAACAACGTTTTTTTTGAAAAAGACTGACATTGAAGCGTTATTTAACATGACAAGATATTTTCTCTATGTACAGATCACTGTCCTAGGTAACATGCATAAAAAAACACCAAAAAATGGTGTTTTCTTATTTTATAATAAATAATAGGATTAGTTTGCTAGCATCTATTTCCCTTTTGCCTTTAGAAATCGTTTTGACAAATATTGCCGTACGGGTATATCGTATAACTTCAAACAGCCGTATGCAAGCACAATACTTCCGATCACGACAGCCGCTGCTCCGGGCAACGACTCTTCAAAACTCAGATTTTCATTCTTAACCCAAGCATAGTATAGATAGATAAAGGGATAATGTACCATATACAAAGGATAGGATATATCACCTAAAAACTTGCAAAGCCAACTTGTAATACCATTACCGCCCTTGCCAGAAGCGCCTAACACAACGAGTAAAGGGAAAACCACGACACAACATAGCGTGTCGTATAAACCATTCATCCATAGTTGCTCGGCACCACCAATGCGCGGCATAGCCAAAAGTGGCACTAGGATCAAACTACAAATCCAAAATGCGCCCTTGATCTGTAAAGACTTAAATACTCTAGATAAGAATAAGCCTGCTGTAAATGAAAACAAAAGACGAAGTGAACCCGCCGTAAATTCCGTTTCTGTGAGTGAAAAACCAGCACAGATATCTCCCAAAGGTCCCAATATCGCAAAGGCCGCCAACCCTATCCCGAATAAAACAACGAGCCCAGCCAATACTTTGGTTGAAAATCTACGAATAATCAATGCATACAGAATATTACCGATGTATTCGAAAAACAACGACCAGCTCGGCCCATTTAATGGAAACATCTCCCCAAGCCCTCTCACTTCTTGCCCTGGAATGGCAGGAATCAACAAGGCATTCAAAAGGGTCGCGATTGCCAGCGAAGAAAATGTCACCTTAGTCACATCCCAAACAGAACATCCCTGAAAATAAAACATGACTGCTCCAATGATCGCACCCATTACAACCATCGGATGTAAACGTATTATCCGACGCTTGATAAATTCTTTTATTGTCATTGTCTTCCAACGATCGTCATAAGCATAGCCCACGACAAAACCTGAAAGCATAAAGAAAAAGTCAACGGCCAAATAACCGTGATTAATACGCTGGTCTAAATGGCTCGTCGCAAAGGCTTCAAAAATATGAAAGCAAACAACAGTTATAGCTGCTACACCGCGTAACCCGTCAAGTACTGCATAATGTGGTTTGGTATCTGCATAAACGGAAGTCGGTATTTGAGTATCGGACATAAAAACAAAACGATTTGATTGATTTTTTTACAAGGACGTAAATATAAACAAAATCGTCCATGCAGATTTGTAACAAGTTTACCGGTGCCCCATTTTTAAAGGCTGTTAATTAACACTGGGAATATAATCCGGTAAGTAAACCTGCTCTTTTTGCATATTTTGGATGTAAATTTTAGAATAAATTTCCAAACGGATATCGGTGATGTCTGTAGTCGTCGGCTTGTCGTCTTCATCTTCTCCAAATGAAAAAATCTGTTCTTCCCTTCTATTTTTTTTATGCAAAAAATAGTAAAAGTCTTTATTTTCCCAACCTTTTATATCACTTCCCGCATCATCTTGAACCTTCAATTTTGTAAACGTCTTCTGTAGATAGTTGTAAATATTTTGAAAATCATCTTTATTTTTTGAAGTCTTCAGTGCATATAGATAAGCAAATTCACCATTTTTATCCTCTGCCACTGTCAACGCTGGAAAAGGAACTCCGTTTAATATGGCTATGGTGTCCTTATCTTCATTGTAAGAAACCGTGGTGTAACGATAACCGAAATCTCTGACCGGCTTTAATTTTCGTGTTCCCCAGGCTGCAGTAGACTCGATATAAAATGGTGTTGGCAAACTCCCTTCTGAATTAAAAACAGCAAGCGTATCCTTTTTAAATATGGCAGTTTCAAAGACTTCTTTCAACTCTTTCTTATCCATACTTTTAACGTCCGCATGCAGCAACTCTTCGCTCCTTTTTATCTTGGGGCCATAAAATTTGGATGCATTAAAGGTTCTATCCAATTTTTCAAGTATCACCCTGTCTGGATCTTGCGATTGACAGGAATACAGCATACCCGATAAAAGGATCAGACAGCATACACTATAATATAGAAAATGAAACGGCTTCATCGGAATTGTCATTTAAATTATTTTTTGGGTTATGATCTTTACTTTGCCGTAAAGATCTTCAAACTAAAATAAATTTGTATTCATTTGCAAATGAAATTGTGCGGGATTAACACCTTTTGACTTTTTAGAAGTGCAGCGCAATCCAAAAGTACATCATTCGTGGTCGCTTGCTATTTGGGAGTCCTTCTGCTCAAATTCAGAAACATCACTAAGTAAATTGGGCTTCCAAGCTACTAGTCAGACTATAAAACGTATTCTTACATATAAAAATCAATTTATCTATGTTTGAAATATACAAATTGTGTTAATTTAAATAGATCAAGAACAAGCAAGCTCATATGATGTTCAAAAAGGTATTTTCTTTCGTTTTCTGCTGTTTGTCTACAGCCATTTTTTTCAACGTATCTGCACAAGATTTCAAGCTTTCCTCGTTGCCAAGTCAGTATCAAAAACCGGTCAAAAATGCACTAAAAGCTGCCGGCATGAATCGCACTGAATTAGAGAAAGTACTAGCAAATCTACCCAAAGAAATGCGTGAAGGGGCAGCTTTTCTCATAGCTTATATGCCCAAGAATGATTTAACGACTATTAAGAGCATCTTATCCATAATATTGAAAAGGCTTACCAGGCAAGATCAACGTTTTCCTGGGCAAAGGAAATTCCAGATTCAATTTTTCTAAATGAGGTATTGCCCTATCGGGTATTTTCTGAAGATCTCGACGATTGGCGTGGTGACTTCTACGATCGTTTCTCAAAATATGTGACAAATAGCAAAACGATAAAAGATGCCATTGTAGCCATAAATAAGAATATCAGAGATGAAGTGAAAGTCGATTACAATACGCAACGAAAAAAAGCAGATCAAAATCCATCTGAATCGATAAGCCAAGGAATGGCTTCTTGTACCGGATTATCCATTTTATTGATCGACGCATTGCGATCAGTAGGTATACCGGCTCGGATTGCGGGAACGCCAAACTGGCATGACAACCGTGGTAACCACAGTTGGGTCGAGGTGTGGATTAATGGTAAATGGTATTTTACTGAATATTATCCGGACAAAGACCTGAATTACAGCTGGTTTTTAGCAGACGCGGGTAAAGCCGATCCGAATAGCAAGGAACATTCTATTTATGCGGCTTCCTACAAACCGGCAGCTACCTCATTCCCGGCGTGGAGTGAAACAGAAGTGTATGCCGATAATGTTTCTCAGCGCTATATTGATCTATTCAATCAGCAATATAGCCAACAATTGAAGGACAAATCTTACACCCGTCTAAACGTAACCATGTATCTCAGTAAGGATCAATGTCAACCGGAAGGAAGAACAAAATGCAATGTAGATATCTTCCAAGGAAATGATCAAATTGGCGGAGGCTCGACTGCTACTAAACTGCAGGATGCGAATGATCATTTAACATTTATCGTGAAAAAAAATCAGTCTTATACATTGAGGTACAGCAATAAAAGTGGGCCTACCGAAAAGAAAGTAACTGTAAACGATGAGCCTTTAAATGTGATATTATACTTCAATTAATGTAGATTATTATTTCGTAAATTGAAATTATGAAAAATATTTTTGACAAAACAGTGGGTGATGAAGTGATAGCACGGATTCAAAATCTTAATCCAGGCAGCAGTGCCCAATGGGGTAAAATGACTGTCGATGCCGTCTAATTAATCTCAGTTGCCAATTGGATCGCCAGGCGCTGGAGTGCACTGACGATCCAATTAAAGTTATCGCCACCAATGATAATAGTTATGCATGCCGTCGTATTCAAATCCACACCTCGGATAAAGACTATTACCGATAACATTTGTTTTCTCGGTCTCAAGCATCAGACCACAAGCTCCAGTCTCTTCACACCAAGCTTTACTTCGATCTATAAGCCGAACCGAAAGACCTTTACTCCGATGATCAGGATGCACAAATAGATCACTCAACAACCACTGCCGCTGCAATTTAGTATAATGAAACAATTTATAAAGCTGAACAAAACCAACCGTATGTTCGCCCTGAATTGCCAAAAAGATTTCTGACTCTCCGTTCAAAAATCGCTCCCTCAAAAATTCTTTGGCTTTTTCCAAATCCGATTCCTGTCTATAGAAATTCGATAAAGATTGAATAACGTTGCTGCTTGATCAAGATCCTCAAGACTTGCCTTTCTAATGTTATAATTCATTTCATTAAATAGTTTGATTTATAGTGTAAATGTATCCTAACTCTTTCGTATCAACCTCATCCAGATAGCACATGTACAGTGGTCCAATCTTCGGTAGCATGGATTTCGATGCGACCAATAAACAAGTTCATAATAATTTCAAAAACAGACTTCATGCCCTTATAACTAATAGTTGTCGAATTATAAATGCTTCTGAACGAATTGTAATTCTTCGATGCAGTCAATTTATAAGGTCCCTATATTTAGATATGAAAAGGAGAAAATTAGCAGTTACAGACAGTGAAACCTTTATCAATTATTACCTACCAAATTGGCGATCCATTATCATTGGCAGTATTTTGATTTTAATGGGGATATCGACTTGTTTTATCGGTTATCATCCTCATAATTCACTTAAAGAGAATTTCAGCGCCATGGTACTTGACTTTAAAGACGTATTTCGCTTTTTAGTCTCATTATTTATGCTGTTACTCCACTTATCTTTTATTATCGGCGGCTTCCTTCTTCTAAAAAACAGCAGGAAAGTTATCCGAGCCCGGACAGATAAAAAAGGATTGTATTTTAAACGGATCGAAAAAAAGACCGGGAGTGTCTGGGCTTTGGCAGATTTGGATGTGCTGGTATTCGTGCCCTACATTCAAATCGTTAATATCCGCATTATTGAAAGCAATTGGTTGGGTCCGAGACTTGAGCTTGAGACTTTTCAAGGTAAAGAAACCCTGACCATGTTGAACGTATTAAGCCGAAAACAAAAAGAGCAAATTTGCCAAACCGTGAAAGAATTCGGCATTTAATAAGATTCACTGGTCCTTTTTTTTAAAGAAGAAAGTTTACTAAAATCAGGACAAACTGATCCTAGTAAACTTTTAATTTGATTTACTTGTTCGTATAATTTTATAATCAATCGTTGGGCAACAACTGATCGACATATTCTCTGATCTCTTGGGGTAACATCAGATAAACCGAGGTTTTCAGATTTGCTTTACTTGGTTCCCCATCGATGAAAATATTCTTAAATCCTTCATTGAGCCATTTCCCCTCATCTTCTAGATATCCATGATATTTGCTGTTTAAATTCTCAATAATATTATTATCGTTTCCCATGTTTTCCGTCATTTATTATATGTAATCTGCATCTAAAATATTCGACAGGGAAACATCAACTTTGGTGCCACTCCTCCTTAAAATTTTTAAATTTGGCTATCCAATAGCATGTTTTAAGTTTTCTTAACATTTACAAAAGCTAACAGGGCAAAACCACTAAGCGTTATATATCAATACATTACAATTCTAAAAAAAACTACTTATTTTGCTTAAGTTGATATTATTTGCAATTTTTAGTAGTGAATACCGTAATTTTGTATTTTAATGTTTATAAACCTTTTACTTATGATACTAATAGCAGTTTTACTTCCTTGGTTATCGTTTTTTTTACGTGGTAAAATTCTAAGTGGCATTCTCTGTTTGATCCTTCAGATAACTATACTTGGTTGGATACCCGCAGCCATATGGGCGGTTGCATCGCGTGTTGACGGGAAAAATGAACAGCGCATGCGTAAATTGGAACGCAATATGCGTAATTACCGATAAATCATTAGGGCTCCGTTATTCGATAACCCGAACATCATTTAGATTCCAAAAATTGTTGTACTTGTTTTAATGTAAAATCAATCAGTTCAACGTTGACATCGCCATTAAAATCAGCCATCATATAGTTGCCATGATTTGCCGGTAGAATAAGTAATCGTGCAGCAGGAATCTGCTGTTGCATAGCAGCTAAATGTGTCGTTTTCACAACATCTTGGTCTCCGCCTAGCAAAAATACGGGGCAGGTCAAACGCGTTAAGGATTCGGCGTCAAAATCCTGAAAGTGTATCATGCGCTGGCTGTCTTTTTCATACATATTTCTAAACTTCTCTGGATCTGGGTTCAGCTTCATAAAATTCTCTTTCAGAAATGGCGGCATATCGTTAATAGTTGACGCTTCCATACTTTCAAAAAAACCATCCAGAAGCCCCTCTCTTTTGGTATTTCCAGATGCTGCTATCAGCTTTTCGACCTTGTCTGGATACATCGTCGCAAATTTCAAAAGGGTTGTCGCTCCATTACTAAAGCCAAAAAACGAAGCTTTTCCGATGGAAAGAAAATCTAGAACAGCCAAAATATCTTTGGCATCCTGCTCGAATGTTTCAGCTGAGGATCGATGATCGGATCTTCCATGATTTTGGAGATCTATCAAAATCAACTGATACTGATCATGCAACCTTTTTACAGTCTCCTCAAAATCCGAAAAACCGGAGGAGCCACCACCATGAATAAGAACGAGAGGTTTTCCTGTGCCAAATATTTCGTAGTAAAGTTTTATCCCGTTAGCAGGTGCATAACCGCTTTTCGATTCTATTTCACGCATAATTTATACTAAATGGTCTATATTTTTATCATTAGCAACACGCTTCTACAGCGATTTGTTTTCTATAAATTTTTTAAAACTTAACAAGACCCCATCGGTAAAAGACTGTTGCAGGTCCAAACTTGTAAACGGATCAGGGTCGAAAGTTTCGCGAATAATTGTATTGTTGTCAATCGCCTGAAATTCCACAATACACTTTCTTCCCCCACTGTTACTTTCAATAGACTCCATCCAAATAATCTCATCGTACACACCCACATAATCAAATCCTTCGCGACTATTTTTTTGCTCCATTCTAAAATTAAACATCCCTCCTTCCCTAAAATCGATACCAGCAGCCGGACAGTGCCAATCGTCAAATGGAATATTCCATTGCATAATGGCATCAGCATCATTCCAGTATTTCCAAACATCGGCTAGCTGCTTTTCAACTAAAATAACCGAAACCAATTTTTTTACAGGTTGATCTTTATGTTTCATAGGATGTTTTAAATGATAAGAATCCTTTTATCTATCTACACCGGTTTAAAATCATTCCGTTCAATGTACTGAGATAAAAGGCTACATTGAACGACATCACAATATTAATAAACTATACAGAAATTCGACTTGTCCTATGACAATATTGACCTACGCTACACATTTTTCTGCGATACTGTAGAGATACACTTTATAGCTAATTAAAGGAGGAAAATTTAACGTAGTGGGTCGATTAAAGAATAAACTGATGACTGTGGTATATTTATTGTACGAACCTCATGGAACATATAAAAACCGATTTAAATGAGAAAATTAGCATTTATAGCAATGAGTCTTGTTACTTTCACGGCCTGTAATAATACTCCCAAGAACAATGAATCCAAAGAAGCAGGTGATCAAAGCAAGGAAGAAGTAACCCCGTCAATCGGCGGCAACAAGGATGAGCACGGTTGTTTGGTCGCGGCAGGACAAACTTGGAGTGAGATCAAACAACGATGTATCCAGGTCTTTAATGTTGGCTTACGCCTAAATCCAACGGAGAAAGAAGAAGGAAAAGCTGTCATTAGTGCCTTTGTTGTCCTTAGCGAGGATAAATCAAAGGTAGAATTATTCATACCTGATGACAGTAAAAAAACCGTCATCCTAGATAAAGTTGAAAACGACATTTACCAAAAGGATAACTATAAATATGATGCTAAAAAATCAGCACTTTATGTAAATAATACGATTAAATACAAAGGTGATGTCGAATAGCCTAGAAAGATTGAACTATTGGCACAATTTGCACTAGATATGGCCCTGAATAATGATTCCCTATCATTTTATTCTCATTCACAGTAATATGATATTGGCCAATATCTTTAAATCTATAGGTAAACTCTTTGCCAAAAGGGCCATCAGAAGAACCATCGGGCAGAAAAAGCTGACTAATTCGTACATTGGCTGTATCCATGGGAGTTTTTATTTTGATAAGAACCGAATCTGCCTGATGGACTGAAATGAAAATAGTATCTGTTTTCCCTGATACCATATTCATTTCCTTAGATCTTCCACCACCAAAAAAGGTTACGTTAGAAGGTAATTCTTGTGCCTTGTGATTAGATTCATTTGTACTGGATTGTGGTGGGCGCTGAGGAAATTGACAAGCTCCATAAATAAAAATTGCCAACACATTCATGATCAATAATCGTAATTTGCCCATAAACTTTTACTTAGGATAACAAAAGTTATTAGATTACGGTTTTAGTTACGACAACTTTTTCTGTACAAAACAAACGCTGAAATTGAATTTGTTACATCCTCCACAAACTCCATTTTGATTTGATTGCATGTGGATTTAGTTCCCGTATTTTTTGATAAAAAGCATAGAAATTCCTATTCCAGAGGGAATAGTTATGCGTAAAACTGAAAATGGACTGTCCCTTACTATCCAATTGAACGACGACTTGCCAGATATAGTGATTATTAATTTGAGTCGATGTCCTACGAAGCTCAATGATATCCACTAACCTAAAGGATCTACCTGCCCCGCCTCTTCGACCGACAGCGTAGAAATAATTTTCATCAAAAAAATAATCTTCGTCACTTAGCAGATTATCTTCTATACCAAATAAAAAGGGACGTGATGACAGTTTTCTTAATTTATCTGTCTCAAAATGATCATTCATTTCATAGCTTTTTTTAACACCGTATAAATATTTCTTAGCTACATTTTTCCTATAGACTTCTATCAACATGACAACGATCAACACACAACTGAGAACCAAAATGATGCCTTTAGAATTCATTTATTCCACAAAAAGAAATTAACTTCCACAAGTCAGATAGAACATCGGAATTCCCCCTTCATCTTTCTCGATAGCATCTAATCCTTCGAAATAGCTATGGTCACCGAGTTGTTTCTGAGCGATTTGTTGTTCAAATTGATACAGCAAATCCAAAGCTGTAAAATGTAGTGGATGTGAAGGCCACGTGAGACAACACTCAGACGGAATGATTACCATTCTACCATGCGATATTATTCCAAGGACTTCCTTTCTTTTCTTTAAGATACCCAATATACCTTTTCAAGTAAGATTTCCCAATTTTACTGTTTACACCAACTTGATCTTCTCCTTCCAGGAAATAATCGGAAAATTGCAACCAATCAATAAAATGCTTTCTCGCATATAGTGACAAACTCTTGAGAACATTTAATGCCACAGGTTTTGTTAAATATCCAACGTCCGTTGCGGATGTCGTAATATGACTCACTACAGCAACAACAAAGGCATTTACCCCTGATTTGGAGATATCCCAAATGGATGTATCAATTTTGCCGTTTTTTCCCTCCAATGCGGTCCCTGTCTTTTCTATCCCAAGTAACGTAAAGTATGAACTCAACATTTGAAGACAAGTTTCTCTATCCGTTATACCAAAATCTCTCTTTAGCAATTTGATAAAATCACTTCTATATTGATCAATTCTTGGATAATTACCAAATTGATATAAGTGAATCGGATAACTACCATCATCTCCGGTACTTCCGAATACCGTAAACCAATCCCCAAAAACAATCACTCTAAATGCGGCTCCTAGCGCATTACCAAACTGTTCTTCATAAGGAATATTCAGAAGTACAGTGTTATCAGATACTAAACTTCCCGCCCTTTTTTCCTCTTCGGCTTTCAAAGTAAGTTCATCTTTGGCTTCATTTACACCTTCCTTTGCCGCATTCAATAATTCTTTCAAAAATTTAAACATAACGGTATTGATATTAACTACTTAAAAGAAATCTTACTTACTATATTTTGGTACCAGCGCATAATCGTACGGGATTCTCATGGACAGCTCGCGTGCTTGCCAAATATCCCCTTCGGACGCCTGGTAGAAATCATAGGCATTTTTCAAGAAATTCTCGCCGTTTGGAGCTTCAACCCAATCTTTCTTCTCTCGATTGTAAAGTAAAATCATACAACTTACACAGCGATAATTACCTGCTGTTTTTGGGTTTTCAAAACAAGTTCCAACTTTAATATTAATCTTCTAATTGATTATCACATCGGTCAATTTACGATCTGTGAGATGAATTAATGCAATTTGTGCATCCTCATGATCGGGTCGTAACTTTGCTATTACTATTCGCCCAAAATCTGCCTTTTTAATTTTTTCGATTTCTAAAGCCCTAAATTCCGGCGATATGCGATTCGTATCGACCGGATATAGATCATCTTCGGCAGCCGTCACTTCTGTCGTCGTTACTTCGGTGGCTCCGGAAGCCAATAGCTGCTTATTTTTTTTGTAATTTTCCCATTCTGCTGCATCGTAGCTAACCCACTGCTGTATCTTATAGAGTAAGGTTTCCCTCTTGTTGACTTTTATAAAAAACGCTGCAATTAAAAATGAAACCAGCAATATGAACAGGATAATGAGGACTCTTTTCAAACTAAAAATATTTAATGAAGTATTTAAATCTGTAAAATCGTGAAAACATACCCCATGTTTTCATTGATCACCGTAAATCTGCACATAATTATTCACCCCTTAAATCTGCAACCCATATTAGGTCAAAACTTAGCGATATTTGTAGCTTAACAATCAATATTTGAAAACAACATGACAATTGTTAATTTCAAATATTTTAACCAATTAAATACAAGTAGACTGTATGATTTCCTTATTTACTAGAGTAGGTCATAGACATCAAGGATAAAACTGAAATACATTGATAGCAAATTGTATCTAATAACAGTTTTAAATCAATTTTTAGACAGTAGTCAATCATTGTTTATTCAGTCTACACTGAATGATCACTGAACAAGCACTGAGTAATCACTGAACAAGCACTGACTAAGCACTGTCGAAAGCTAGAATCCGAGTACTGTCTGATCTTTCCTTTGTTGCCCTTGAAAATGATAAGAAAAAAATGACCAGCATATTGCATCCGAATACGTCAGCAAGCCCTTGATTAAGTAAACATAACCATAGATAGCCTCTTTGACATCAATAAACTTAATTTGCTCAAATAATAGTCTGTTCAGATCACTGAAGATAAGTATGAGTTAGATCAGACAAATAGTTTAAAAAAAATATCGAACAAAGCTGTCAATATATTCATAAAATGCTTCATAAAAAAGAAGTTACAGGGATCAATCCAACTTTATTGTTTAGCCAGAATGAGCTTTACAACTTTTTCAATAGGTCGACCAATTACGGCTACACCATCCTTTACAACGATAGGTCGCTCAATTAAGACCGGATACGTTAACATCGCATCGATCCATTGCTCATCGGTCAAATGAAGATTTTGGAATTTTTCCTGAAAAACAGATTCTCCTTTTCTGATAAGTTCCAAAGGTTTTAAATTGAGTTGCCCCAATAATTCAATCAACTGGTCTCTGGTTGGAACATCATTTAAGTACTCCTGCACTTCTATATCCAGAGCTTGATGCTGTAGCACTTCCAATGCATTACAACTCTTGCTACAATTTTTATTATGATAAATTTTAATCATGGCCATAACATGTAAAGGGTATCTTTGTGATAAAGAAAAACAATTATTGGATAAGGCAAAAATACGAACAAGATCACAAACAGTTTAAATAAAATACCACTTGCGTCCTAAACGTTTA
>NZ_DLAV01000025.1:0-226652 GCF_002494055.1 Sphingobacterium sp. UBA7038
ATAAATTTGAGACAGCTTCTTGTTTGTTTTAAAGATTTACAGACTCGCTATTCAATCCATAGCAAAAAGAATAGTGTGATATTGTCGCTAAGTTTATGTTCTTCATTTGTAGCTGAGGTAAGAATAATACCTTGACATTTTAATTAAGCTTTTCAAAACATCTAATGAGCGCAAACGTTTCGGTTCCCAGTTTTGTTCAAATTAAAAAGGAACGCCAGGAAGCATTTTTGCCGATCCCATTTAACGCTTTTTACGATATAAACTGAACCACTATGACACAAAACTCAGAAATCATGATTCATGCCGCCCGACTGGGCAATCTCGAAGTCTTACGTGAATTGATCAATCAGAATACCGATGTAAATACACGGGATGGCAAAGGCTATACCCCATTGATCATTGCCTGTTATAACAATAAGCTGGCTGCAGCCCAATTACTATTGGAAGCTGGTGCCGATGTAAATGCACAGGATAACGGTGGAAACACAGCCCTGATGGGTGTTGCTTTTAAAGGTTATCATGATATTGCCAAATTATTAATCGGTTATGGCGCAAATTTAAACCTGCAACATGGGAACGGTGGCACCGCGCTGATGTTTGCAGCCATGTTTGGCAGAAATGAAGTACTTAAGCTTCTACTTGACAATGGTGCAAATACCAGGCTACTCGATACCCGTGGCTTGTCGGTGTTAGACCTCGCCGCGCAACAGGGAAATGATACCGCACTCACACTGCTACAGCATTAGTATTTATTTAAATAGGATGGTCCACAAATATGCCCCAAATAGTATAAAACTTTTTGGGGCATATTTCTACATTGGATATTATTTAGATACTACGCAGGCACTTTGCGCGATTTTTCCCGCTCCCAAAACCGGTGTTGGGCAATTGCTTTAATGAATTTATCCACTAAGGACTTCGGATCCTGATCAACTATAATTCCGTCATCAAGCACAGTCTCCGCTGAAAACTCTTGGTATACCTTGCTAAAAAAATAGGTCGCTTCCAAAACCGGACTTGCCTCGACATCTGCGGCAATTGCTTTACAGTGTTTGAACGCTTCATTTAGAAAATGGACAGCATCGGCATTGGACTGCAGTGTAGCTACGCTATCCTTTCCTCCGGGTATATATATGGCGTCATACAGCACCGATGCTCCCGTTAAAAAGCTTTCTTCAACAGGGATCTTCTTGTTGTCCGTGCCCGTAACCTCCCCGAGCTTAGGGGCAATAACATGGACAATTCCACCCGCAGCCCGGATCGCATCTGCCACGGCCTGAAATGATTTCGTATCTACTCCATCGGCAGCAAGCACGGCGATCTTTCGACTCTTGATCGTATCTTTTATCGTATTTTGCATACTTAAAGCCGCCGATTTTTTTAATTGCTCCTTGACTTGAATAGGCTCATAATCGGAAGGATCGGCATCTGCTGGGATGCTTTTATTAATCGGCTTTTCAACTTCTTTTTGCACCTGTAATCCCAAGGCAAACGCAACTTCAGCTGCCAGCCCCTGATCGACCAGCGACAGTATACCGATCATGCGCTGCCTTACCGAAACGGCCTTCACTTTACCCAGCTCAAAACTGAACGCATCTACAAGATGATTTTTTTCCGGCTCAGACTGACTATTATAAAACAGCCTTGCTTGACTAAAATGGTCGCGGAAACTATCGCTCCTAGCCCGCACTTTTCTGGCATCAATACGCTCTTGATAGCTTTTAAAACCACCATCTGCCTCGCCTACCTGCGCAGGATCATTATTCCCCAATGAATTTGGTCCATAGCTCGTCTTACCTCGATCAATCCTTTGCCGCATAAATCCGTCACGCTGATTGTTGTGCGAAGGACAGATGGGCCTATTAATCGGAATTTCATGAAAATTAGGTCCACCTAAACGAATAAGTTGGGTATCTGTGTAAGAGAACAATCGCCCTTGCAACAACGGATCATTTGTAAAATCAATTCCTGGCACAATATTGCCAATATGAAAGGCAACCTGCTCCGTTTCGGCAAAGAAATTATCGGGATTTCGATTTAAAGTCATTTTTCCAATAGGCTGAACAGGCACCAACTCCTCAGGAACAATCTTCGTTGAATCTAGCAGGTCGAAGTCATACTTAAATTCGTCAGATTCGGGAATGACCTGTATGCCGAGTTCCCATTCTGGAAATGCACCGTTTTCAATGGCGTCCCAGAGATCCCTTCGATGAAAATCGGGGTCTTTACCGGATATATTTTGAGCTTCATCCCATGCGACTGAATGGACACCAAGCAGTGGTTTCCAATGAAACTTAACAAAGTGCGATTCACCATTGGTATTGATCAACCGAAAAGTATGAACACCAAACCCCTCCATCATGCGGTAACTACGCGGTATTGCTCGATCACTCATCAGCCACATAATCATGTGCGTCGACTCAGGCATTAAAGAAATGAAGTCCCAAAATGTATCATGGGCAGAAGCCGCTTGTGGAATTTCATTGTCGGGTTCAGGCTTGACAGCGTGAACAAGATCGGGGAACTTCATTGCATCCTGAATAAAGAATACAGGCATATTATTACCCACCAGATCGAAATTACCTTCTTGTGTATAAAATTTGACAGCAAAACCACGAACGTCGCGGGCAAGATCCGTCGACCCCCTCGAACCAGCAACCGTAGAGAAACGCACAAACACTGGGGTTTCAGTTTCGATATCATTAAGAAAACCCGCTTTTGTCCATTCAGCTAAAGGCTTGTATAGTTTGAATACGCCATGCGCGCCCGAACCTCTTGCGTGTACAACACGTTCGGGAATGCGCTCGTGGTCAAAATGTGTGATCTTTTCTCGGAGAATAAAATCTTCCAAAAGCGTAGCGCCCCGATCTCCAGCACGCAGCGAATTTTGGTCATCATTGATCTTGACTCCCTGATCAGTGGTCATTTGCTGTCCTGTGGCGTCCGCCGTATGTGGTCTTAGGGCGTTGACCTTTTTATTTTCCACTGGATCAACTTGTTCAGTCTTCAATTCTTTTTTTTTCATTATAATCGATTTTTGGGTTTAAACATCGTTTGTCGTATAAACTTTGAAGAAAATTCAGCTAAAACTTTTGCATATCCATCTGGACGGGCAATATTCACCATTTCATATAGGAACTTTTCCAATCGACTAATCGTTTGTTTTAATTCTAAAAGTGTTCTTAAATTTTCTCTCCAAGAAGATCGGATGGCCCATTAATAAGGGAAAGTATAGACTGGATGAACCTTGTTTAAAGTAGGTACGGCGGATAGCAACTCTACCGCTGTTAAAGGTTGCTGCTACGTTCAAACAAAAAAAGGAGCTTTAGGGCTCCTTTTTTTGTTTATCGAATTTTTATATGTCTATCAGACTTTAAATGTTATACAAAAAGTTGTACCTATATTAAGCTCGCTATCGACGGTGACTTTTGCCTCGAGACGATCTACGATGCGTTTTACAATAGAGAGCCCAATTCCCGAACCTTCAAATCCCTGCGAGTTCGGCAAGCGTTTAAAAATATCGAATATATTACTATCATCCTTAATATCCATTCCGATACCATTGTCTTTAATATAGTAGTTAACGAAATGTCCCTGCTTTTCACTATATACCTCGACTCTCGGGCGATCTTTTTTACTGCTATATTTTATGGCATTGCTGATCAGATTTAAGAACAACTGGTATAACAGTGTTCTTTCCCCTAAAATCGGCAAAGTTTCTCCCAAAACAAACTCAAGATGGGCGCTTTCAAACTGCTGCTTACAGCTTTCGAGAATGTTAAGAATTTTATTCCGTGGATCGATCAGTTCCGTTTTGAAGGCAACATAATTCGATTGCGTTAGCTGATACACCTTGTCCATCATTTCAGTGATCAGCGCGGTAGCATCCATAATATTTAGTGCCATTTTGCGTAACATATCCTTCGGAAGATCATCTTTCATCAACATCATCTGGGCAGCAAGCTTTATAGATGAAAGTGGATTTTTAAGATCATGGGTTAATGTATAGCCAAATGTATCCAAGGCATTGTTGGACCTGACAAGTTCTTTATTGAGCTGAGCAATCTCTCCGCCGCGCTGGGCAATAGCTTGTTGGGTTATTTGTGCGACTTTCTCCATAAAAGAAAGCTCGGCACGTTTCCACTGGATAGACTTGCCTTTCATCTTTTCACGCCAAGCTTCAAAAGATGTCCGTGGAGATGGAAATTCAACTTTCTTTTCAGGATCGTAATGATATATTTTTTCGGGTTTTCCAGCCCATACATCTTCGTAAACATGTTCTCTGCGGAATAAATAGATGTGCCATTTATTGCTGGGAAGGATATTTATCCGCAAAATGCCAGGCAATATAACCGGTTGCGGGGGGGCACTGTCACCATAGACAAAGTTTGATGTAAAAAATAAATCATTTTGCCCTTCTTCTTCTATAAAGCGATCGATCTCACGCAACTGCAATTCAGTGGGTACATCGCCCCAACTTTTAGAACCCCGGTCGTGCTTGATCATTAGTCCATCTGCGCCCGCAATTTCTAGAATTTGTGGTGCAAAGCGTTCAAGCACAATTCCAATATCGCTATTAACTAATAACTCAGACTTCAGATCACGTTCCATAACACCCATAATGGTTTGTGCTACCAGGTTTTCTTTTTGATGTTCTGAAAGATAGTAGTTTATAGCGTATTGCGTTAAAAAAGCGCATAAATGACGTTGGGCGAGATCAACATTCAAAGGCTCGCTATTCTGGCACGCCACCAAGCCCCAAAGTTTTCCTTCGATAACGATAGAAAAACTGGCACTGGCCCGTGCTCCTGCGTTTTTAAGATATTGTAAATGTACTGGAGATAATGCTCTGAGGCTACAGCGTGTCAAGTCTACCTCAGCAGCCTCCAAACCCTGTATAGCAATAGTCGGACCATCAACATCAGCTACGTGGCGCGCAAGAAACTTCACATAGAGTTCTCGTGCTTGTGCCGGAATATCAAATTCCGGATACCGGTACCCCATCAATGGGGTCATTCCATCTGCGATGGACTCTGCAATGACCTGTCCGCTATTGTCCTCCTCGAAACGGTATACCATAACTCGGTCAAAACCAATAATCTGACGGATCAGTACAGTCAATGATTGCCAAGCATTGCCATGACGTTCTTCAAGGTACTTCGCATAATAAAATAATCGCGTCGCTTTTAAATGATTTTCATTACAGATTTCTATTTCAAGGTATGTCCGCTCGTCGTACTGGTAAATACTCAGGTAATAGTCTACATTTTTAATGCGGATACGCTCCACAAAACGTGTAAAGATCTCTCCTCTAATTTGCGTTTCAATCTCTTTAAGATTCAACTCCTTTTCGGACGATAGCAATGGTAATAGCTGAGCAATAGAGCGTCCGAGGATTTCCTTCATGGGAATATCAAGAACGATAGTTAAGTTTTCACTTGCGGCAATACATCCGCTCTCATCAAAAATACAAAGGAAACCGAAAGACTGGATCTTACCGCATAGGTGGATTTTCTCTTCGTGACACTCCAGTTGACGCATAGTTTGCTAGTTTTTAATCATTTAATTCGCTAATAATAGGAAATTCTCGAAAGAGATAATTTGCCATACATTATAAATCTAGCACCCCTCTTCAAACATGTCATATCTTAGGCTAAGATAAAAAAAAATTGCGACGAATAACAGATCAAACGTTTGTTTAAAATTTATTCTGAATAGCTGATCTTTCAAACCACTGGTATTCAAAACCATAAGCAATTGTTCCTTTTAAAAATAAAAAAGCTAGGTTGGAAAGGACCTAGCTTTTAAAACTTTCTTCACGACTGGACAAGCCGTATTTAAATAAGGAACAATACTTTTAACGAAGTTGTTTGAATAATTTGTTTTTATCTTTTAATAGCTTTCATTCCTGAAGATCAACTCACTTAAATCTTTCCAAAACGATCTATTTCGAAGTGTAAGCATACCCTGACCATGGTAATAAGGAACAGTCCTGCACTGCAACAGCGTCAGTCTCTGCCAAAAGGTCGGCGTCCGGTACACTGGTATCAAATGACAAGGTCCATTGCACAGCTGCTGGTAGATTGACATGTTGTAAATGAGCTGAAAAGTTCATCAGGATAATCATTTGCCTCTCCTTTTGTTCCACATAGATACTAAGTACCTTCTTATCACAGAGGCACTCAGTCCTGATATCACTTCGTTGCATATTTTTTAACAACGGATTGCTTTTCCGAAATGCGATCAACGATTTATAATAGGACAACTGTTGCTGATATGGTTGCCTGTTCAATTCGTCCCAATCCAACACAGCTTGCCTAAATATTGTTTCATCCTGTGGATCGGGAACCTCGTGATCTGTGAGAAAATCTTCAAACTCCCGCTTGCGGCCCTCCCGCACCAGCTCTACCAGCTCTGGATCACTGTGACTGATAAAATACGGAAAAGGTCGCACTGTCCCCCATTCTTCGCCCATAAATAGTAGCGGAAGATAGGGCGACATGAATACAGCAAAAGTCATAAGACGTGTTATTTCTCTGGCGTAAAGCGAGGCCGCACGATCACCCAGCATCCTATTGCCGACCTGATCATGATTCTGACTGAAAACAATGAAGCGATCGCCCGGAATACCCGCCGTATCTGTTCCAAAAAATTTCTCGCGATGGAAAGAATAGTTCCCATCAAAAACATAGGCCTTCTCGTAGGCTTTTGCCAGATCTTCAACGCCATTAAACTCCCGATAATAGCCCTTTTTTGGTTCGCCTACGGCTACGCGTAAGGCATGGTGAAACTCATCTAGCCACTGCGCATCCATCGCAAAACCATTTTTTGCCAAGGGGTCTAAAAATCTTCTGTCGTTAAGATCGCACTCAACAAAGAGATATCGATTTTTCCCTGTTTTAGCGATCACATTATCCGTTTCCGCACGGATTTCCTGAAGGATGTGAATTGGACTGAAATCCTTGATCGCATGTACTGCATCCATGCGCAGCGCATCAATGTGAAAGTCTTCAAACCACATCCGTACATTGTTGACTACCAAATCCCGCTGTCCGTGACAGAAACGGTCGTCATAATTGAGTGCATCGCCCCAGGGCGTTCGATATTTCTCAGTGAAATAAGGACCATACTGCGCAAAATAGTTTCCTTCGGGGCCCACATGATTATAGACCACATCGAGAATTACAGCTATACCAGCCTCATGACAGGCATTAACTAGCCGTTGCAATTCGGAAGCGCCACCATAAGAATGCTGTACCGCGAATGGAAATACGCCATCATAACCCCAATTTCTCTCTCCGGGAAATTGAGCGATCGGCATGATTTCGATAGCAGTTATTCCCAAATTTTTCAGATAAGGAATCTTTTTGATAACTCCATCAAAGTCATGGGACGACGAGAATGTACCGACATGAAGCTCATAGATGATAAAATCTGATTGTTGCGGCGGCTGATAGTCTTGATCGGTCCATGAAAAAGCGAGGTCTACAGCTTGAGACGGTCCATGAACACCTTCCGGTTGTGAACGAGAAAGCGGATCAGGAAATTCGTTGTCGTCTACCCGTATTCTATACAAATCGCCCGCACGGATTAGATCACTTTCGGCATACCAATAACCGTAGGCTTGCTGCTCTAGCGGTATTTCGACACCCATATTATAAAGCATGCAATAGACATTCTTTGCATTTGGCGCCCATACGCGAATCTCCCATAGCGCACCATTGTATTGAACTCCTAATTGTCTAATTCCTGTTTTGCTCATAATCCAGTGGTCGCTCTATTGTGATTGAAATAAAAGAATCGAGCGCGAGGGAACTAAAACCGTATCCCCAGCTGGAAACTCCCCAAAATCACCTATCCTATCGCTATTCGTATCTATGATCTTATTCCAGGAAGCCCCATAGATTTCACTAGGGAGTTTATAGGCGACATCTTCCCAATGGGCATTAAATAAAAGGTAAAAATTGGCATCCACTATTTTATTACCAGCGGTGTCTACTGATCGAATTCCCTGACCATTGAGAAATACAGCAAGGGAACGGGCATAATCCTCCTGCCAATGATGATCATCCATCTCAGATGCGTCTGGGAGAAACCATACGATATCCTCGACACCCGTACCACGAATGGGTATACCTTGAAACCATTTACGACGGCAGAATACAGGATGTTCACGGCGAAAATGAATTAATTTTTTAGTAAAATCCAATAAAGTTCCATCCACGCTGGTCCAGTCCAGCCAAGAGATCTCATTGTCCTGGCAATACGCATTATTGTTGCCTTGCTGTGTTCTGCCCAGTTCATCGCCAGCGACGAGCATAGGCACACCTTGCGACAGGAACAAGGTCACCAGCATATTTCGTTTTTGTTTTTGTCTTAGGCTATTAACTGTAGCATCCTCTGTAGGTCCTTCGACCCCGCAGTTCCAGGAGCGATTGTGACTTTCACCATCTTGATTATCCTCGCCATTGGCTTCGTTGTGCTTATCGTTATACGATACAAGGTCATGAAGTGTAAATCCATCGTGTGCAGTAATAAAATTAATGCTGGCGGAGGGTGTTCGATTATCTCCCCTATATAAATCGGAGGATCCTGTAAGGCGATTGGCAAATTCAGCAATCATGCTATCTGCCCCGATCCAATAATCTCGGATACAATCACGGTATTTTCCATTCCATTCTGCCCAGCCGGCAGGAAATTCGCCAACTTGGTAGCCGCCTTCTCCGATATCCCAAGGTTCCGCAATGAGTTTAACCTGTGAAATCACCGGATCTTGATGAATAACGTCAAAGAATGAACTTAATTTATCGACCTCGTGTAACTCCCGTGCCAATGCTGATGCCAAATCAAAGCGGAACCCGTCAACATGCATTTCCTCAACCCAATAGCGCAGACTGTCCATAATCAGACGTAATACATTGGGTTGACGTGTATTTAAGGTATTGCCAGTTCCGGTAAAATCCATATAATACCGTGGATCTTCCGCCAAGCGATAATAAGAAGCATTATCAATCCCTCTAAAAGACAGTGTTGGCCCCATTTCGTTACCTTCGCCGGTATGGTTGTAGACAACATCGAGGATCACTTCGATACCGGCATCATGTAAGGCCTTGACCATTTTTTTAAATTCCATAACCTGCTCACCATGTGTACCTGAAGCGGAATAGCGCACATCGGGAGCAAAAAAACCGATGCTATTGTATCCCCAATAGTTAGTGAGTCCTTTGTCCTTTAAATGACGGTCAGTCAAAAAATGATGGATCGGCAACAATTCGACTGCAGTAATACCCAGTTCTTTCAGGTAATTTATAGCAACAGGATGTGCCAAAGCAGCATAGGTTCCTCTTATTTCTTGGGGAATGTCAGGATGTGTCGCTGTAAAACCTTTTACGTGGGTTTCATAAATCACACTCTGATGCATCGGTACCCGCGGCGGACTGTCGTTCCCCCAATCAAATTTGTTATCAATAACAACAGCTTTGGGGACAAAAGGAGCGCTGTCCGTTGTATCGAAGCTCATATCGTCCTCCCCTATAGTGTACGCGAATAAAGCATCATCCCATTGTACAGTACCTGATATTGCTTTTGCATACGGATCAATCAACAATTTATGGGGGTTAAAACGGTGTCCCTGCGATGGATCGTGCGGACCATGTACCCGATAGCCGTAGCGTTGTCCTGGCTTAATTCCCGAGAGATAGATATGCCACACTTGGTGCGTCTTCTCGGTTATTTTAAATTTTGCGACTTCCTCCTCATCGGAACTAGTATAGAGGCAAAGTTCAACAGCCTCAGCATGTTCGGAGAAAAGGGCAAAGTTAACCCCTTCCCCATCGTAAGTAGCTCCTAATGGATAAGGGCTTCCGGTATAAATTTTTGTTTCCATCTGTATGTTTAACGGTTGTATAATTTCGTGTAGTAAGCTAATTTTTCCTGGTGGTTTGCTGCAAATGCCCCTTTTTGCATACGCCATACCCAATTGCCAGCTGTGCTGGCGGGACGGTTCATGCGGCAAGATCCATCAAGATTCAGGATATCTTGCATCGCGATAATGACGCTGTCTGCAACGGATGCGTAGAGTGAACGTATGAGGACATCATTTAGATTTGTATTTTCAACGATTTGCCCATAGTAATTATTGATCCTTTCTTTGCCCGCTCCATCGAGATCTTGATTAAACCAAGACAGCGAAGTATTATTGTCGTGGGTGCCCGTATAGGCGACAGTATTGCGGTTATATTGATGCGGGATATGAGGTGAACGGGGCATATCGTTGCCAAAAGCAAATTGTAATACGGCCATTCCCGGAAAATTATATTCATTACGTAGCTGATATACCTTAGCGTCTATGTCACCAAGATCTTCGGCGATAAAAGGCATATGATCCAACGAAGTTTTCACATGATCAAAAAAATCCGACCCAGGCCCTACAACCCAGCTTCCATTTTTTGCGGAAGTTTCTTCATGGGGCACTTCCCAATAGGAAGAAAATGCTCGGAAATGGTCAAGCCGTAACGTATCAAATAGCGTACAGTTATGTGACAAACGTTCCACCCACCATTGATAACCATCTTTTTGAAGTGAGATCCAATTATAGGTTGGCATACCCCATAATTGGCCGTCGGCGTTGAAGTAATCGGGTGGTACCCCCGCAACATGATTTATAGTACCGTCTGCTTTTAATGAAAAGTACTGCGGATTGACCCACACATCGGCAGAATCATAGGCAACATAAAATGGGATATCGCCTATAAACCTAATCCCATAATCACGCGCATAGTTTCTTAACGCACTCCATTGCCTAAAAAATAGGAACTGAAACCATTTTTCCTGTTGCAATTCATCTGCAAATCGAGTGGCGAAATCTTCCAGCGCTGCGCTATCGCGAAGCTTATAAAGCGCTGGCCATTGATACCATGGACGATCGTCATGTCTATTTTTCAAAACTTTGAAGAGTGCATAATCATCAAGCCAGGAAGATTCGCGGTCTACAAACTCGGTAAATTCATGCGTAGGCTGCGCTGGAAGACGATGGAATGCCTTTTCAAGGAGCCGATATTTTGAGCTGTTTATTTCCGCGAAATCTATTGTTTGCAAGCCCTTCATTTTCAAGGTCTTTAATTCATCCTTATTCAGCAAGCCAAATTTTAATAATTCCTTTAAATCGATGAGTAAGGGATTTCCAGCCCTGCTACTTAGCGTGCTATAAGGCGAATAACATTGTGCTAAGTCTGTAGGCCCCAATGGAAGGATCTGCCACCAGCTTTGGCCACCACGTTGGAGCTGTTTAACAAAACGGCGAGCTTCATTCCCGAGATCTCCGATCCCATAAGGTGACGGTAATGAGCTTATATGAAACAATATACCGGAACTCCTTTTCTGAGTGGAATCTTTATATTTTAAGATCGCCATGGGAAGATCCTTAAAAATAGCATGGATAGGAATTTCTGTGCCTTCGCCACTGCTATCCATCAAAACATGCTGCCAAGTCACAGAACGATGAGTTAAGAGATGAACTTTTGTATCGGACCAATCAAATGAACAGGGCACAAATTTTGAGATTTTACCAATAGCGGCAAGATGTAGCGGTAAAATCACCACTAACCACTCATCCCCTGACCTACGTGCGAAGGCCAATATATGTTTCCTATATCGACCAGTCACCTTCAGTGGAATATAGCTGCTATCCGGTGCAAGTGTATGATCGTCCTTTCTCAGTTTCACCAATTCCTTTATCAACCAAAGCTTTATTCTTCCATCGTGTCTATTTCGCCATAAAAATGGAATTCGCTCTTCTTTGGCTGTCTCTTCGATCGTGTCGAGGAGACTTTTACTTAATTCATAAGCTATAGGTCGTCGGTTGTCGGGATCAACAAAGCTATAGTTCCAAAGTTCTGATCCCTGATAGATATCGGGTATACCAGGACAAGTAAACTTTAAAATTTGCTGAATAAGTGAATTCAATATTCCATAATCAGCGACTGCCTCAATAAATTGATAAAAGCTCGTAAAAAAAGGACGGTCTTTGTCCAGCAAAAAAGAAGCGAAGTCCCGAACTGAAGCTTCATAAACTAAATTTGGATTCTCCCAGCTTGAGCGTTCTTTACCTTCGCGAAGGTATTTCACCAAGTAGTCCAAGAAACGTTTTTCAAATGCTGCACATGCCTTCGCATCCTGTTTCTCCATTGGATAAGAGGAGACCAAAGACTGATAGATGAAATATTCATCATTTGGGTGCGGAAGGTCCTTTCGATATTCATTCCAGACCACATCCTGCCAAATGCGCAGTTGTTTTACCCACTTTTGCGCCATAGCAGTTAGGACCAAAAGGCAGCTCCGTGAATCCTCCCCTCGCTTGGTGTCGTGTGTTGAACTGGCGTTGATTGACAGTGGCCAATCTTTTTGCCGATCCTGCATAAATCGGTGAAATTGCTTGATACTAAGCCCTAAATTCTGTGGATGGTCACCCACTTCATTATTTCCAATAAACCGGTTGTAGGTGTACATCAAGGTATCTTCTACCCCTTTTGCCATTACTGGCCCAGTCAATTGCATGCAGCGGAGAAAGAAATCGGCTAAAGCAGTTTGGTTCGGCGATTGATAAGCTACCTGCGCTTGCTGAAACTGATTTCGAAATTGATCGACCAGCTCTTGGTCGAGCTCGGGGTTCTTCATCAACTTTTCAAAAAGTGAAGACACAAGTTCGAAGTTCCTTATTGACAATGGAAAGCAATCATCATAAAGCCGATAGACCGGAAAAAGTGCAATAAAGGACTTTAAAATGTCCTTTAGCGCATCCCGCTTCTCTTGGTCAACAACACCCAGAAGTGATGCTAACGATTTGGCAAGATTGTCGAGCTCTCCCTGCATCTGATCTGTAAGAATCTTACATTTTTTTGCATATTGATCTTTTTTAATTGATAAGTTTTCGCCAGTAACTTTGCGATAATAGTTATTCAATATTTTCTTTCCCGACTGGCAGGAACATACATTATTACAAACTGATAAAAAATCATAGCCCGTTGTTCCCTGTATAGGCCAGTCGATCGGGAGCTTCTCTCCTTTCTCCAGTATCTTTTCAGCGACGATATACGTTTTTGGACCGATATATTTTCTCAAATTGTAGAGGTAGGCTGTGGGATTATAAAGTCCATCGATATGATCAATGCGGAGTCCATCAATCAGCCCCTCGTCAACGAGTGTTTTGATTAGCTCATGAGACTGCTTGAATACTTCTTCGTCCTGCACATTTAAACAAATTAGTTCGTTGACCGTAAAAAAACGTCTATAATTTATTCGTTTATGTGTATGCCACCAAGGAGAAAGCTCATAATTCTGACTAGTTACCAATTCAAGAATACGATCGGGATCCGCATTAAAGCGTTGCAGCGTAGACGTAAGTATCTCGCCTGAGAGACCTTTAAAGATGTGTATTCGCAACTGCTTCCACTCTTCGTTATCTCCATTGGCTTGAGCGGTATTTATCTGAACCAAAAGGCCGCTAAAATCGGCTTGTGTGTTCCGTAAATAATCGCCCAATATAAAGCCATAGGATTCTGGTGAAATTGGATAAACATTTCCTTGATAAGAAAGTCGAAGACTATCATCGGAAAAAACGACTGTAATTTCATTGTCTGATATTGCTTCATCCAAAGTCTTTGCTAATATAGGTACCATTAATTTTCCCTGCTCAAATAAATTCGAACTATAGCAGGTATCAAAAAAACGGCTAAATGTTGATGACTGTCCAAATTCCAGCAAATCCATGAGCCATTCGTTCGCTGGATGAAATGCCATGTGATTTGGAACGATATCCTGAATCCATTTGATATTGGATTCTCTTAATTGTTTCTTAATAGCCCTGAGCTCGTCGAGTGTACCTAATTCTGGATTTATCTGATGCATATTAACACCGTCATAGCCATGGACACTCCCCGGCGTTGATTGTAAAATAGGTGCAGCATAAATCGTATCTATACCTAGATTAAGCAGGTAAGGAATTATGGCTTTAAAATCAGCAAAGTTAAACGCTTTATGAAATTGAATTCTGTAGGTTGTATTTGGCTTATTAATGGATACATTTCTATTCGTCTGCATAGTGCTGGATTTCATTTTAGTTCAGAACGCCAGCCAGCCATTTTAGTTCAATCGTTTTTCAAAAAAGGGAAGTTGAAATGAGATGGAAGGGGGTTGAAAATAATAAGGCAAAAAAATAATTTAAAATTAAAACGAATCTTTCTGAGCTGCGTTCTACCTGTACTTCTTCAATAATTGCAGTTTAAATTATTATAATATGAAAAAAATAGGAATTACGTTTTCCGCTTTTGATCTGCTTCATGCAGGTCACATTAAGATGCTCGAAGATGCCAAAGAACAGTGCGACTTTCTGATTTGCGGTCTGCAGACAGATCCAACGCTGGATCGTCCAGAAAAAAACAAGCCGACACAATCGGTATTTGAACGCTATATGCAATTAAAGGCATGTAAACATGTGGATATGATTATCCCTTACGCTACTGAGCAGGACCTCGAAGATGTTTTACGTTCATACAAAATACATGTTCGCATTTTGGGTGATGAATATATGGATAAGGCATTTACAGGCAGACAGTATTGCGAAGAAAAAGGGATACGACTTTATTTCAATAGACGGGAAAACAGGTTCTCGAGTTCGTCTTTGCGGAGAATAATTGCATCGAAGGAAAACACTAGTAAGGGCGCCGTGGTCAGTATAAACGATGGGGCTAATTACGCGTTAAAGCGCATAAACGCATAAACTAATAGTAAAAATATGATTATAGGTATTATTTTCGGCGTATTTGACATGTTGCATGTAGGCCATATCGTTGCGCTACAGGAAGCGAAGAGTCAGTGTGATTATCTCATTGTGGGACTTAAAACCGATTCAAATGTACAGGAAGCTGATGGCCATGACACGGCTCAGACCATGGTCGAAAGATTCATCAAATTGGAAGGCTGTCAGTTTGTTGATGAAATCATCCCTTTTGAATCGGATCACGACATTACAGATATGCTTCAGTCACTACCTGTCCACAAATTCTTTATAGGGGAAGACTATAAGATGGTTGATTTTTCAGGCAGAGATTATTGTATTTCAGAGGGAATTGAAATTTGTTATACCAAGAACAAAAACCGATTTTCAAGTCAGTCGCTTCGAAAAATTGTGAGTGAAAAAGAAATTGAGAAGGCGGAAAGGAGTTTTGGCGCAAGTTTAAAATGCCATTCCGCAAATATTATTTCAACTACACCCCAATAAAGGAGCAATGAAATATAGATACTGCAGGCTTGTAAACAATAACAATATCGTTCGTTATGAAAAAAATCAATATCGGTATTATTACGAGTTTAAGAAAGCAGTTGTTTGCCTATCGCATCCTCTTTTCTGAACATGTACTAAGTCCCGCAAGGGTTGTCCTGGAAGCAGCATCTCTTGAATCTATTAGCAGCAATTCTCTCATTCATGAAAAGCCTGAATTGCTGCTGCTCGATTATCGTTTGGTATTTAAAGATACCGCCCTTTTCTTTTCGCTTCTAAATAATCGCTATCCAAACCTGATCGTTATTGTTCTTGTGGATCAAACTCAGCTAAAAGAAGCGAAGCGATGTCAACGGTTTGTTGATGCCTATGTAGCCCCAAACATAGAGATTCTCCAGCTTTTTACACAGATTAGGAATCTAACAGTACGCGCTCCCTTCATGAACGCACATTAGTATAACAAGTGATGGCTTCGTTTTTTAATGAAATACCTGAGATAAGCGTATAAATAACGTGTACTTTGGGGCATTATCGAGAAAATTCCAATCGCAAAAATTTAATACGGTTTTAAATCCTTAGCTGATTATGTTGGCGCGACTCACACAGTGATTCTAACATGCTGATAATGAACAGTCATGACCAATATTAAGTATAAATTACATCTTCCGTAATATTTACCTAAAGATCGTTTCAGCGTTCCAACACGAAGCATTTTGACTAAAATCTGCACTGTTGTTGTTCTATAATCGCCGTAACATTTAGAAAATAACAACATGCAGCACATCGAGATAAACTCATTTTTTAAAGAAAAAAGAAGCCTACTCAAAAATTTCGCTTCGCAATTTACTTCAGATCCGGAGATTAAAAATGATCTTATACAGGACACCATGGTTAATGCATTAAAATCCATCGAAAAGCTTATACATAATCCTAAGGTGGGCTCATGGTTGTATGTGATTATGCGCAACATTTATATTAACCATTACAGAAAAACAAAACGTACTGAGAACTATCACCATGAGTATGCAGCTTTAGCCAGTGCGGATTCTGTTTCAACAAATTTAAGCAGCAGCAAATTTATCCAGGATGATATCCAAAAAGCATTGCGTCAGCTTTCCGAAGATAATTATGAAATTTTCAACATGTTCCTAGAAGGTTATAAATATCATGAAATCGCCGAATACATGCAGATGCCTGAAGGCACTATTAAAACACGCATTCATTTTATTCGAAAGACCATGCAAAAGCAGTTAGCAATATATCATTAATACACGGCATATATTAAACTATAAAAAAATAAAAATTAAAACTATTTACAAATAAATCTTGTTATTTAAACATTATCACTAAATAAATAAATATTATGATTTCAAACAAAACATTACTTGCTTCACTAGCTACCGCAGCGATTTTAGTTTCGTGTAATAATCAAACACCGCAGGAAAAGGCGGCTGAGAAGATGGAGCATGCGGAGGAAAAAGCAGCCGACGCCAATGAAGAGGCAATGAAAACTTCCGAAGATGCTGCGACGAAAGATGCAGAAGCTGTTGTTTATTCCGATAAAGCGGCGGCTAATGCAGCTATTGCTTCAGTGACAGCCCCTGTCCTTTCCAATGATAAAGCCAAGGAGCTTTATACAAAATTAGGTAAAACTTGGGTGGATCGCATCAATGCAGAGTCTGCAGATCAAGCGTTGGATAAAGAGAAATCACTGTTGGATATTAAAAACGAGATCGAAAAAAGTCTTGCTGATGGAAAAATATCTGCTTCGGATAAAGATAACATCATGAAATACCAATCGGATTGTTTAGCCGCTATTAAAGCTGCGCTCTAGAACATACGAGCAAAATAATCAATAAATCATAGGATATTTTGCGATTCACTTTCAAATCGTAAGATATCCTATTATTTTTGTCGTTATCCTTACGGCTCCATTGATTAAAGAAAGATGAAAATTATGAAAATCCATTCGACCAATTATTTTAACACATTGATTGAAGCTGCTGCAGATACCAAAGTAGTTAAGGGCACTATTCCACCATCAAAAAGCAATAAAACCGTTGCTGAACGACAATATGAATTAATCGCCTCTGCACCTTATCAGTATACATCTGACGATATTATTTTCCAAGTCTATGCGGAAAGAAGGGATCTAACGCCAGATGAGTATCCCGAAGCAAGAGCAGTTTTTTTCTCAAGAGGACAAGCTTGCCTGCGAGCTTCCCCCCTTACAAAAACCTATGGGTATGGGATTCATAGTAATAGTGAAGGCAGGATCGCTCTATATGGAATGGAAACAGCAATTTATCAGAAGTTTGTAGCGGATGATAATACAGCGAAAGTTAAAGCAATGAGGTCTACTAGGTAGCACTTGCACAATAAAATGGTATTGAAAAAATTAACATTTCTCATGAGCAATCAATTGCTCCAAAAAAGAAATCTGCCGTTCGTTTATTTTCTTCCTAGCTTCCGCAAATGTAAACCAACCTCCGCGATCTACTTCTGGATAAGTTTGCATTTTTCCGGATTTCGGCGGCCATTCCATTTCAAAGGTATTGCTTACCAGATCAGCAGGATCTATATCTCCTTCAATTGCCCAGCACTTAACTATTTTTCCTCCTTTCTGTTGAATAGCTTGTAGCGCAATAAAATTTCCGCTGGGAAGATAGCCTGTCTCTTCAATAAATTCCCTTTTGGCTGCTTCAAGTTCATCTTCATACAAATCGATTTCTCCCTTAGGAATTGTCCAAGAGCCTTCATCTTTTTTCGTAAAATAGGGACCACCAGGATGTACTAAGAAAAAATAAATTTCTAGCGCCTCAAATTTATACAATAACAATCCAGCACTGGTATTTATCTTTTTAGCCATTGTTGCTGCTATTCCGTAACCGAATCCATGTAGGGGCATGATCGCTGCTCTTTTCCCAGCCGCGAACATGGCGATCAATACCGCCTTCAATCAAACGATTCTGAATTGAAGGGCTTAATAGGATATGATCTATACGCAAACCGGCATTTCGACTATAAGCCTGACGAAAGTAATCCCAGAACGTATACACCTGCTGATCCGGAAAAAGCTGACGAATCGCATCCTGCCAGCCCGCTTCAAGAAGTTGACTGAAAGCCTCTTTAACCTCCTTTCTGAACAATGCATCGTCGACATATTTTTCAGGTTTATAGGTATCCATTTCAGTTGGAATAATGTTAAAATCGCCGATGAGTATCGCTGGAATATCCATACTAAGCAACGTTTTGGCCCGCTTAGCTAAGCGCTCAATCCACGTCAATTTATACTCAAATTTGGGCCCGGGAAATGGGTTCCCATTGGGCAGATAAAGACAGCAAATCGCGACTTGCTGGATCATAACCTCCAAATAACGGCTTTGAACATCTTCGGCATCACCTGGAAGCACTCTAGAGATTTCTTCGATCTCATATTTAGAAAGAACCGCAACCCCATTCCAGCTTTTTTGACCGTGCCAAACGGCATGATATCCGATGGCATTAATTTCTTTCAGTGGAAAACGTTCCTGCGGAGATTTCAACTCCTGGAGGCATACAACATCAGGCGATTCTTCGGCCAACCAGCGAAGCAAGACTGGTAGACGCGCATTGATACCATTAATATTATAGGTAGCTATTTTCATGAACTCATTTTTAACTTAAATAAACAACCAAAGGAACCTCTTTATTGTTTGAAACTGCTAAGAAAAATTTAAGCGAGGAAAATTGAACATCTTTAGCAAAACAGCACTTATTTATGAAATTTGTATGGGATTAAATGACTATTTAAGTGATACGACTATAAATTCATTTCTCCAACGCTATAAATACGTATTTAACCTGTATTTTTCGGAAGTTCCTTAGCTACCCTACGCTATTTCTATTCAAAAACTACGGTTAAAGCTTCATAAACATCCTTTAGGTATAAATTTTGTTTCAATTACATCAAAAGAATTTACACTCAAATAGCGTACGGATATGGAAAATATTGAAAAGAAAGCAAAAAAAATAGGTTTGGAAAAAGGCTACTATTTATTGCTAATGGCCATTTTGGATCTTCCAGTTGAAGAAGTACAAAATACAGTAAAGGAGGGTTAAATCATATGAAAAAAATAGCAATCATCAGTACTTGTCCGCCTCAAGAATGTGGGTTAGCAACTTTTACGAAAGACCTTAAACAAGGTATGGAATTCGATCCTACTGTACAAATTGACATCATCGCTTTATCTAAACATGGATTAGAGGATTTTAATGAATCTGTACGCTTTGTCATCTTTCGGGATCGACTTGATAGTTATCATCAAGCAGCTCGTATCATCAATGAGGAATATGATTATTGTATTGTGCAACATGAATTTGGAATATTTGGTGGTGCCGACGGTATTTTCATCACACAAATCGCCAACAATCTTACTATACCATTATTAACCGTATTTCATACTATTCTGCAAACCCCTTCATTGCAGCAGAAAGAAATTATGGAATTACTTCTGGAAAAATCTCAGGTGGTTGTCAGCTTATCGCCAAAAGGAGTAGAATTGTTAAAGGAGCAATTTGATTCGGCTCTTACGGATAAAATTAAAGTTATACCGCATGGCGTGCCGCAGTTTGACTATAATCAGGGGTTAGCCAAGTACAGGTTGAATTTACAGCAAAACTTTGTGATGATGACTTTTGGTTTAATCGGAAGAAGTAAAGGGCTTGAATATGCCATAAAATCCCTGTCGGGTATCGATCTTCCTGGATTCAAATACTTGATTGTTGGAAAAACACACCCCAATGTGCTTGCCCATGAAGGTGAATCTTACCGATTCGAACTTCAAAATTTAGTTGATCAACTAGGTTTACAGGATAAAGTTGTTTTTATTGATAAATTCTTAACGGATGAAGAACTTAAAGAGTATCTGACGGCATGCGATATATACTTATCCCCATACCCTCACGAACAACAAATAAGCAGTGGAACCTTATCTTTTGCAGTAGGCGCGGGAGCTGCAGTTATCTCCACTCCTTACTGGCATGCCAAAGATCTATTGAAAGATGATCGTGGCATTCTCACTCCGTTTAACGACATAGAATCCATGCGTGGCAACATCAAATTATTGTATACCTCCCATCGACTACTCGCTTGGCATCGTTTCAAAGCACGCAGCTACGGAGAACAAACTGTATGGAAAAACGTAGCAAAAATGTATATCGAACTTCTAAATGGAGTAACAACACCGGTGAGATCTTTAATTGATTATGAAAAATACCTCTCTTTTGATTTGAAAAGAGAAGCATAAAGTTTAAGGGCTGTCCGAGGAGTCTAACTTTTCAGGGCAGTGATTAACGTGGACAGCCCTTCCTTTTTACTATTTTATGTACATCCCATCCAATTCAACAGCCTTTCGGATAATCAATTCTCAAACGGATTGGCTTGACTTTTTACTCACCCTATTTAGTCGTAATAGCCTATTTAAAGTTTCGAATGCCTTTATGGTATAAATGGCCTGCGCTTCTTCCATTTTGACGCTCGATTGAAGTTCAATTTTTTCGGTAGATATAATCTTGTCCTTTTCAGCAATTGAAATATAGGCGAACAATTTACCAGCTGATTCGGGCACGGCTGTTGCATATCCGGTTGTGGCAATAGCCCATGTTGTACCAAACAGGTTGCTTACTGCAAGTGCAATTTCTTCGGTAATTTTCGGAGATACGCAGTCGCATCTTTCGGCTTCCTTTGCATCTACCTTTAGTATTTTTATCTTAGCATTGATCGTATAGGTGGTCACTCCCCCAGCGAAAACTTCCATTGCTCCCTCCATCTGTGAACAGGCTAACTGCAACAATCCCGCTGTCACACTTTCAGCAACGGCAATACGATCTTTAGCATCTTTGAGATTTTGAGCGACTTCGCGCAGTAACAATTCTGGAAACTCTATTTTCATTATATATTAATATAAGGTCATCTACATATGAAGGCATTGCCTACGCTATCTTTATGCCACATGGTATATTTTAATCTCAGGATTATTGCTTATTAGTGGCTTTAGTGCAACGAGGATGATATTATTGTATAATTCTGTTGACAAAAAGGCCTCAGCATCTTCATAAGTATCAAAGCCATATAAGAGCTGTATATCCTCATCACTGAAGAGTAGCTCCTGTGTTTTCGCTCCTTTTATTTGTTCTCGAAATAAATCTTTGAACTTATTATATGTACTTGTCAATTCCCCCCTATTGGAAGAATTCATTTTTAACACAATTTGCAAATATGCTGTCGTCATTTGTTCCTTATTTTTATTGTCCATAATGGTTTAAATTTCCCTGACCCGGTACGAATGGATTGGAATTGCCCAATCCAAATGTCTCTAAAAACCAAACAGCTTCTAACCAAAGATCGTTTGTAATAAATTAATATTCCTTCGTTATCTAAGCTAACTTTAGCATAAACATTTTAGATGATATGCATGTTAAGTAAAAGGACGATCTTTGCATACTAACATTGAGATAAAATCTATCAGCACATGATATATTCAAAAATAGCGCTGTCAAATGTACTTTTCGTATTAATGGCACTCACTTGTACAGGACAGAGTTTTGATCGCCAACTGAGGAATCAAAAGGAAAAGACGCAAAAGGAATTTTTGAAGTTTATTACTGAAATAGGAAGTAAAATAACGGATTCGACCTTAACGACCGAACAGCAAAATGCACTATTTAACCCGATCGTTGCGTATGCTCATAAAGAACATACTGGCTTAACACGATTGCGCAAAAAATATTTTGAAAAAATACAGGCTCCACCAACAGCACTTAATGCATTTATTTTTGATAGCAAGCCTCCTGAGGAACTGTCAAAAATGTTGGAAACCCCACAATTCACGACAGTAACCTTGCTACAGTGTTATCGACCTATCGAAATAGCGCGACTTATCATTATGGGAATATCGATCTGGCCATGTCTAAAGTAGATAAATCCTCGCCTATCAATTTGATGCTTTCACACGATCCCTCCCATTGGCGCGCAGAGATCCTACCCAAATATCCCACAATCGACGTCACTTTCAGCGGGCATACGCATGGGGGACAATTCGGCTATAACAACCCGAATTATCAGTGGAGTCCGGTCAAATATGCTTACCGCGAATGGGCAGGCCTGTACCGTGAAAAGCATCAGGCACTGTACGTAAATGTTGACTTCGGTTATCTAGATTATCCAAGCCGAGTTGGGATACTACCGGAGATCACTATATTTCACCTGAAGAGTAAAGGTTAAAGCAAATTAAATACTATCCCTGATGGATTTTTCACCCAGTACATATTTTCGGGTAACGCATTAAATTCATCACAGATTTCAACACAATTTCTAATCGAATTTCCTATCGGCTGGTCTGAAATACCAAGAAGTAGCAATTAGAATAATGTATAATAGTGCCGGAGCCATTAAAGCGAAAGAATCTCCCGATGCAATATGCGAATACAAGGCACCAGTAGCCGTAAAGAAAATACCCGCATATGCCCATTCTTTCCAAAGTGGTCTTTTGGGCCAAAGCAAGGCAACCACAGCTAATAGTTTCCAGATTCCTAGTAAAGGAAGTATATAACTCGGATATCCCAAATGGTCTATATTTTGTATCCCACCTGCTCCTTCTGTTTGAATTTTAAAAATCTGTATGATAGCAGTTGACAATAACCCTACAGCCAACCATATGGTTGCTATCCAATAAATTATCCGATTTCTTTTCATAATGCGTTGATTTATTTATTATCCTGTTAATTACTTTACATTCCTAGCCACCTCTCCTATCTTCAACACCCGGTATTATCCTTGCCACCCAAAATAAAGCAGCTCTTTTACTGACCGTTCTTTATTATGTAGCTATTTGACTACAAATATAAATGTAGTTATGTAACTACGCAATATTATTTTCATTTTTTTAAAGCGAGGCATTGAATACAACGGCTATCCTGCGATACCCCAATTAAACCTGCTAATTATTTTTTCATATATTTGAGTTAAGATCAATCCAACGTCACGTAGTAACAACAAAATAACCGTAGTTACTATTCATCGCTGCGGTGGGCCGGAAATTCTGGAAGGATGCCGTAACATTGTGGCTAAACAAGGAGGCTGCAAGGTAGGTGAAGCCGTCATCACAACTGCAGGCAAGCTAGCCGCTAAATATGTAATTCATACAGTTGGACCAGTGTGGAATGGTGTCATTACACCGTTTCTGATGGCCGATACAACACTTAAGCAGATCAAAATAGTATGTTTTGACGATGATAACTTTCTACTGATCAATCAAATAGTAATATAAACCTAACATAAAACTAAGACTACTCCGCTTCAAATTCCCATCTATATTCATAGGAAGGAACAGGCTTATCAATGTGTGGAAATTGCAGTTTTTTGAGTTCCCTTATATGTTCAAAATCTTTATTTAGAAGTAAATATATACCTGCGTTCTTACCTATTTCTCTTAATATTTCTGGGGTAATCTCTTTTTCTCGACTGTTGGCAGATATGATCATTTTTACAAATTGCTTGCCCGATGAAGTTATATACGGATTTAGCTTATAGGGCCCCGGAATACCAGTATTTTCGTGAGATTGTCCTGCCAATACATCATTGATATAGATAGCATAGTCTACATTTTTTATTTCATGGTAGAGAAAGTATGATTTTACGACCGGGGCTATTCCGCTATGAGCAACCTCAGCAACCTCATCATTTTCCCTATCTCCACCGCCACTGTTACACGACATAAACAACACAACACAGTACATAGCAATGACGATATTTTTTTTCATTTCGTATTTTCTCCTTATTTTTAAAACTGTCGCAATATTCCTTTGATAGCGATTCTAAGCCAATACGACCAACAAGTTAACAACCCAATTTAAGGCCTTAAAACAAGAAATTGCGGATGGCTATACAGCTTATTAAGATACAAATTAGTCGGAATAAAATGGGCTATACAGGTTATTTTTTTACAGGAGAAGTAAGAAAAGTGTAACCATATATCAACCTCTTGGCCGTATTTAAAAGAAAGAGAAACTTCCATCTTTTTAAAATTTCTTTATAAGTCACTAGAATTCAGGATATTTGGAAAAATAAACACCCTACCAGTATCTGTTTAAAACATTGGTTATCCAATAGCTGGATAACCTTTTTTGTGCAAGAAGCTATCCTGAAGTTGCCCCACTCTCAATATAGCATGTCGAACAGTATGTAAACACAGCTTCACGATTGTTCGGCTGTCATCTATCTCGGTAAACTTTCGGGACGGCGCATACGATAAGAAGTCCCTGTGATGGCGTGCAAAAAGGCCTCAATATCTTTTATTTCATCTTTTGTCAGATTTAGGGGTTGCATCAATGGATCAGTTACAGGATAAAGTGGATCTTTTGCTTTCTGCTCAGCAGTAGCGGAATTCATCTGCATACCACTATTGTACATATTCAACAGACCGGTCATATTCCAAAACAATCCGTTGTGCATCCACGGATCGGTATTCATCACGTCACGTAGGGATGGTGTACGGAAACGTCCTACATCAGCAGGATCCTTTGTAATCTCGTATCGTCCCAGGTCCTGATATTTCCGTTTGTAATAGGTGAGACCAATATTGTGATACAGATCATCGGTAAAAAATTGACCATTATGACAATTCATACAGCGCGCTTTGGTGCGAAATAAATGAAGACCGCGCACTTCCTGATCAGACAACACTTTATAATTGCCATCTAAAAACTCGTCAAAACGGCTTCTTCTACTTGTTAATGTCCGTTGAAAAGCACTCAAGGCTTTCAGTACCTCCGGCATCGAATAATCGGTTTCCCCGAAAGCATCCACAAACAATTTGTTGTATCCGGGGATGGCCTTTAGCTTGGGAATCAGTTTTGTCAATTCCATATCCATTTCATGATGAGCTTCAATAGGACCCAACGCTTGTTCCTCCAATGAGCCAGCACGACCGTCCCAAAACAATTCCTTGCGTGCATACACATTGAGCAAAGATGGCGTATTACGCGTGCCTTCAAGATGATCATTACCAACTGGTACGGTAAGCTTGTCAGCCCAGGAAGTCTGGGGGTTGTGGCAGCTACTACAGGATATCTGATTGCTTCCCGATAGAATGGGGTCAAAAAAAAGATATTTCCCCAACTTCACATCAGGCTTTTCCATTAAAGAAAAATAACCGGTATCGATCTTGGGTAGAGACTTAAATTCATTCCAATGAGCCCCTACATCAATTGTTGGTTTTGGCCATTCGCTCACCGGCCGTCGATAATAAAGCTGTATCTCATCATCAAAGGCTTGCTGTTGATCTTTCATAGAAAGCAAACCCACAAAACCAACAATAGTGGCCAATACACAAAACTGCTTTTTCATTCTCTCTTAATTATGCTTATAAACAAGTACGATAACTATTTTAAAATATATAAGAAACCCCCAATTTACCCAGAAACCAATTTTTACCCGGTACACTTGACAACGTATAGTCTATCGGCACCAAATTACCCCTACACTGATAATCCATCTGGAGCTGTATGCTCCAATTGTTCTTTGCATGATGCGTGCCCCATACCCAGGACATATTCCAGCTATTACTTGGAGCGGTGTCGTAAAGATAATCTTGATACAGTATCTGCTTCCCAAAATCCCCTGTATTCAACTCAGATACGTAGAGATTATGGCTTGGTGACCATTGTTTAGTATAGGCGATTGTTCCTATTATATCGGCCGACTGGCCGAGCCGGAATGTTCGATTCAGTCCCAGTCCCAGTTTAACTTGATCAAATTCCATTTGGTTACCACTAACACCATCTTTTTTCTCGGTCTTATACATACCAGCATGGCCTTCAAACAAATACTGATGTACGGCTAATTGAGTTTTAAACGAAATTTCATGCCGACGATAGGTGTAGTTATTTGCTAGATAACTATAATTAAAATCCTGTCCATTTTCAATTTGTCCCTGCAGCGCTACTCTTAGCAATCGCTTACGATGCATCTGCCGGCTCCATAAAAAATCGATTGATCCGATATCTTTTTTATAATCATTTAAGGACAAATAGGTCTGTTTTGAGTTATCATTTCGTCTGAATGATTGTTCTTCATTTAGATAGCGACTATTAAAATAGATCTTATTCCTATCATTGGGTTTCAGCAAGATATGCGCGCCGACGCCTTTACGGTGAATAATATCGTTGTAATTGATCTCTTTTAGTCGCTCACTCGCACTTCCAAAACCGTTCATCATCCAATTGACATACAATGGGTCTTCTGTATTGGTTGTATACTTGTCATTTTTATAGCCCACGTTGACCCGTTCAGAACCATATCCCCAAATACCAGCAATATGATAAGAAAATGTTGGCAGATTGTGACCAACACTCAATTCAAACTGCAGGTTCATATCTTTGATATCGCCTCTGGGATCATTATTGGAGTAGTGAGAGCCTAATCGATAATCGATGCCCAGGGAAATCGGGAGCTTAGCATCGAAGAATGCTCTTTGGATTCCCGCATCGAGCTTATAGGTCTCTCGACTGTATTTATTTTTTCGCAACGAACCAAAATACAATGGCGCATCGACATTCCATCGTGACTGATGGCGCAAAGCAGTACTGTCTTCTGCGGAGCGGTCATATGAAAATCTTCCCCAAAAGCTAGTTTTGCGCCAATCGGTCTTCCCTTCCGTATACAATTGGGATTGAATGAGCCCATCAGTTCCTTGCGCCGCCTTAAAGTCCCCTTGCCCCCTGCTGTGCCGAATACCAAATAGAGAAGATCTATTTTTGATTTCCTCAGGAATCCATACCCTATTTCGTATGGCCATATCATGCATTACTACAAATGATGGCTGATACCAATAGGTCAAAGCTGCTGTTGAATCTAAAGAATTAGACGTACTCTGCCCGAAGACAGCGTGGTGGGCTAAGAAAGCCCCCCAAAATAACATGATGTATCTCACACTTTTCATTCAGGTATTTTTTATAAAATACCAGCTTTCCAACGAAAAAGCTGGTATTGGGAATAACCGTTTTTCATTAATCACCAAATCCAAATGGATTTGCTTTTATCGCGATAAAATCTTCTGTGGAATTATTTGTATCTTTTAATTTACGAACTCCATTGTTCGTTTTTTCGGTTTTGCGAATTACAGATTGCGATGAATAGCCACCTAATGGTGCGAAAGTAAAACCTGCATCCTGTGACGCCGTCAATTTTTTAGGAATTCTCGCGTCCTTGGTGTTTGGCTGTACTTCTACGGCATCCATAATCCAACCGACAGGTAACTGTCTGTATTTTTTTGCGGTGGAAGTCGGAACACTGATGGACGGTTCCGCATAGCTCTTCAAATTCTCCACATCTGAACGATTCGCGTACTTAAAAATAACATAAGCATCCCGCCCTAAATTATCCAATATCCAGTCATTCCCCGTATAATCCAATATCTCCACATTGGGAACAGCCGGATTGTCAATATCTGTTGCAAAAGGAGTTTTGCCAGGGATATCTCCAAAATAAACCTCAAAATTAGCTTTACTCAGATCTACTGTAAGATCCGGATTCTTGATGGCTACTTCTTTTCCATTATTACCAACAAACGGTGCTTTATGGTTTAGCGCATTTTGCGCAATTACAATGCTTTTACCAGGTTCCACTGGATAGGTCTTTCCATTGCCAGGAATCATAAATAAATCTCTTAAGTAAACATAGTCTGTATTTTCTGATTCGTAGCCGCCCATTCCTGAAGATTTACTCCAATCCAATTGGCCATTGGATTGATAGTAATCGGATTGACTGGTCGGAGATTGCCTTCCCCATAACCGGCCAAAGTAAAGACTATCGGCATATAAAACACGTTCTGTATTATTGTAAACTTCAAAAAACTGATCCCTGAATACCGCTCCTTCTTTATTATCAGAACCTGCATAGTAAATCTGCTTGATGACAAAGTCGCCCAATAGACCTGCAACCAATTCCATATCCAAAGTCGTAGAACTGGTTAAACTGATTTTTTTCAGCGAAGCATTGAATGTCACGTCTTCAATACTTGATTCTCCTGTCAAACTGTTGTATTGCGCTTTGGGTATCGTAATAGAAGCATCAATATCATATTCACCCGGTATAATAGAAGTCAGGTTGACCACACCTTGGGACGAAGAATATGTAGCACTGGTTTTTGTTGCCAGATTGGTTATCTTAACAATAACCTTGCTTAAGTCCAACTTGGTATTAAAATTTTCAGAAGCATATTTTAAATTCAGCTTAATATCCAGCGGTTGTACACCGGATGTATTATCTTTTTTACAGGAGATAAAAGGTAAAAAGAGAAAAGGAATTAAGTAACGAGTTTTCATTGTGTTTAGTTTTTATGTTAAAATTTATAAGTCAGTTGGGCGCCATAGTTGGGAGATGAATTTGGGGCTTGCACTGAAGAAGCTCCTTCCCTATAAAAGCGCGGTTGGTAATCCAGAAAATTATAGACGTTAAATGACAGGTAAATATTCTTGCCTATTTCCTTGGCCATATTGAGACCAAAGTTCCAGTAGATGTAGTTGTTTTCAATATTTACCAAGTCAGCTTCATTTTTCCTTGCTGTGTATAATTCGAGATGCTTCGGATTGTATATATCAAATTGATCAATGATATGATACGTATAATCACGTGTATAATATCCTACAGGAATAATATCTCGGTAATTAGATTTATTGTAGTTTAATAATTCACAGTCTGCACTCAGTTCAATAATCAAACGCAAAGCGGGAAAATGAGTTGAACTTCGTAACTGCGCTCGACTTAAATAGTTCTTGGTAGATTTGGACAGAAAAAATCCAAGGATAACGTCATCTAACGCTGCCTTTTCGGCATTAAAATTCAAACGGCTCAGCGCACTGGAACTAGAATTGGCTAGGGTAAATGCGGCAGTAGCGGAGAAAGTTGTCATAATCTGTTGAATTCTAGGTGTAGAATACATGACTTCCGCACCAATATTGGACGATTTATTACTATTGGCAAAGTACAGATTGGACATTAAATAGCTTCTCGTCCCCGTCTGTTCAACTATTGGTTTACCCCCGGGCACCTCAGTAGCCGAATAGGTAGGCAAGTCAATGAGTTGATCAGCCGTAACCGTGTTGATTCCGCGCGTATTTTTTTTATAGAAAAGATTCGTACGTAGCTGATGCCCATTCTTATGCCATGAAAACGATGATTCCAGCGTTTGCCCTACACTACTTTTGAGATTGCTATTATCTTTTTCATAACGCCGCAAGTAAATCAATGCCATACTTTCGTCAACCTTACCATTATAAGAGTTGAGCAATATAATTTCATCAAAAGTAGGCCCGGGATATAGTTGTGCTAATCCAGGAGATTTGAAGGATAAGCCGTATGCTAGCCCAATCTGAGTTGATTTAGAAAGTGAATAATTGATGTTGGTTCTTGGAGAGATGGAAGAGTGACCATTCATAAGATCCCAGCGAACGCCCGCCCGCATGCTAAGATCCCTTCCCCATACTTTTGTCCGCATAGCATCCTCCGCATACAAGCCCAGGTTTTGCAAAGCGTTTGTTAATGAAAAATCATAATACCTATCCGATCTCGCTCCAAGATCCTTTTTGGGAATAGAAGGATCTGCAATTCGCCCCTTTCCACGGTTGATGTCATAACTATAGTTACTTCCAAAGTTTATTTTGTGGATAATATCGCCGGTAATTGCGATGGCATTTCCTTCCAATCGGGCATTTAAATTCAATGGTCTATTATCCACATGATCTAGCGCAGTATACTGACCAGGTGCATATTGTCCTTCTACAATTCCAGTTTGCACAGAATCGGTATAAAGCACGACTGCACCATTATAGTAATACTCCCGATAGGTTTTCTGCAGTGTTGAACTTATTCCTGCATTGAGACTAATGCTTTTAAGGAATTTATGGTCCAATTTGTAACTGGTTCGGCTAGCAGCATTCCAACCCCGGCCGCCAAAAGAAATGGCATTCGAGAGTGGGTCATCTGGATCTTTTCGGACCTGATCAATAACTTTATTGTAAGAGCCTGAGAAGGTTTGTTTCAGACGCTTATCTGCGCCAAAATAGTTTGTCCATATCAAAGTTCCGTTTACGCGGTCGTATTGTTTCAGCTTATCTCTATTGTCTGCGTAAGACTGCACATAACCTAAATCCACATTAATTGTCCCAAGCTTTTTTCCGAGCTGCATTCCCTTAGACAGACCATATGAAGTTGCATTGCTCCGCACTTGAAGCCTAAAAAAAGCCGGAGTCTTGCCAGCCTGCCTTTCGATAATAACGGCACCATTTGATAAATCGCCATAGCGTGCCGGTGCTACGCCAGAAATAACTTCCAAATGTTCGATATTTTCTATCGGAATCTGACGCAGATCCAGACCGCTAAACACATTTTCTCCAGAATAGAATTTTCCCGTTGTCGGTCGACCGGTTAAACCATAATCTGAAGGTCTAATTGCATTCGTTGCGGAAGACATGCCAAATATTCCAGCGTTCCGCCCTTGCATATTACCATTGTTACCCAAAACCATGTCATCCATTATGATAGCGACACCAAAGGAGTTATTCAGTTCATTCGCGTCTCGCGATCGTCCTGTAGTCTCACTAAAAGCACCTCTCAGCGTCAGATTTTGCATCTCCTGCACAGAAGGGGCTGTATTCTTCCGGTTTGGCAATCGGTTCAGCAGATCGTTTAAACTTAGCGCCGGATAACGTTCAATCATTTCGCGATCAAATACGAGTGATGAGTTGCTCAACTCCCCTCTCTTCGCCTGTACCCCAACTTCTTCAAGAGCAAGACTCATATCTTGCAACAAAAAATTTTCAATCTTTTGCATCGAATCTAACAGGACTGTCCTTTCAACCTTTTTCTTACCAATGTAGGAAACCGATAGCGTAACAAGTTTGCCATACTGCTCTTTAGGGATGGTTAAACGATATTCACCACGCCCATCGCTCATACTGGAGAATCCTAACTGATCCAAAATAACGGTACTTCCCAATAGGACTTTCTTATTACCATCAGTGATCTTTCCCCGGATGTATATCGACTGTGCATGCGCAACTGCAATTGTGTAAAATAAAATAAAACTACTCCAATAGAGCTTTTTCATAAGTGAGAATAAAAGCGCACAAAAAGGCACATCTATTTAAAATGATTCTAAACAGATGCAAATGTAACGTATTTTAACACAGAATTTCAAATTATTTTTAATAATTCTAAATAAATTACTACATAAAAAATTAAATATGAACTAGAAAGACGCAAAAAACAGAATACTGATACCGGTAATTTTTACTTCGAAATTGTGCGTAATGCTTTTCGAATAATGTAGTGTGTTTCCTTGGTATTACTTTCTTCTTCCCAACGATGACAAAGTGCTCTAACAAAACCAGGTTGGCTTTTGCTTGCGTCATTCAGCTAATTTGCGACGCTATCCCGAACATATTTTGAAGGATCGGATTTTAGCGGTTCTAAAATAGGCAAGGCTAGACTTGGTTCCTGCTTCAACCGATCGATGTGCTTACACCATACGCCCCTCGGTCGGGTTGACTCCGTAGCAAAACGCCTCACATTTTCATCCTTCTCCATCGCCCATAGGCTCAGATAGGTAATGCTCCTGTCCAAATCAAAAGCTATCCTATTACGGATGGCCATCCAGCTGATTTCTCGTACACCAAAATGTGTATCTGCAGCAAAAGGACGTATTGATGAAAGCAGTTCCTCAATTTCAAGCTGTTTATCATTTCCAATCGCGTAGGTCGCCCAGCAACGCACGAGATCTGCAGGATGATTGAATAATATTGTCAGGAAGGTATTATCACGATTTTGTGTGATCATGTCGAACAGCGCACGTCCGATCGTTTCATTGATGGAATTTACCGTCGGTTTCTGTAACTGCTCCAAAAGCAACAAGATTGGCTTTAAGTAGTGAATGCGCGCATTCTGCTGAAGAATGTGCGCAAGTAAAAGCCGTTGGTCAACAGCTAGCCACTCTACAAGATTTGCAGTTTCAATCTCACCGCGGTTCAGACTGGCTAGGCAGTCTATTGAAATATCAGCTGTCCGCCTTACCCCTTTACGTTGTACTTTGCTCATAGCTGTATGATTAACGCATCAATATTAGTCTTAGCTCGGGATTACAGTAAGGACACCAGTTGCCGCGGAAAAAGGCCACGCTAACCGTTCCATTCTCCAGAAGTTTTCCGAGCTCAATTTTGCTATGCAGCGAATTCATCAAACTAAAATTCGGGACCTTGTCCCCTATCTGCAGGCTCTTTTCGATTAGATCGCCAGACTGAAGATCCTGAATGGATCTGCCAAATATTTCCTTTATTTCAAGACGAAGATTAGCTAAATTCGCATTTAATTTAGCAATTTTGTGTTCTAAATTTTTCATGATGCTGTACGTTATTTCTGCAAAGTTTTAAAAGTAAATGCACAATCACAATACCGCATATTATTATCCCTATGGGGCAAAAAAGTCAATTTTATGAGTATAACAGAGAAAGCAATAAAACAAAAAATATGTCCATTGGAATTTGCCGTCAATGCGATTAGCGGGAAATGGAAAATTCCGATTGTCTGGCGTATCAATGAAGGGGAAAAACGCCCAAGTGAAATGCTTCGTGGTATTGCAACAGTTGATAGACGGGTGCTAAACCAACAATTGGCCGAAATGGTCAATGATGGTATTTTAAGTAAACAATCTTTCCATGAGCTTCCTCCCAGAGTGGAGTATTCATTGACACCCTTAGGGAAAAGTTTAGTGGAAGTACTCTGGAAATTAAATGCCTGGGGAGAACTTTTATTGGAAAATTCCAATAAAAATTAGCACAAAGGGGCAGATTCGAGCCACACACCGATGCGCTATTTGTACGAAATGCGTTCGCCCCAGCTATGACAGCTATTTACGAAAACTGCAAAACACAAAATGCTGTTTCGTGTCGAAGGGTGTTATATGGTCAATAGTCATACATTCAATTTTCCTAAAACATGTCTGGAATAAATCGCTTATTGATTGTGCTGAATACTGTTTAATAGTAATGCCACTACATTTCTTTGGCCCCTGTTCAGAAAAAGTTCCAACGACTAAAATACCTCCCACCGCAATTGATTGATCTGCGATTTTGATGTAACGATCAATCTCCTGGCGAACAGTCAAAAAATGAAAGGTGGCCCGATCATGCCAAAAATCATAAGTTGCGTCGGGAACGAAATCCAAGATATCCGAAACAATCCATTTGACTTTAGTCGCCTCATCCCCTAATCGCTTCTTCGCTCGTTCAATTGCAGCGTTGGATATATCCAATACAGTAATATCTTCAAATCCTGCTTTCAGCAAGAAATCAACCAGGAAACTGTCACCACCACCTATATCGATGATTTTCGCCTTTTTTGGAAGGTTAGCTTGCTCTACAAAATGTAGCGATGCTTCTGGATTGGGCTGGTACCAGCTCACTGATTCCAGCGGCTTGTTTTCGTATATGTCTTCCCAATGCTTCTTTCGATTAAAATTTTCCATCTGTCTATTGTCCTGGTAAAATTTGATGATTGATATCTAATGCCCTAAGGTTTAGGGCAAAATTTTTAGCTCCTTAAAGACTTTCCGCGTATCTCTTTGCGGCAGCGCGAGAAATCAGGACGATTGAACTTGCGGTCCTGAATAAGCCGCGTTGCAAAGAAATAAATCTTTTCTTTTTGCTCAACATAACCTATCCACCATCCGGTATTGATCTGATTGGCCATAGTCCATCCGTTTTAGACCAAACTGTACCCGCAATCCTGTCTATTCGAAAATATCCATATTTTCATCATAAATAGGGCTTTTCATATCCAGAAATTTCAACACACTGTGAAATACGTGATTTTGGGTCAACGTTTTATTTGGTTTCAACTGTTTTGAATGATCAGAAACCCAAACAATAAAGGGAATCTCGTATTGCTCTTTTGGTGCAATGCTCATCGGCAATCCGTGCATATAAAGGTTATTTTCACCCAGCGATTCGCCATGGTCCGAGACGAACAACATGGCACTATTATATTCCTTCAATTGTTTTAGATCCTCAATCAGATTATGTAAAATATAATCTGTATAAACAACGGTGTTATCATAAGCATTGATCAACTCTTCTTTAGAACAGTTCCCGAGTTCAACACTATTGCATACAGGTTTAAACAGCTCGAATTGAGCGGGATATTTTTTGCTATATGTTGGCCCATGGCTTGTACTTGTGTGGAGCACAACAAAAATTTTATCTTTTTTACTGGAGGATATTCGCTCCTTTAGACCTGTTAAAAGTACCTCATCGTAAGCACATCCTTCACCCTTACAATTTGTGGCAAGTTGATCATTTGTTTCATATTCTTTAATATGTACAGGTGGTTCCCCCCAATTACTTGTTCGCCAGATCACATCGACATCATTTCTATAGAGATAGTTCGGCAGGATTTCGTACAAATCATCTGTATTTTTATGCTCCAATATACATTTTACTCCTGCTGTCGTATAGGTGGAGCAAGAAGTTGCGTCAAAATGATAAAGATTGGGTGTTTTGGAAAGTAGCGGATTTGTATTCTTTTGATAGCCATATAAGGAAAAGTTATCCCTTCGAGCAGATTCACCAATAACAAGGACAACCACTGTCTTTTTGTGGTCAGTTATCTTCGCATCTGGCAATAAAATCTCTTTTTTATTTTTTTGATGTTCGTGAATGTAAAAACGCGAAATATTGACGGTATAAGACCACGGCATGGCAAGTGCGCCCAAAGTCTTCGAATTCTTGTCGATCCATAACCAATTAGTCGCATTGGCGAATATTAAAATAACGATAAATAATAGCGAAAGTGACGAAGTGATAAAGAACTTCTTTGGTTTATCCTTTATTATTTTTGCTTTAATAATGAAGATACTGGGAATAATACCGAGAAAAACGAGATAAACGATCAATTTCAGGGAAAAGAAACCGCTGGACTCGGAATAACGGGTATTCAAGATATTGCCGATCATGGTTTCATCCAAAATAACGCTATAGGTATTTACAAAATAAACGGCTACTGAATTGATAAGAAAGAACAACACAAGTATCGATTTCCCGAAGCGACGCGAGGCTGAAAAAAATAGATAAAGTACAAAAGCATTCATTACCAGCATCAAAACCGTTAGACTGCCGATGAGAACAATGCCCCCAAAGCTTTTATAATCAACATTTTTAAAAACAAAAGTATAAAATGGAAAATGGAAGAATATAAAATTCAACACACTCATGAAAAGGACAAAATGAACTAGTTTTAAGCTATTTTTTAGCATAAACGGTAATGGTTTTATAAAGTGTACTAATTAAGCAGATAAATGTAAAATAAAATATTAGCAAATTATCATTAATTATTCTATTGACCAATACTATACTGAAAACGAGGAATAATAAAATGAAAATTGGATAATACCGTTGGTCGTTGACCCAATTCCATATTTTAAATTCCCTGCTAAAAAAAATTCCGAGCAGTCCCGAAACATATCCTATAATACAGCCACTAACTACATCTAATGGATAATGTGCTCCCAACGCGACGCGAGATAAAGCAAGCATTAACCCAATACATGTTAAACAAAAAAACCACATTATTTTATAACTCAATCGTTGCGGCATAAAAGCATACATGATAACGGTCAGCGTTGTAAATATCGTAATGGAATGGCCCGAAGGCAAGCTATTGTTACCAAGAAGCATCTTACCAGTAATCAAAAAACTCGTTTGATTAAACACCGCTGCAGGTCGAGGCACAGCAAATGCCACTTTTAAAACAATGGAAAAAAAAGCTGAAATTAGCGATGCTGATATCAATGCTTCCCATAATTTAGGCGCATATAATACAAAAACACTCAATAGTGACAGGCTAATTAAACAATCTCCAAACTGTGTAAAATTAGACTCAAGATTTGGATATTGTCCGAGGTAAGCATTTATTGTGAAAAAGCTATTCTTCTGAATGACCGTATAGCCATATACATTCAATGCATGATTAAAATAGAGAAATAGAATGAGCAGAACTAATAGAAGTATAGGTAGAAAGAACAAGGGTTTTCTAAGCCTAGCATAATTATGGATTATCGTCGAATTCATATTCATCGTCTACTCGTCTTTTAATCGAGTAAAGAACGGTTCGAATTCTGTAGAAATTTAGAATTTTAAGCTTGAACATATTTTGTTTAATCTATTGGATCACTTTGCCGTTAGGTCAGGAACGTTCTATATATTGATAAATGCCAAGTCTGTCCATATGCATGGCATATTTTGACGGGTGCGTTTTTTCCATTTGCCGGTATCTGTCGCTTGATATTTTTATTACGGATGTTGCCATGGACTGCGATACCCTCTCTGCAATAATTGAGTTGCTTCAGGGTCATTAATACATATTTTTTGCGTAGGATCATAAATCAGGGGCCGATTCAACTGCATCGACAAATTGGCTAATATGCAACTTGCGGTGGAGATATAGCCTTCTTCAATATCGGCTACAGGTAGGTGATTATTTTCAATTGCTGATAAAAGATCGAGCATGTGTCGTCGCGTTGCCGGAGCTGTATGCAGTTCTATTCGATGCTCTTCCAGATCTTTAGGAAACGTCTCTTTTTCTAAGATAACATCCTTTCGGATAGTCTCACCTTCTCCGATGGGAATGAACTCATATTTCATCACACTTCCCTTTAAAGTACCTTTGTCACCGTATATAACAAATGCCCAAGGATATTCAGGGTCTGTTGCTGCTCCCCATGTCCTATGCTGCCAGACACAGTTAAGATCTTCGTATTCAAATAGAGCGGTCTGCGTATCTGCAATCGTCGATTTGCCTTCTTTTTGGACATAAATACCACCTTTGGCACTCACGCTTTTGGGCCATTTAAGTTGCAAAAGCCAACGTACCGTATCAAACATATGCATTCCCATATCGCCGGTTATCCCATTTCCATAAGCCATAAAGGTTCGCCACCAGCTGCCATGCGGTAAACCATCATAAGCTCGTAAAGGTGCCGGTCCTGTCCATAACTCATAATCTAAGAACTCTGGAACTTGTTGTGTAGGCGGGTTACCATTTTTCCGCATATGATAGTAGCAGCACATCTCCACATGCGAAACCTTACCAAGCAGGCCGCTATCGACCACACGCTTCTTAGCGTCGATGAGATGCGCCGTACTCCGCCGTTGGGTCCCTACCTGCACTTTCCGGTTATATTTTCTAGCCGCGCGCCATATGGCATCGCCCTCAAGTACATCCACACTGATGGGTTTCTGCAAATAAAGGTGAGCCCCCGCACGCATCGCGTCTATAGCCTGTCTTGCATGCCAGTGATCCGGTGTGCCAATAAGGATAAGATCGAATTTATGGTTAGCGAGCATCTCCCTATAATCTCTATAAAGCTTTGGAACCTTTTTTGAAACCTGGCGCTCAGCAGTTAATCGCCCCGCCTCCTGCAAATGGTTGTCGTCAACATCACATATGGCGATAACATCAACATCCCGAACCTGCATTAAACGGAACAAATCACTCTTCCCATACCAACCCGCACCGATCAATCCGACCCGAAAATTTTTAATCGCATCTTTAAACGACAGACCTTTAACTTGCAAAGCGGATAAAGTTAAGACTGCTCCCGCTCCTTGAATAAATTTTCTCCGATTTAGATTGAACATAGACACAATTTGCTGGTTTATTACCTAATATAAGAAAAATAAGCAATAAACAATAAAATATTGCATCAACAAGCGCAGCTATAGAGCGGATAATCTGGGAAATTACGGAAAGAAAGGCTCGGAAGATATAGATATTTAACGACTATTAGCAGTCGGGGAATGGATTAAATCGGTTTGATGGACTGAGTCCCGGCTTTGATTAAAGGTTCCGGGACTGTGCCAATTTTCTTATAGACTAAAACTATTCAAAAAACTCTCTAATTCTTCAATTGCTACATTATTTGCTGAAGAGACAGTTGCAAATCGATTTGATTCGAGATATTGAATGCTAGTCAAACCATCGTTTTCAAACATGCTCCAGTCAAAAGACGCCAGCCAACCTTTGTAAGGCTTAACCTGCATTTTGGTTCCTAGGTCTTCAATTGATTTTAGGTCGATATAGTTCATCAAATTTAACTTTACCTGATCCGAACCTGGACCGGCTCCGTCGGTAACCATCAAATAAATATTTTGCTCTCCCTTCACATAGTTTGCCGTTGCGTAAGATCCTGACTCCGCATCCTCGAAAGCCGTCACCTCTGTGAGCTTAAATCCATTGATTTCCGGTTTGAACTTTGCCTTAAAATCAGCCGAACTGATAGGCTTCATCTTTCTCAGCGCTGTTGCTAATTGTTCAACCTTCAATGAGTCTGAATTTACCTGCACATATTCAATGTGTTGAACAGCTAATTGCTCTCCGGCAAATACAGCCTTTGAATTGGCCATGCTCGCTAGGGCCGCACATACCATACTAATTCCTAAATAAGGATACTTCATATTATTATTTCTCTAATCTTTCTCCCCTATAAACAAAAAGCACACCACTCTTTCAGATAACCTTCACTATTTCTTCAAAAATAGTGTAAATTCACGTTTACCAAACAGTTAGAAAATGAAAAGAGAAACCATATACCTAAAAGTAATATTATTTTACGTGGCTTCGCTGGTGTTGTTTGCTTTCGCTGCCGCTGTGACCAAACAGACAGCGTTGTGTTGCAAAGGGTAGCGAACATCAGTCTGAAAACATCGCGTTTATTGCCTATACAATTGTAATGCTTTTGTGTATTCTCATCGTCTATAGACTATCAAAAAAAACATCGTTTCAAACGAACAATAGGAACCAGATCCATTAATTCCACAATCGATGCACAAGACATCGGCAAAAGCCTTTTCAAACATATCATTTCCTTATTCATATCGACGCCTTGTAGACACGAAGCTACAACAACCAGACTTACTGCAAGTTCTAAAAATAAAGGCACGGCTTTTGTAAACTACTAAGTAAAAAAAAGTATTATGAGAAGAACGCTTTACACCACATCTGTTATTATATTACTCGTCTTATGTGTGATTATACTAATGACCACATGTTCAAAAATTGCCTAATTTATATCCAGTTTGGGCAAAATTGCAAAACCAGTGATAACGACGAGTTCATCGCTGAAAACAGCATCTAAAAAATAGATTCTTAGGCCCTCCTCATGGCTTTCATCAAGTAGCTAAATTTCGATTTATTGATCAGGAAAGAACGCGATCCAGACAGATTGTACAAAATTTCGTTATTCCCGGACGTATAATTACAAAAAAGCCCTAGAGCGGGGAACTCTAGGGTCTTAGCCATATATTAACCTATTTTATGAAAAGTATTTGTATCAATAACGTCTTAGTTTCCTATTTATTTTGTAAAACATAGAAATTTCTTAAATTTTCTTTTTTCGTACAAAGATTCAATTCCTATCACTTGCCTTGTAATTATTCCTATAGCTGTCTTTTACCAGTTCATATCAATTACCTTACAGCGGTTGTGCTAAACCAATCAATAATCCCTCTACTCCCCTTAGATAACAGAGACGATACGCATTTTCATATTGTACCACCTCCCCGACCAGCACAGCTCCATGATTGTCAATGAGTCGCCGCACCACATCATCGATATCTTCAACGGTAAACATTGCCCGCAAATAGCCCAAGGCATTGACCGGAGCGTTTCTATGATCTGCAATTATCGCTGGATCAATAAATCTTGAAAGCTCCAATCGGCTATGCCCATCTGGTGTCACCATCATGGCGATCTCCACATGCTGAGCATCGAGACCTGTTATTCGACCTGACCATTCCCCTTTAATCTGTGCCCTTCCCTCCAAATGTAAACCAAGTTCTGAAAAAAACGAAATCGCGTTGTCCAACGACTCCACCACGATACCCATATTATCCATTCGAAGTAACTTACTCTTTTCCATAATACATCATTTATAAGGACTTATAATTCCTATTAAAGATACAAAGGAAAATTTTAAGGCGACCACTTTACCCAGTCTTTAGAATTTATAGCTCAGGCCAGCTTTTACCATAAAAGGTGTTCCAGGGGTGAAATGCAATTCAGAAACGGGCTGTTGTTCATTTCTTAATCGAGTCTCTGTCTCAAACTGTGCTTCATTCCATTTGGTGTCAAATAAGTTTTGGGCCTGCAACAAAAAATTCCATTTTCCCACGCCATAGTTAAGCAGGAGATCGTTGACCAAATAACCTTTAGCACGTACCGAATTATCTTCTTTCGCTGGTTTTGTATTCATATAACGATAGCGCAAATTGGCCGAAATGCCGAGCGGTAGCTTCACAGATACTCCCCCTGTACTTGTTAAAGAAGGTACCAGCGGGATATAGTTTTCGCCTTTAGGTTGGTCAATTGCCCGCGCGTACGCATAATTGATGTCGCCATCAAAATATAACCATGGAGTAGCTTGATAGCGTAGACTCAAATCAGCCCCCAGACGTTTCGTTTTGCCTGAAGGCTCTACAACAGCTTCATCCCCGACGTACACAAATTCTTGCTGCAGGTATAACCCCCATAAAGCAGGCTGAATAAAAAGGTTATCAGTTGGCTTCCAGATCAAGCCAAGATCTGCACCAAAGGAAATGGGCATAATATCTTTTCCCTGTTGTTCCATCACCACCCTGATATCGTTGGAATGAAATCCCATACCCGTTTTCAAATAGATTTGGGCGCTATGATTGAACGTATATCCAAAGTTCAGCTTTGGGCTGATTCTTGTTGCAGAAGCCTCTTGCCCTGCAGGATCACTTTTCAGCTTATCATGCAAGTTGAAAATCAAGTGATCGACACGTAATGCATGATTAATCGTCCATTTTCCAATACGCCAATCCAGATTGCTATAGGCATGAAGATTCATTTCTACACCCGAAATATGCGAAAGCCGATCCAATAATTCGTCGCGCTGATAGACATGGTTCAGTTGAAGATCTTTGATATCATCCACTCGGAGCCCAAACCCCGATGTCCAAGAAAACTGACTATGATCAAAATGAAATTGGCGATTGTATTTGTTTTCGATACCGTACAAGTATCGATTATCAACCTGCTCTATTTCATCGCCATGAATGGGGTCTTTCAGAAAGAAAGTAAAATCCGAAAACAACTGAAATTTATAGCGCGAGAAGTAAACATTGCTTTCCCAGCTTTCTTGATCACTGATCAGCGCACGGTATTGCATCGCCAAATTCATGCGGGATGTATTCCCGCCTTCTGTAGAATCAATCGAACCCCAACGGCTAATCAGTCCCTGACGAACAGCCCGCTCCGGAATCTGACCCGATGCATTCCAACCCGAACTGAATATGGACCCCTGGAGATTGATATAATGTTTCTCATCGATCCACTGATTATATTTCGCAAATAGATTGACACGACTAAAATTTTGCTTGATGTCAAAAGGACCATTCGAATAATTGAACTCTCCTGCGGCATAGGCATATTTATTCTGCTCATGGTTATTCAGCAGATTAAGCATGGCCACGGTACGCCAGGAATCAAAAGAACCGCCTTCAACCTTAAAAAGATTATGATCCAAATGATCCAAGGTCGTAAAATTAACATAACCCGATGTGTTCAAATCGCCTTTGTCTGCATAATAAGCACCCTTGCCAAAATCAATGTCTTTTACCGTTTCTGGAATAATAAAATGGAGATCTGCGTATCCTTGACCGTGCGCATGAGAGACCATATTAACGGGAATGCCATCTGCAGTAATGGCAATATCTGTACCGTGATCATTATCAAATCCACGCAAAAATATTTGCTCAGCCTTTCCACCACCGGCATGCTGTGCTATAAAGAGCCCAGGAACTTTTCGTAACAGATCTTGCGCCGAATTAACCGGAATCTTACTTAAATCAACTTTGCTCAATGTTTTACTGCTATTGAATGCATCCACCTGAATTTGACTCAACTGCACTTCATTTTTTTGCATCTCGATTTCAATCGGAGACTTCGCTTCTTTTAGGATGTATACCTGATCGAGATAGCCAATCCGGCTCAACAATAAAGTATCCGGAAATATTCCCGGCTGTACGGAAAAAGTACCATTCGATGCTGTATGACTATGTTTTATTCCACGTTGGTAACGTATATTGACTTCTTCTAATCTCTGTTTACTATCCTTATCTTTCACAGTTCCCTGAATTACATGTTGCTGGGCATAACTGTGTGTAGTAGCCATTAGGCTTATAAAAAAGGTGATTTGATGTTTGTTCATATCCTATTTAAAAAATTACCATCCCAGAAATAACATCCCCGCACCGCAAATTGAGAGGACAGCACCACTAATAGCGTGTACATATCGATCAAGTTTTTCGGTGTTGAGCAAATTATAACCATAAATTCCCAACAAGACCATCCCAACCATGGTTGCCACTGTTGTGATGGTAAAGGTGCTAATCAGTGTAATCACCTCTGGCATTGAGCGGTGAGCACCTGAAAAAAATAAAAGTGGAATCAATGGTTCCGATGGTCCCATGACGAAAATTGCAAATAATACCAAAGGCGTTACCTTCGTTTTTTGATGATGGTGATGATGCCCTGATGTGCTTTTCCCATGCGTGTGTTCATGCACATACACCTCATCACCCATCACATCAAAATGCTTATGAGAATGCTTCTTTGACATTTTCCAGATCCCGTAAATCAAATATCCAAGTCCAAAAATAAATAGTGCCCAACTCGAAACATTGCCGCGCACGTCCTGCAACCAGCTGATCTTATTGAGCTGCCATCCAAGATAAACGCCAATAATCCCCAGTATGACCGAACTGAAAACATGCCCAAGCCCACATATAATGGTCCATAATATGGTTTTCCCCAACGACCATTTTTTCGATTTGGACAATACAATAAATGGCAGATAATGATCTGGGCCCGATGCAGTATGAAAAAAACTGATCGTAATAGCTGTAATAGCTAATGCGTAAAGTGTTGTGTTCATATAAATGATTTAATAGCAAAGCAGCTGATTAAGCCGCTTTCTTCAAGCAATGATTTATTAAATCGGTTTTATAGCCGTCTGTCGACCCAACCGATGATATTCACGAAAAGGAAAAGGGATTTAACCGAAAATTTTAAAGGAATGGTATAGGATACACCTGTCTGGCAGCCTGTTCGATAGATATTTATTTTGGAGTTCATAAAAAACTATGCCATGACTTCTTATCCGCAAATAGCAAGAAAATTGGTAGAATCAGTCCCAAGGTACAGAGCCGAACGGCATATGCTAAATGTTGATCATAACGCCATTCGAACGAGCATTCTTCGATCGATCCGACATAAAAATCGAAATGGGATTGTGAAGAAGTTATTGCCGTTTTTGAGGTGTTTTTATAGGCAGTATGTGAAAAGACATCCTTGTTTATTTTACCTGTAAAAAACAGACAGAAAAAAACAATGGACAAAACCATTAAAAGTTGTCTTAAATACCTATACATAGCATGTAACATCCCTATGGGATTGATAGATCAAATGTATTATAAGTTTGATCGTGTAGAGTAGCACAAATCTTGAATTTTATAGTCTTTTTCTAACTTGCTAAAAAATGTATATCTAAAAAAAACAGCGCGAAAACTTTACTTATACCAATAACAACGCAATAAAACGGTAGAAAAACAAAATATCCCAGCATAAATCAACAGAGTTAAATTAGCACAAATCACGATTTACAACCGATCAAGTCGCTCCTATATTTTCGGCTATCGACCGGCTTGCCATACCGCTTATAATTGTAGTCTATCACATTATTTTCCCTCTTGCATCTCCAGCACCACTTGCTTCCGGATAAACATAGGATCATTAGAAAATTAAGCTATAAAATAATCCTAATTTTCTAATGATCATGCTAAAGCTGACGCAGGATTTAAAGTATAATTTTAAAGGTTTTGTCTGTGGCCAACAGCACAATACTAAGTACACACATCAGCAAGGAGTTGTAGAAATGATGATACTCTTGATGCGCCATATGTGCCGTAAACGCAGCAACCGCAAATGGAAACAACAGCAGCACTGCAGCATTCTTAAATTGCGGGTTATACAAACCTATTAAGAGCAATACTACCCCCATTAGTTCCCCTATTCCGATAATGATCGTCCAAGTCTTATTAAAACCCAGGGACTGCATGCTTTGCATCATGGCGCTCTTTTGAAAAACTTTGAATAATGATGCATATCCAAATACATAAAGGTAGTACGCATAGCTCAACCAATGAGCGACTGATTTAATCGTTTCCATGTTATACTTTTTGTTTTCCTACAAATTTCTTTATTAATTTGCAGGAATAACAGTACATACAAGATTGTATGATACCAACAAAAAAGTTTGTATGAACCCGCGAAAAGAGAATTCAACCAATCACATTAATGAGCTATACTGGAAAGACCGTTGTGGTATTGCATTTACATTGGTCACCATAGGTGGCAGATGGAAAATCAATATCCTTTCCTATTTGCTAAATGAAGGTAAACTCCGCTATAGTGAGTTGCGGAAAAGACTCGTGGGAATATCTGAACGTATGCTGATCGCCAAATTAAAGGAACTGGAGCATGACAAGCTGATTAATAGAATTGTATACCAGCAAGTTCCCCCAAAGGTAGAATATGAATTAACCGAGCTCGGCCGTTCGCTCGAGGAAATATTAAACCTAATGGATAAATGGGGAGAAGATAATCTCCCCGAATCAATGCTTTGATAGTGCATAGAGTGCAAAAGTACCTAACCAATGTGACCCCATGTAATCATCCTTGGTTGTAATATTGGGCAAAGAATACTTTAAATGTTTATTCGCCAACCTATGCAAATAACTTAATTCAGGCAGCGCTTTGGCGATACCGTTTAAACAGTTGGCGCGACTAAAATTAAGTCCATCCAGATGGACCAAATGTCCGTCGGTTCGATCTTTCACGATTCCTGGTTCTAAATTGAAATCGGGATTAAACAGATCTGGCATAAAATCCTTTAACCATTTACGGTAATCCTCCTGTTGCAGCACCATACTCATACAAAGGGCTTCTTCAAGACAAGGAGAAAGAAAATCGCTTCCACTTGGCTCAAAAGAAATGTTGCAGCTCTTATCCTGACTGTATAAACGAGAAGCATTCGTCATTAATGATTTTTCAAACGTCACATTTCCCGTGCTTCTTGCATAGTCCAGGGACAGCGAAAGGCCAAAGGCCGAATTATCATGATAGCCTGTCCTGATCGGATAGACCAATTTGGGCAAATATTCCTGATACGATTTTACCACATGTTTCACCAACGGTTCAAGATTCGATGCCCAGCGTTTTGCATCGGCATCTTCCCAAGTTAATAATTCCTTCTGCAGCTGCAACAACCAAGCCCAGCCATACGTACGCTCAAAGTTCTTATTGTTCTTATCTTGAAAGAAATCTAATTCAACAGCCACATTTTCTGCTGTAATATTTCGGTTCAATTGGCGTCGAATTTCACCTGAGCTATCCAAATTTGGAAATTCCTTCAAAATATGCACAATTGACCAATACCCGTGTACAGAAGAATGCCAGTCAAAACAACCGTAAAAAATTGGATGCAATGTACGCGGTGCTTTTAGATCACCATCACTACCGAGTACCTGTCCCAGCTTATTGGGATATTCCACTTCGATGCAATGCAGTGGCAAACTGAGCAGATGCTTGGCCTGAACGCTATCCAAGGTTAAAGGCTGATCATTTGAACTCGTATTTACTTTGATCGCTGAATTATTTTGACATGCAACAAAAGCAACGGACATGCAAAGAAGCCCTATTATTTTCTTCATAAACCCTTATTTTATAAACGACTATATAACATTTAATTAAGTAATTGTTCTACCAGTTCAGGAACAGCTATGGTCGCCGATTCTTCAATACACTGTATATTACGTAAAGCGTTGTCATGAGGAATCTTTTTGTCAATTAAAAACGATTTACAGTGACTAGGCGCAAATTCTTTAAGTCCCGCAGCGGGATAAACCTGTAGGGAGGTCCCCACAATAATCAAAATATCGGCCTTCGAAACCAGGCTTATCGCTTCCTCAATGGCCGGCACAGCCTCTCCAAACCAGACTATATTTGGCCTCAGCTGACTACCCTTCTCACAAAGATCACCCATTTTGATCTCATCACCAACAATGGGATACACCAAACGGTCATCGACAGATGACTTCGACTGATCCAGGCGTCCGTGCAAATGAACGATATGGGATGAACCTGCCTGTTCATGTAGTAGATCTACATTCTGCGTCACAATACTCACCCGGTATGCTGATTCCAATTTTACCAGCGCATGATGAGCCGCATTTGCCTGTGCGACCAAAGCGGCTTTCCGTCTCAGATTATAAAACTCCTGCACCAAGGCTGGATTTTTATGCCAACCTTCAATGGAAGCAACTTCCATGACGTCATGTCCTTCCCACAATCCATTGGCATCCCTAAAGGTAGGTATACCGCTTTCAGCCGAAATACCGGCCCCCGTCAATACAACGATATTTTTCTTTTCCATCTTAAATCTATTTGTTGCACCATTGTATAGTTAAGATTGACTTTTGATATGACCTTCATCATGTCTGTAGGCCTGATCTAGATCATTCATTTATCAACAAAGATGCATAATTATCCGGCAGCTCGAGTCGGATCGAATCTTTACTCAAGGCTGCCTTACGGTTCATATCATCAAAAGAACGTTGGTAATACACAAAAGCGCTATTTGGTATATGCAGTTCACTGGCTTTCTGCACGTTGAACACATAGCGATTATTTTTTAATTTGACATGCTGATAAATCCGATAAGTAACAACTTGAATCTGTACCTTATCAAATTTCGGAATGACCTTTAAATCCGCCGGTTCATGAAAGTATTTATCATTGAAATACATAAATTCATTTGACTCTGCTAATGTTGCTAGAGCTAACCTTCCATTGACCACTTCATTCACTAACGAATCTGCCCGCAATCGCTCGGATTTACTTCCGTCACCGGAAGAACAACAAACACAAAGAAGAACAAAAATTGGGATCAAAACAGCTTTGATTGGATTCATAGGCCTAAGTTATAATAAAAAATGCTTTTGCGCCACAATTCAGGAGAAAATGCACCGAATACCGAAAGAAAATGGATCAGAATTAATAAATCCACATAGTTTATATCTCGCAAAAAAGCCCAGGATATTTTGTTATCCCAGGCTTTTTTTCAACGCTAATTGCTATTCGACCTCTTAAAGGTTATTTTCGATAGCGCCCACTTTCTCGCGATATAGTTGTATTGGCGCATCCAACAAAACAGCAATAACTGTCATATTTTTATCCAAGCGCTCTGCTGGTGCCTGAATGTAGATAATACCCGGGATGCTACTCCAATAAAGCTTATTGAAAATCTCATGATTTATCATGGAGCCCTCACCGACCACGCGGATCCTGGCGACTCCATTTTTAACACCTTTTAGTGCAATAGGACCCGTAGGTTTTCCCTCGACAAACAGATACAATGTCTGGCGATCTTTAGAGAGCGCGCTTAGTCCTTCATAATGTCCTTCAGGTAAGCCTTTTCCAGTCTCATAAAGTGCTTCGGCATGATCCTTAATCCACTTTAATACCGTTGGATTAGTCGCATTACTACTTGGCAATTTGGTCTCTAAGCCATCCACGGTCAATCCGGAATTATCAAAGATATTTTTTCCGGCATGCAGTGTTGAAGCGATCTGACCTAAAGCACGACCTGTCAACTTATTATCCAGTACAGATTTCAACGTAACTTCAGTATCTTGCGGTGCAGTCCAACGAAGCACCTCCGCAAAGGTTAGTGCAATCACAGTCACATCCTGATCAAAGTTTACTTTCGTCAAATCGACTTGAACGGTTCCGTTTTCAGACTTAACGTTCACTTTCGCGGATGCATCACCAACAACTGAGACTTCTTTAATGGCTGTATGATTGACCAAACCTCTGAGCTGCAATTCGGGTTTCTGTTCGTATACATACAGGTAAAGTGTCTTTCCGTCCTTTGATAAAGCAGATTTCCCGCCGTAGTTCACAAAAGGAATACCGGCTCTTGTACCGTAGATCGCAGCTGCATGCTTATGTGTCCATCGCCCCAGCTGTTTCAAAATATTTAATTGTTCCTCAGGGATCGTTCCATCTGCCTTTGGACCGATATCCAACAATAGGTTTCCACCCATGGAAATACAATCTACCAACGTTCGAATGATCATATTCGGTGATTTGTACTTTTTATCAAAGGGTTGATAGCCCCAAGAATCATTCATGGTATAACAGAGTTCCCAAAATTTAGCATCAGGCCGGGTTACTGGAATCCCTTGCTCAGGTGTATCGTAATCTCCATGATGATTCAATCGCGAGTTTATAATAATATTCGGATTATACTTCCGCAAAAGATTCAAGGTCTCTTTAGCTTTCCACTCCTCGGCACTATGCTCCCAATCCCCGTCAAACCAAAGTAATTCGGGCTTATACTGTTCGGATAGCTCAGTCAATTGCTTCTGGTAATATTTTACATAATTATCCCAACGAGAAGGCTCACTTTTCAATTCATAACGTTTTCGATTGCGCGTAAAAACATCGTAATAAGGATGGCTCCAATCGGGCAAAGAATAATACAGTCCAGTATGCAAGCCTTCTTCTTGTATGGCTTTCACAAATGGTGTGATTACATCCTGTTTGGCAGCTGCGTCTTGTAATGTCGTGATCGCTTTATCAGCCTTCGTATTCCACATCGAGATCCCGTCATGGTGTTTGGTCGTAATCACCGTGTATTTCGCACCGGCTTCTTTGATCAATTTGGCCCATTCCTTCGGTCTATAATCCTTTGCTGTAAAACCATTCAGTTGCTTGATATAATTGTCATGGTTGATGTAATTATTGAAGAATGACCAAGATTCTGATATTCCATCGACAGAATAAATCCCCCAGTGAATAAAAATACCCAGTTTGGCATCCTCAAACCAATCCATTTTTTGCGGTGATACATTGTTCTGCGCTGAAACGTTTAAGCACGCGGACGCCAAAAGAACAAAAAGAGAAATCTTTCGAAACTTCATAAGCTATTTTATCGATTACATAACAGTTTAAGCGGGCAAAATACACATAAATCAGCACAATCCAACTATGTAAGGGATAAATTACGTTGGAGAGCAATTGAAATCTAACATTGTATTTTCTCTCGCTCAAACTAAAAACACGCAGGGAATATTCCTATTATTTAAACGGACCTCATAGGGACTTTATAGGGACCTCATTCGGACCTCATTCGGATAAAGCCGTGTAAAGTCCCTTTTAAACACCTATAAAGTCAGTCTTAAATACCTATGAATTTTGATGCTTGTAGCACTATGCCCTATTGTTGAATTGATTGAACATGTCGCAGTGTTAAAATTCTTCTACTTCGAGCATCAAAATATGGACTAGTCTTGATCATTTTTACCTGTTTGTATGTGCTTACAAAAACTTCATGTATATTTGGCCGGTATGATCGAATTATATACAGATGGGGCTTCAAGTGGAAATCCGGGCCCTGGAGGTTACGGAACCATCTTAAGAACTATTTATACAGGCGATAATGAAGCCTTTAAAGGTAAACTGATCGAAAAAGAGTTTTCGGGCGGTTACCGCAAAACGACTAACAACAGGATGGAATTGATGGCTGTGATCGTCGGCCTCGAGGCACTGAAAAATCTACAACAACATGTTACCGTGTATTCTGACTCCAAATACGTCATTGACGCCATTGATAAGAAATGGGTATATGGTTGGATACAAAAAGGTTTTGCGGGAAAAAAGAACAAAGATCTTTGGTTGCGCTTAATGAGCGCCTATAAGCTCCATACCGTACGCCTTGTATGGGTAAAAGGCCATGCTGGGCATCCGTTAAATGAGCGCTGTGATCGTTTAGCTGTCGCAGCATCCAAAGATAAGGCAAATTGGAAAATCGATAGTGTTTTTGAAATGGAAGAAGGTAAATAAAAACGGGGCATTGTACAATGCCCCGTTTTTATTATTTCCATGCGATTATTCGCCGCTTTCCTTAGCTGCTAAGTATCTTTCAGCTTCCAAAGCTGCCATACAACCTGTACCTGCAGCAGTGATTGCCTGACGGAAGATGTTATCCTGAACATCACCACAAGCAAAAACACCCGGGATATTTGTTGCAGTACTATCTGGTTTTGTAATTAAATAACCTGTTTCATCCATATCCAATACACCTGTGAAAAGCTCGGTATTAGGCTTATGCCCAATAGCAACGAAGAAACCTGTTACTTCGATATCATTTTCAGACTGGTCTTTATTGTTTACAACACGTATTCCGGTCACCACCTGACCATCTCCTAGGACTTCTTTTGCCTCAGAATTGTAGTGAACTTCGATATTTGGTGTATTCATAACGCGATGTACCATTGCTTTAGAAGCACGAAACTCGTCACGGCGAACCAACATATGTACTTTTGAGCATAATTTTGCAAGATACGTTGCTTCTTCTGCCGCTGTATCCCCAGCACCTACAATAGCAACCTCTTGGTTTTTAAAGAAGAACCCATCACATACAGCACATGCTGAAACACCAAAACCATTGTATTTTTGTTCAGATTCCAAGCCTAACCATTTTGCTGTGGCTCCTGTCGCAATAATCACAGTATCTGCGGTAACTTGTACCGTTCCATCGATCTCAACACGGTGTACCTCACCTGTAAAATCCACTTTAGTCACATATCCAAAACGCACTGAAGTTCCGAAACGTTCAGCTTGCTCACGCAAATCTTCCATCATCACTGGTCCAGTGATACCTTTTGGATAACCAGGGAAATTGTCCACCTCAGTTGTTTGAGTCAACTGTCCCCCTGGCACAATACCGGTATAAACGACTGGTTTCATATCCGCACGGGCTGCATAAATCGCGGCAGTATAACCTGCTGGTCCCGAACCAATAATCAAACACTGTACATGTTCCACTTCTTGTTTGAATTCCATAATCCTTTTTCTAAGCTATTAATTAACGTTATTTTTTAAATTTATCTTGCAATCCTTTCAACATATCCAAAGAAATGTTCTGCGGCGCTTCTTCTTTTTGTTGATTGAATTCCTTTTTCGCAAGTTTTTTATCTTCTACAGAATGGGTGGCTGCAGCTGCTTTTGCCTTTTGCTCACTCTTTTCCTTTTTATACCGATTCCAGATATTCTCCAAGACCTTCTTGGTATACAATGGAAAATCACCATTCTGCATCCAAGCGTAGTAACTGGGCTCTTGCTCAAATACTTCTATAACAGGTCTTCCTTTATGTTTACCAAAATTGATCGTTTCCAATCCCTCCGCATTATAGACGAGCCGTCCGGCAAAATCTACAGGTTTACTTAGGTTGGTAAACGTATGTAGCGCCTCAACATCGTTTACGACAGGATAAGATACTGTCCCATGTTTATCTTCGAATGCAGCGCCTTCATATTTTGTCAGCTGCGCTTTCAAGACCTCATATGTGGCACGAACATCCGCTTCCGCTGTATGCGCATTTTCAAGATCTTCGTTGCAATAAAACTTGTATGCAGCTTTCAGCGTACGTTGTTCCATCTGATGGAAGATATTTTGAACATCCACAAATGCTCTACCCTCCAATGAAAAATCAACACCTGCCCGTAAAAACTCTTCCATAAGCATTGGGACATCGAATTTATTGGAATTATAGCCCGCGAGATCTCCATCGGAAATAAAAGCCGCAAGTTCCACTGCGATTGCTTTAAAATTAGGAGCATCCTTCACATCTTCATCATAAATGCCATGAAAAAAAGAGGATTCCGCAGGGATAGGCACTTCTGGATTGATCTTCTTTGTATAGACTGTTTCTTCACCACTGGGCATCACTTTCAGAAATGATACTTCCACAATACGATCGGTCGCTACATTAACACCTGTAGTTTCCAAATCGAAAAATACCAATGGTCTTTTTAATTTTAATTCCATGCTGGATAATACACTTTTTTATCAAAAACCAAAAATACAAAGTAGTATTCGATTTTTGTAGTCTAAGAAATTTAATTTACAACCGCTTGATGAACTGGTTCTACTTGACTGATTTTCCCAACAACAACCTTCACCATGGCATCGTAGTCCAAGTATTTATTGGCAAGATGCTGCACCTTCTCGGGCGACATATTTCTGATCTGTTCCATATAATAAGAATAATAGTTCAATGTCATCCCATTTAACAAAACACTTTTGAACTTGTCGGCATGCGAAAAGATACTTTCCAACGAACCCAACATAGAACCTTCCATATAGGTCTTCACAAGATTGACCTCATCCTCGGAGGCCAAAGTTGTTTTCAACAAATTGATCTCCTTTTCTATTTCAGTCAACGTGGCCTGTGTTACATCTACCCCAACTTCAGTTACAATGGTCATAAAACCAGTATGTTTCAAGGTAGCAACAGCCGAACCAATGCTATAGGTATACCCTTTTTCTTCTCGGATATTGCGCATTAGGCGGGAACCGAAAAAACCACCTAATAATGTGTTGACAAATTGTAATGCCGGATAATCGGGATGTTCCCTTCCGATTGTCTGACAGCCTAACCGAATGGCAGACTGCAAGGCATTATCTTTTTCCTCATAAGCCAGGTTATTTGAACCTTGCACCAAAACTGGGACTTCCGAAGGAGATACAGCAGCTGCTCCTTGCCAATCGACACCGAAGATTTGCTCCAACTCCTGCAAAAGCTCTTCAGAAACATTACCTGAAACAATTAATGTACAATTGGTAGGAACAATTTCCCTACGGTACAATTCGATCAGCTGCGCACGCGTAATTGCATCGTAATCTGTTAGTTTTGGTGTACGCCCATAACGATTGTTCTCACCAAAGATCAAATTGTAAAATTTGCGTCTCGCCAGATAATCATTTTTCTGAATAGAAACTTGAAACTTTTGCTTGTTATTACGCAAATAGGTATCTAACTCCTGTTGCGGAATCGATGCTTCCGTCAGAATATCTTTTACAAGCGGCAAGAGTACTTGACTATGTCTATTCAATGTATAAAGCGACAGAGACGTTACGTCAAAAGAATATTCAGGAACAAGAAATGCTCCGTAGAAATCCACTTTATCTGCAATCTCTGCACTCGACATGGTCTTTGTCCCCTCCTTAAGCAATGCACTTAAAGTACTATTTAACAACGGATTTTCAGCCGCACCGTCAAGATAGGTATTCTCAAAGATCCATTCTATCCGTACCAGCTCCTGCTCGGGCGAATGGAATACATAGACAGGCAATCCGTTTGCAAACTGCTTCTTGATTGGTTCTTTCAAACTTATATTTCCAATTTCACGGAACTCGGGTGCTTTTGTTCTATCCAACATGTACAGCCTCCTCTTGTTTTGATTTATACATTAATATAGAAGCATTCTCCGGTCTAAAAATAACCTGAGCTTGCTGTTGAACTTCCTCAGCACTCACCGACAAATATTTTGAGACCTCTGTGTTGATGCCGTTTGCATCACCCAGCAACTCATGGAAAGCCAAGTTCATGGCTTTATCCAAAATAGATAGTTCTGCAAAAACATTGGTCGATTCGATCTTATTCTTTACTTTTTCCAATTCAGCTGCAGGTACTAACTCGGATTTTATGACCTCCAATTCTGCCCACACCGCACGTTCAGCTTCCTCTAGCGAGATGCCTTCCGATGGTTTTCCTTCAATAACAAAGAGGTTATTGTCGATACTTCCCATCACATAAGCATTTATTTCACTAAATAACTGCCCCTCTTTTACCAATCGACGATACAAACGTGAAGAAGAGCCCCTCGATAAAATGTCCGACAGAAGATCCATTGCAAAATACCCCTCTTCCAATCGAGCAGGGCCATGAAATGCCATATAAAGCGCATCCAAAGGCACCTCTGCCCAAGTCGTTTCACGCCTAATCTTATCTTGCGCGGGTTCTTTAGGCAATTGGCGATTGTATTTTTCGCCCGCCTCGATATCGCCAAACCATTTTTCAGTCAAAGCTTTTACTTCCTCAAAATGAACATCTCCAGAAACAACCATAATTGCACTCTGCGGATTATAATGTAATTTGAAAAATGCTTTAACATCTTCCATTGTAGCCTCTTCAATATGGCTCAGTTCTTTTCCGATGGTTGCCCAACGATACGGATGTACCTGATAGGCTAATGGACGTAATTTTAGCCAAGCGTCACCATAAGGCTGATTCAAATAACGCTGTTTGAATTCTTCACTCACGACATTCCGCTGCACTTCGAGGCTTTGTTCGGAAAAAGCCAAACTTAACATCCGGTCCGACTCCAACCACAATGCCGTTTCTAGATTTGAAGAGGGTAAAGTGATGTAATAATTTGTAATATCGTTGCTGGTGAATGCATTATTCTCGCCACCCACTTTTTGTAATTCGGTATCGAAATTAGGAATATTGATACTTCCACCAAACATCAGGTGTTCAAATAAGTGCGCAAATCCGGTCTGTTCCGGCGATTCATCCCTTGCTCCCACATCGTACAAGATATTGACGCAGGCCATGGCTGTATTATGATCCTCGTGTACCAATACACGTAGGCCGTTTTCCAACGTAAATTTTTGATAAGAAACCATCTATTTTTTCTTCGATGTTTTTAAATCCAGTTAATACCTTTTCGCAATAAAGATAAGGTTTTGGCTTCTTCGGAGCCTTCTTCAGGACGATAGTCATATACCCAATTGGCTTGGGCTGGTAGACTCATCAATATGGACTCAATCCGACCATTCGTTTCAAGTCCAAATTTAGTCCCCGAATCCCATACGAGGTTAAATTCGACATAGCGTCCGCGACGGATCAATTGCCAATTTTTCTGTTGATCTGTAAAGGTTTTATGTCGATTTTTCTCCACCAATGCAGTGTAGGTTGGTGCAAACGTGCGTCCAAGGTCACAGGAAAAAGCAAAAATATCTTCCATGCTCACCCCCGTTTTTTCAGTATTCAACTTATCGTAAAATACACCTCCTATGCCACGTGTTTCCTGGCGATGTCTGATATAAAAATAATCATCCGCCCAATTTTTAAACTTTTCATAGTAGGTAGAATCATGTCTATCACAGACATCTTTCAGCTGCTGATGAAAATAACGCGCATCCTCTTCATCGATATAATGCGGAGTTAAATCAATACCGCCGCCAAACCAACGAATCTGATCGTTCAGTTCAAAATAGCGGATATTCATGTGTATAATAGGTACGAAGGGATTGTTTGGATGGATTACAATGGAAACTCCTGTCGCAAAAAAATCATCTTCTTCCACCGCAAATGACTTTTTGATCGCTTCAGGTAATTTGCCATACACAGACGAAAAGTTAACGCCTCCTTTTTCAAAAATTTGACCATTTTGAATGATCCTGGTGCGACCGCCACCGCCGCCTTCACGCTCCCACAATTCTTCTTCAAAGCGTGCCGATCCGTCTAATTTCTCCAGCGCCTGACATATTTCGTCCTGAATTTCTTTATAAGCTAAAGCAATCGCTTCTTTTGTTATCATCTACTCTATTGCTACTTTATTATGTTAATTTTTCGCTCAATGCTTGAATAATTTTAGATGCAGGGAGGTGTTCATACAAAATTTGATGCACGGCATCGCATATTGGCAATTCCACCGCATATTTTTTCGCATACTCTTGAATACATGCCGATGCGTAATACCCTTCAGCCACCATATTCATTTCCAACTGCGCAGATTGTACACTGTAGCCCTTTCCGATCATATTACCAAAGGTTCTATTTCGGCTAAATTGGGAATAGGCTGTTACCAAAAGATCCCCTAAATAAGCCGAAGTATTCACATCCCTTGACGTATCACCATCTACTTTACCTACAAAACGACGCATTTCGCGAATTGCATTGGAGACCAGCACAGCCTGAAAATTATCACCGTAACCTAAGCCGTGACAGATACCTCCAGCTAACGCATAGATGTTTTTCAATACTGCACCAAATTCTATTCCGAGTACATCTTCCGAAAGAATCGTCTTGATAACCCTTGACGACAGAAAGGAAGCAACCAATGCTGCACTATCCAGGTTCTTACAGCCGAAAGTTAAATACGACAATTTGCCTAAGGCAACTTCCTCCGCATGGCAGGGACCACCAACCACACAGATCTGTTCAATATCGACCTCATAGCGTTGCTCCAAAAACTCACCGATAATCAAATTATCTTTGGGAATAATCCCCTTGATGGCTGAAACAACAATTTTATTTCTAAAATCTTCCTTCGTCACATTGGCCAGTGCATCCTTCAAATAGGCCGCAGGCGTATTTAAAATGACAATATCTGAATTAGTAATTACATTTTTAGCATCGGTATCAATCGTCGTAATACTAAGATCAACCGAAACACTGCTCAGGTAAGTCGGGTTATGTTTGAATTTTTGAATATATTCTGCATCCTCTTCCTTTCTTACCCACCAAAAAATATGCTTGTCTTGGTCATTTTCACATAGCATCTTGATCATAGCAGTAGCCCAACTTCCGCTACCAATTATACCAATCTTTTTCCCCTGCATGTCTTTAATTTGTTTTCGACAGCAAATATACTTATTTACTAACGAGATATACGATTCACGCGGTGAGATATGATACTTTCGTTACTTTTTAAGCAAATAAACGCTCCCAGAAGCCTAATTCCAAGCCAACATAATAATCGTTGTTTTCGAATTTTATGGGGTAAACGCGAATAAAATCATGCTGTTCGGGATTACCTCTTCCCGACACCAGATCGAATTCATGGCGATGAAAAGGACAGATTACTTTGCCACGTTCACACCAGCCATTTTTCAATGGTGCCCCAGCATGTGGACATTTAGGCGAGAAAGCATAGAGTTGGTCTTCGTACCAGGTAATACAAATAATTTTTCCACCAAATTTATGTTCGCTGATGCCCTGATTTTTAAGAAAATCGGCATGTTCAATTTTGTACCAATGAACCATTCGACAAGATAGCTAAAAATTACAGTGAATTTTCTATCTTTGTGCAATTTCAAAAATTTGCACTATATATGGCTTTACAATGCGGTATCGTAGGTTTACCAAACGTCGGTAAATCAACATTATTTAACTGTTTGTCGAACGCGAAAGCGCAAGCGGCTAACTTTCCATTTTGTACAATTGAACCAAATGTTGGGGTAATTACCGTACCGGATGCCCGTCTCAATAAATTAGCTGAATTAGTCAACCCGCAACGAATTGTTCCAAACACCATCGAGATTGTCGATATCGCCGGTCTTGTGAAAGGAGCTTCAAAAGGTGAAGGCTTAGGCAATCAATTCTTAGGAAATATTCGTACAACAAATGCTATTATTCACGTTTTAAGATGTTTTGACGATGGGAACGTGATCCACGTAGATGGTTCGGTAGATCCAATCAGAGATAAAGAAATCATTGACACCGAATTGCAGCTTAAAGATTTGGACACTGTAGTAAAACGTATCCAGAAGGTAGAAAAAATGGCTAAAACAGGCGGCGATAAAGATGCAAAAAGAACGTTTGACATCCTATCAATCGTCAAAGATCATCTTGAAGCTGGAAAATCCGCCCGTACAGCAGCAATTGAAGCTGAAGATTTTGAGTTTATCCAGGATTTAGCCTTGTTAACGGCTAAACCTGTACTTTATGTATGTAATGTAGATGAAGGTTCTGTTAATACAGGTAACGCTTACGTAGAACGTGTTAAGGAAGCTGTAAAGGATGAAAAAGCCGAGGTATTGATTATCTCAGCACAGATCGAATCTGAAATCGCACAACTGGAAAGCTACGAAGAACGAAAGATGTTTTTATACGACTTGGGTCTTGAAGAATCTGGCGTACATAAGCTCATCCGCGCTGCATATTCGCTTTTAAATTTGGCGACTTATTTTACCGCTGGTGTACAGGAAGTTCGCGCTTGGACGATTGAGAACGGATTTACAGCCCCTCAGGCTGCAGGTGTAATCCACACAGATTTCGAAAAAGGGTTTATCCGCGCTGAAGTAATCAAGTATGACGATTTTGTCTCACTTGGCTCCGAAAATGCGGTAAAAGAAGCTGGAAAGTTATCGGTGGAAGGAAAAACATATATTGTCCAAGATGGCGATATCATGCACTTCCGTTTTAATGTATAATCATTCCCACCTGTTCAAACAGATAAATACAAAAAAGAGGCCAGTACATGAAATGTACTGGCCTCTTTTTTTTGTGTTATTTAACAAAATAGCGGTGTTCAATCACCTCTACTTTTTTGATATCCTTATCTTCCAGCACTTTCTTAACATCACAATGACCAGTTACGCCGCGATAGATCAGCGCTCCGCCAAGGGTCAATCCTGATAATCCAGTCAGTGGTGATTTAAAAAGTTTTTTAACACCCAAGCCCAATATGAATCCGCCGGCAATCACCGACAGAACACGCTCAGAGGTGCCAATATTTTCTTCGATACAATCGTCTTCGATCTTTGTTTTTATCTTATCAAATGCAAAGTTTAGTAGGTTACTCATAATTATCTCCATTTTATTTATCGTACATGTTATAAACAAATGGTGTCCTAAAAAAGTTTAGGAATAGAATAATAGTTTTTTATGTTGTTTCTCCGACGACATCTCTTATATTCGTATTTAACAAATTAGAGATACATGCAAATCAAAAAATATTCTGGTGAATTGGTACCCTTTAATGGTGAATCGCTACGTCATTCGCTTTCTCGTTCCGGTGCCAATGCTGACCAGGTCAATCAGGTCTACGATAAGGTACTCAACGAAATATATGATGGGATTTCAACAAGAGAACTCTATCAGCTGGCCTTTGATACGTTAAAAACTGTGCGAAATTCTTACGCCGCTCGCTACAGCCTTAAGAAAGCCCTGCGTGAACTTGGCCCTGAAGGTTTCTACTTCGAAAAATACATTGCCCACCTTCTGCGATCCATCGGATATGAAAGCACCACCGGACAGACCGTACAGGGACATGCCGTTTCCCATGAATTGGATGTTGTAGCCTATAAGGACGGTAAACTGATCACCGCCGAATGCAAATTTCGAAACGATATTGACGCAAAAATATCCGTAACGACGCCCATGTATTATCTTTCAAGATTCAAAGATATCAGCAATATCAATTATCAGTTTTTTGGAAAACAGCTGCAGTTTCAAGAAGGCTGGCTGATTACCAATGCATACTTCACCTCCGACTCGATTGATTTTGCCAAATACTATCATATCAACTTGCTTTCTTGGGATTATCCAAAAGAAAATAGCATCAAAAAGAGAGTAGACAAAGCTGTTTTCTATCCGGTCACTTGTCTCACAACTCTTTCCGACCTTGAGGAACAGCAACTGCTCAAAAATCAACTTATTTTGGTAAAAGATATCGTGAGTAATCCCGAGAAATTGGATCTCCTAAACTTAACAAAAGAACGGAAAGAAAAGGTCTTAAACGAGGCTCGCGAACTCATCAACTATCAGGTGGAAGAAGAATATTAATTATAAAAAAAGGTGTTATGTATACCTGTTTGGACAGCTATACATAACACCTTTTTCAGTAGTCGATATTACTTCTAAAGCTTGGTCGGATGATAGATCTTGCCATATTTCGCAAGTTCGTTTAAATCTGTCTTTTCCCAAAATATACCATAAATGGCTGCTCCGGACCCTGACATAGAAGCGTAAATTGCTCCTTTTTGATATAAAGTTTCTTTGATTTCTTTCAACAAGGGGTAACTTTCGAAAATACCATCCTCAAAATCATTTCGAATATGAAACTTCCACTCTTGGATGGGCAAACGAATCGCTTCTTCCAAATTAACTTCGGGTGCCTTAGGTTGCACAGCAGCAAAAGCCTCAGCCGTAGAAATATGAATATTAGGCATAATTACCACAAGATGGTAGCCATCCAGATTTAGATTTAAGTCTTTAAAATCTGTCCCAATACCTGTTGCAAAAACAGGATTATTTGCGATAAAAAAAGGACAATCGGCACCTAGCTTTGCGGCGTATCCCGCCAGCTGCTCTTCAGTAAGATTCAATTGAAAGAGCGTATTAAGTCCTTTCAAAACAAAAGACGCGTCCGCAGAACCGCCGCCTAATCCTGCTCCAATCGGAATTTGTTTGACCAAATCAATGGAAACGGGTGGAATGCCATAATCTTTTTTCAACAATTCAAAAGCTCTTATACAAAGGTTATCATGGAGATTCCCTGGGATACGTTCCCCTTGAATGTTTAGTGTTGTCTCCGCAGCAGTCGTTTCCAATAATTCGATAATATCGTAAATCGGAAGTGGATAGAAAACGCTATTCAGTTCATGATAACCATCCGTACGCTTGGCAATGACTTGCAGCCCAATATTTAGTTTAGCGTTTGCAAAAAGTATCATGTGAATTGCTCTAAATCGTATATTTCAAAATTAATAACTTACCAATGAAAAGATATTATCACTGAACCTAGATAACCGTCCTTTCGCTTTAAGGAAATCCAAAGAGATAATAAAACTGTAGGCGACAATCTCCCCACCAAGTCGTTCAATAAGTTTACTGGCGGCAACGACGGTACCCCCTGTCGCTAAAAGGTCGTCGTGAACCAATATACGGCTTCCTTTTTCAAAAGCATCTTCATGGATTTCAATGGTTGCCTGGCCGTATTCCAGTGCATAGGATTCAGATACGGTTTTAAAAGGCAATTTACCTTGTTTTCGGATTGGAATAAAAGGCAAGCCCAGCCTATTGGCAAGTAAAAATCCAAATAGAAAACCCCGACTCTCAATTCCAGCAATAGCATCTATCTCTATGCCTTGCAATTGATCAATAATCGCATCAACCATTTCGCTACACAATGCCGCATCTTTCAACAAAGGGGTAATATCTTTAAAGACAATACCAGGTTTAGGAAAATCCACAATATCCCGGATTTCCAGTTTCAATTTATCTTGAATCATTCTCAAATATTAAATAAGGCGCAATCTTCGCAATCGCAAGATCTGAAAGTGTTCCTATTTTTGTCAAGTCCTCAATATTGACATAACTTCCATGCTGATCCCTATAATTGACGATTAGTTTCGCATCTTTAGGGCTAAGATACGGATGTTTGGCCAATGAATTTGCATCAAGCTTATTAATATTGATTTTTTTGATTCCATCTAAATTGGCTACAACAATATAGTCTTTAATCTGGTCATAGGTCTCGGCTGTAACTCCATAAACCTCCTTTAATTGTTCTATGCGGTAGAACCCACCAAGAACCTCTTTATATTTCAAAATGCGTTTGGATAGAACCGAACCTATCCCTTTAAGACTGATTAATGCTGTGGTATCACAGGTATTAATATCGATAAGCTCGGCTTTATTTCTTTCAAACTTATCGTAAAGCAAAGGCGCTTTATTTTGTTGTTTTGTTCGCGCTGAATCAGGCATTGTTTTGATTTGAATGTAGGGCTCTAATCTGTTGTAAAGTCGGCCATTGATCGAGTAAATTTTCTTCAGATCGGTTTTTACTCTAAACCTTCCACCTTTTTTTTCATAGTTTTTCAGGACCGCAATCTGTTTATCAGAAAGCCCCAACTTATGCCAATCAGCGTGTGGTAAATTGTTTGGATCAAAATAGAATAGTTTGGTCTCTTCCAAAACCGAATGTTCAGATATTGCCCCCGCACTTTTGTCTTTAGTCGAATAGGTTGCCTCGACCTCCTGTTTGTTTACCGGACCAGAGACCTCAAGAGAGTCATGAAAGGATTGTTCAAATAATTTGGCCTGATTGGGAATTGGATCGCGCGTATTGCTTTTAATCAAAGCATAGATCGTCACAAACAACACAATGATTACCAAAATAATGAAAAACCCATTTTGTTCTGTTTTATTAAATTTAAAATAAGCCAATAGCCTCTTCATAAGCCGCTAAAAATTGGGATATCTAAATTTAATAAATTATAAGGAAAATAAAAAGGGAATTATTAAAAACAATTCCCTTTTTATTAATTATTATCTACAAAGAGATTTATAACTTTGACTTGTCCACTTTTTCAACTTGGCTACCATCCTTTAAAGTTTTTGAAATAGCATCAAATGGCCGAGAGACCACTTCATCCCCTTTTTTCAGCCCTGAGGTAACGATGATATTTTTATCATCCTGAATACCGGTCTTTACCAACACCTGCTTAACAGTTTTATCTTTTAGGACAAATACATACTCCTCCACTTTCTTATTTGTATTGGTAGAATCTTTATCATCAGAACGCACAGTTACCGATTGAATCGGAACAACCAGCCCTTTATCATGTTTTGTAAATATCTGAACGGTTGCTGAAAGCCCTGGCTTAAATGGCGATGCAACGTTCTCTTTCATCAAGTCCTGATACGATTCTGCACTGATGCGCACTTTTACATTAAAATTTGTTACCTGATCTGTCGATGATGTCGTCGTCGTTGTTGTTGCTATATTTTTAGACGAGCTAGCAATTTCCGTCACAACACCTTTAAACTTCCTATCCTTAAAAGCATCGACTTCGATCTCAGCTTGATTCCCTACCCTTACATTATTAATATCATTTTCATTTACATCGACATTAACCTCCATCGAGCTCATATTGGCTATACGCATAATTTCTGTACCTGCCATCTGCGCCGTTCCAACAACACGCTCTCCCTTTTCGATAGACAAGAGCGAGATGATACCATCTGAGGGCGCATAGATTGTCGTCCGATTCAAATTATCCTGTGCTTCTTTTACTGACGCTTGTGATTGGTCAATGCCATATTTTGTCGAACGTACCGTTTCCCTTTGTGCTTGGATAGAAGCCTGTGCAGCAAAATATTCGGCAGAACTTTTATCCATTTCTGAAGCAGAAATAACACGTTTTTCGAAAAGCTCCTGATTCCGTTTATAGGTAGCGGCAACATTTTTGAAGTTTTCTTCTTGTTGTTTTAATTGCTGTTGTGCAGCTGCGAGATTGGCCCGCTGTGAATTCATTGCCGCAACCGAACGATCATAACCAGACTGCAAAATATCAGGTTTGATGCGACAGAGCACCTGTCCTTTTTTAACAAAATCACCTTCTTTAATGTTAAGCTCAACAACCTCTCCAGATACCTCCGAACTCAACTTAACCTCCACCTCAGGCTGAATCTTCCCACTCGCAGAAACTAATTCATCGACATCGGCCTCCTTTACGACATCCACAGCGACTTTAGTAATCTCTCCCTTTCCAAACCAGCCAGCTTTAAAACCTATGAAGCCAAGGACCACCAAGAGCACTACGATGATCAGTATAATTTTTCCAATGCTACGTTTTTTCTTTGCCATTTCTTTTGTTAGTTCAAATAGATTAATTGTTATCGAATTGAATTGGATTTCCAAGGTAATAATCGATGATCTTCGATCTGAATATTACGTTATATTTTGCTTGAATAAGGTCAAATTCGGCCTTATTTCGTTCTGTTTGAGCTGTAAACAATTCCAGTGAATTCGCCATACCAATATCATAACGCTCCTTTGTTGCCTTGAATGCTGTTTCAGCACTTTCAAATGCTACAGTAGCCGAGCTATAGCGTTGTTTGGCCGCATTCACATCCAATACAGCCTGATTAACGGCCTTGTTTAAGTTATTTTTTGCCAACTGCTCGGATGCCTCCGCCTGTTTCAAACCAATCTTTGCCTTGGCCACATTCACTTTATTCTGATTTCTCGAAAAAATAGGAATAGCAAGAGATAAACCTGTGAAAAATGACTTATTATCCGATACTTGCTGGCCAAAGGGCACTCTAAAAAGAGTTGCAGGATCTAAGGGATCGGTTTGTCTTGTCGTTGCAGAGGAGTAATTCGTTCCATAACTCACATTCAGATTGAGTGTAGGATAATAGCCTCCCTTCGCGATATCGATTTGTTTCAATGCTACCTCTTTATCCAATGCAGATTTGTGAATATCGGGCTGTAAGGTGAGCGCTTTTTGGTAAACATCCACGGCATTCTTATCCACTGCATGAACCAATATGGCTTCCAGACTCGGGCGTTCCAAAGAAATAACGGTTTCAGGAGGCATTTCCATCAACTGCTTCAAGGTCAACAAAGACATTTCGTATGAATTTTTTAGATTAACTTTGTTCAGTTCATTTGTGGCAACCTGATTTTTTGACTTAGCAAGATCGGCAATTGTTTTATTACCAACTGCAAATTGGATGGAGTCCAAAGAAAATTGTTGCTTTGATAAAGCAATCTGATCTTCACTGGCAACCATCATCTCATGATTGGTTATTGCTTCCAAATAATTCACCAACACATTGAGCACGAGATCATTCTTGATCTTATCTACCTGAGTCGCTGTAGACTCCAGTTGCAATTTATTCGCTTTGATCTGATTGACCTGCTGAAAACCCTGAAATAAGTTGACACTAGATCCCACGGAGCCACTGGTTCCTTTTGTCCAAGTGTTATTAACGATTCGTCCAGAAGTTAAATCGAAACCAAAACCATAACGGAAACTTTGATCCACAGTAGCACTCAGGTTTGGCAACAAATTACTTTTTGCCTGAAACAGGTCCTGCTCAGCAAGATCTTTGTTCAGGGCCGCTTGCTTTATCTGTACGTTCCGTTCCAATGTCATACGAATGGCCTCGGCCACCCCCACAACCTGTTGGGCTTGAACTAAAACATTAGTTCCAAGAAATAACCCAGTAAATACTACTGCAGAATAATAAAATCTTTTCATGTCCATATGTAGAACCATACATTTTTTTTTAGATTTGAACTTCATTTATCGGTTATGTATTTTGTCAAATCTCCATTTTTCCTTAGATGGCTATATCCCAAATCAATATGGAACATGCCACGTCATGAAAAAAAAGTCTATCTTACTTTTGACGATGGTCCAATTCCTGAAATTACACCTTTTATACTCGATATCCTAAAAAAATATCAGGTGAAGGCAACATTTTTTTGTGTTGGTGAAAATATTAAAAAAAATCCACATTTGTTTCAACGAATTTTAGCGGAAGGACATCAGGTGGGCAACCATACTTACAATCACCTCAAAGGCTGGGAGACAAATGATGAGCAGTATTTGGCAAATGTTGCAAAATGCCAGGAACTGACCCAAACCGATCTTTTTCGCCCGCCTTATGCCCGAGCAACAAAATCCCAACTCCGTCAACTCTATAAAAAATACCGTGTGATCATGTGGGATATTATGTCGGGTGATTTTGATCCGAATTTAAGTCCCCAGAAATGCCTCGAAAACGTTTTGCCCAACATTAAAAATGGCTCTGTTATTATTTTTCATGATAATATCAAAGCCATTCCCCGTGTCGAATATGTTCTCCCTAAAACAATAGAATTTCTATTAAAAAATAACTATCAGCTTTCGAGAATAGATTAAGGTTTACTTCTAGCAAACGTCACCTCAGATTCATAATATTTACCTACACTGACACTGAAATACCCCAATGCATTGTTGCTTAAATTTGAAATCGGATTAGATGGCGAAGCCGAACCAGGATTAATCATTTGAAAACTATTCCAGTAATTGTAGGCGCCTACATCGATACATTGACGTAGGATACGCACACGATCACCAACTTTCAAATCTCTATCGCGGTCGACAATATCATGCTGCACCTCTAAGCCATTGTTATACTTATCGTTAAAGACATCAATAAAACGTAGTTTACCTCCATTCACCGACATCTTATACTTATAATAATTCCCTTTTTCCGGGGGGTCAACAAATACGAGAGTTGGATAATAAATGGTATCAGTAAAAATAATGCGCTGTGAAAGCCCTATAGAATCCACATCCACATAGCTGGGAACCTTTGATACCCCTTGGATCTCCCTTCCATCAGCGGTCTTTACCTGCAACTGGTAAGTGACCTTCTCCTGTAACCGTAATGTCTTATAGGTATACAGCCCGTCAGCCCCCGCTTGAAACGTATAAGTGCGATTATTTTGCATATTCTTAACGATCACTTCTGCATCTGTTATCGGAGAAAACAGCGAGTCTTTAATACTTACAACCTGCTGTATACTAATCTCATGCTGTTGATCCGAAACCATCAAATCTGCGGTGATAACCAATTGACCTGTATTTTCGGGCAGTTCCAATTCTATTTTGTCTTCGCAGCTCCCTAAAGTAAATAATGCAACAGCTATAACTCCTAATATCTTCTTCATACTTTGCTAAAATTTAAAATTCCACGTAATCGATGGTATCGCTCCAAATAATGCTATCCGATAAATCTCGGTGACATTGGATTGTCCTTCTTTTTCTCTAAAGTCGATCAAATAGGCATTTTTTCGGTTATAGGCATTGTAGAGACCAAACGACAAGCTCGAGTAGCTATTCTTTGTTCGCTTAATATCATAAGTTGCTGCCAAATCCAGGCGGTGATAAGCTGGCATCCGCTGCCCATTTCTTTTATCGTAATAGAAGATCGTACGATCGTCAACAAAATATTTCCCCGCGGGCATCGTTACGGCGTCACCTGTATAGTAGACAAAATTGGCGCTCAAATTCCACTTCGGATTTAACTGATACTGCGCCACAATGGCTATATTATGGGTTTTATCCTGCCGCGCACTAAACCACGCACCATCATTGATCTGTTCAAATTGGCGCTCACTTTTGGATAAAGTATAACTCAGCCAGCCGCTAAATCGCCCCAGTCTCTTTTTCAGAAACCATTCAATGCCGTACGCTCTACCTTTTCCAAACAGCAATTCCCCTTCCAGCAATTCATTTGCCTGTAGATCGGCGCCATTCCTATAGTCAATCTGGTTCTTTAAATCTCGATAATAACCTTCAACAGAGAATTCATATCTGTTGGATGCAAAATTCCGAAAGTAACCCAGCGAATACTGATTGGATAACTGCGGCTTAATTGTATTATTGCTCAGTACATATTGATCGGTAGGAAGGCTGCTGGTCGTATTACTCAGTTGATGCAAATACTGAACATTGGTATTAAACGAAGCCTTTACCGTTGTCAAATCATTGATCGCGTAGTTTAAGGAAATGCGAGGCTCCAGATAGACGTACTTTTTACCCAACTTGCCATTTCCTACATAGGTAGAATCCACGGCCTCGCCAGCAGGATCGAAAGTATAAAATGTTCCCGGTCCCAATGCTGCGTAAGCGGATGCTCTCAGTCCAAAGTTTAATTTTAAACGGTCGGTAACTGACCAGTCATCGGTTAGATATGCAGCAACATCAACACCCTTACGATGTTGAATTTGCAATGAATTCACCTTCGAATCTTCCCCCGCTTCGATACTTGCCGGTCGGATTTCCTGCAGGGCTGCCTGCAATCCAAATTTTAGATTGTGACGGTCCGAAAGATTGTACTGAAAATCTTGCTTAAAATTGTAATTAAAGATATCTGAGCGGATCTTAAAGTTATTATCATCCTCAATCTTAACCTGATAATTGAATTTACTAAAAATTAACGTTGTATTGCTAAACAACCTATTGCTCCAGACATGGTTCCAACGCATGGTTCCAGTCGCATTTCCCCAATTGAAATCAAACAAATCATGATAAGCCATTGCATCCTTACCGAAATATCCAGACAAGTAAAGTGTATTCTTATCATTGATGCGATAATTAAACTTTGCATTGAGGTCATAAAAAAAGAGCGCACTCTTCTTAATATTCTCATCACTTGAAAGTTTTAAGAAAAGATCCGCATAAGTACGTCTGCCGGAGATCATAAATGAGCTCTTGCCTTTTTGAATAGGTCCTTCCAATTTAAGACGCGAGGCGATAAGTCCCAAGCCACCTTCTACGTTGAAGTGCTGATTGTTTCCATCCAAGGTGGTTATTTCCATAACCGACGAAATTTTACCCCCATATTGAGCCGGAACCCCACCCTTGTAGAAATTAACGTCTTTGATCGCATCGGAATTAAAGGTCGAGAAAAAACCGAACAGATGGGAACTGTTATAGACAGGAGCCTCATCCAGCAAAATCAGGTTTTGGTCGCCACCACCACCACGCACATAAAAATTGCTGCTTCCTTCCCCACCACTGGTTACTCCTGGAAATAGCTGTATGGTCTTGAGAATATCTTTTTCTCCAAATAGTACAGGGACTTTTTCGATTTCTTTAGGGCTAAACTGCGTAAGCCCAGGCGTTAGATCCTTTATTGATTTGCGCCTATTTCCGGTCACGGTAACCTCGGCGAGCTGATTTTCCTCAGGTACCAACTGAATAATATAAGTGGAGTCCTTATCCAGATAAACAGAAAATCCTTTTGTTCGATAGCCTACCGACGATACTTCTATCCCTTTGCTGCCATCACGGACAGACAAGCTAAAAAAACCATATTTATTTGACGCAGTGGATTTTTCCTCCGCATCGTTTCGTATCACGGCACCAATAATATTCTCACCGCTGATACTGTCCCTAACAAACCCCGAAATAGATTTAGACTGTTGACTATACGCTTGCTGCGCGCAGAACAAAATGGAAGAAAGACAAAAAACAACCTTTATAGGTTTAAACATAATCAAGTGAAGTCAAAATTTTGCTGAAAATAATAAAAAAGCCTTACAATTTGTAAGGCTTAATAATAAGTTTATAATTTGTTAGTTAAGGTCTCTGTTTAACAAAAATAGCATTTTATTCATTTATGCCAAATATTTATCCATTTTTCTTTTCACTTTTCTTCGCTTGATCAAAATATCCCTTAAAAAAAGCCATTTGATAAACAATTGACCGAGACCAGTACTCCCAATTGTGTCCACCTTCACTTGTAACAAAGGTATGATTTATATTATGGTACATCAATTTATCATGCAGCGCAACATTCACCGTGTAGAAAAAATCTTCCTTACCGCAATCGATGATTAAGCGAAGTTTATTATTGATTAATTTGGGAACCATATTCATAACAACACGATTATCCCATTCTTGCGATACATCAGCATAATTCCCTATGCGATCTTTAATTTCCCAATTTAGGGGGAAAGGTCTAAAATCTACCCCACCGGCCGTACTTCCTGCAGCGCCATAACTATCCTGATGTTTTATGGCCAGCGAGAGCGCGCCATGCCCGCCCATACTTAAACCCGTAATAGCCCTTCCGCTCCGATCTTTGATCGTTGAATAATGCTGATCTACATAATCGATCAGCTCTTTGGACACAAAGGTTTCATATTGGTAGTTTTTATCGTTCGCGATGTCCCAATACCAGCTTCCAAAACCGCCATCGGGACAAACCACCATATAACCATACTGATCTGCCAATGCGCTTACACTTGAATTTTTAACCCAATTGCTATAATTACCGGAATAACCATGCAATAGGTAAAGGACGGGATAATTGATTTTGCTCGAGTAATTTTGCGGAAGAATTACGACTGTCTTAATTGCTTTACCCATGGACGGGCTCTGAATGGAAAGAGTATCCACTTTTGCAGCGTAGGAGTTCGTGAGTGTGCATAAAAATAAAGTGAATGCAATTAACAGCTGTCTAATACCGGCCAGACAAAATAGGCCGCTTTTGATAGGATCGGTTTGATGAAAATTATGCATCGAATAACTGAAAATAGGTCTAGTGTTTATCATAAATGTATTGATTTCTTTCAAAGAAATAAAGATAGGATTTTAAACCAAATGGACGCTCGCTAATTGTATAAAATCCAGTTCCATTGCTATCGAAAGCTATTGCTTCCCCCTGCGGCTCTACCTGATAAGGCAGAATAGCTGGCTTTCGTTGCAATACCTGCTTCCAGGATTCACTTCGGTTTCTCTGCCAATAGAAAATATGGGTAATATTCTTTACAAGCAGTTGTGTACCTGTCTGATCTATAGCAGAAGCCGTAGCAAAAGTAAATGGCAGCTCTGCTATCCTATTTAAGGTGAAATATTGCTGTTTAACATTTGTAAATACTTCGGCGCCATAAACAGTCGATCGAAATTCACGTTTAGATATAACATACAACATGTTGTCAATTGGATCAATCATAATCGATTCGGCATCTAACCGTTGCCGGCCAGGAAATTTAAGAAAGATAGCCCGAATGGACTTCTTCGGAATAAGCCCAGGATCATCGGCCTGAGGCTCAGGAAATACATACAGGCATGTCCAGGTTCTTTTCCCGGCGTTGTTTCCGATGTCCGCGAGGACGAGAAAATAGGTATCTCCAATTTTCACCCGATCGATATCCTCACAGTCGACGACAGAGACTCCTTCAAGTGAAAATTTTTTCAGTAGTTTGGCCTGACGATCAATTAAATAAATAGTTGCACCGTCACCACTATCATTGTGTACCCAAAAATTACCCTCCTGATATGCCGGTGTAATACCCGACACTTCCTTCAATTGTGGATCAGTCAGTTCCCCAAGAGCAATTTGCGTTTTAAAATAATCCTTCCTATTTTGGCTGTACACCTGCAAACTTAACAGCGAAAATGTAAACAGCAGGCACAGATTCAATCGTGCAATATTCATGTTTAAAGATACGTTTTTATTGATATTTACTTTCTAATTATGAAGAAGCCTTCCACATACAGTTCATTACTCCTTTTTTTAACACTCTTATTCCCCTGTCACAGCCTACTCGCGCAGAATTCTTCATTTCGTGTAAAAGTAAAATCCGGTCTTCGCCAAACACCACCTTATCTTGTCAAGTACTACAACAGTAAAGATTGGGAGAAATTCAATACCGAGATACGCCAATTTGATTATGATCCCAAATTTGAATATGACATCAAGATCCTCAAACGTCAAAACGGTTCACGTCCAACATACAGCTTAGCCAAAACGATCACAAAATCATTATCGGAAGAGACGGCTGTGGACACATGGGAAGTTGGAGAAAACTACGTAAATGCTCAGAACCTTGGTAAATTGAAGTGTCTGCAGATAAAATCTGATAAAAAAAATAAATGGGAATACCTCGCTGCAACCATTCAAGGTTTCGATTACCAAGAGGGCTACCGTTACCGCATTCGGGTAAAACAAACGAAACAAAAAGATAAAGACACCATCAGATACAGCTTAATTGAAGTTGTCTCAAAAGAACGTACAAATGAACTGCCCAGTGTGGCCGCATTTCTGGCTCGTTTTAAATGGAATTTACTTCAGTTAAATGGAAAGGATGTCACCGACAGCAAAGCAAGCATCGGGTTCGATGCCCGAAATGGCACGATTACCGGAACAACGGGATGCAACAATTTTTGGGGAAATTTCACTATTAAAGGGGACAAAATCAGCTTTATACACCTAGCAAGCACCATGCGTGCCTGCAATGGCCAAAATATCGAAAATGACTTTTTCCAAATTTTTGAACAAAAACAAATTCAATTTGACATAGCCGAACAAACCTTAAATTTATACAACGACAGAAAACTAGTCATGATTTTTGGGTTAGAGCGGGAATAAAAAACACCCAAAGTCTGGGAGACTTTGGGTATCTTAGCCATATTATTAACCTATTTTATGAAAAGTATTTATGCCATTTGGAAATGACATAAACAAATATGTGAAATAAATCGGAAACAATCGAAAGCACAATATTATTTTAACAAAATTTTAACATTTCAAAAAATAATGAGATAAATGAGCATAAAAATGATTCATTTTGACTCATCCCGATCCATATTTATCCTGTATCTTACAGGTTTAAACCGATACAATGATTAAAACATTTTTAACATCAACAGCCTTACTTTTAACCGCGACACTTTTTGCCCAGAAGAACCCTGTCATCAAGGGAAACTATGCCGATCCTGAAGGTATTATCTATGGCAATAAATACTGGATATTCCCGACCTATTCGGCACCTTATGAAGAGCAGATATTCTTCGACGCGTTTTCATCTTCCGACTTGGCCAACTGGACAAAACACAGCCGCATCTTGGAAAACAGCAATGTCAAATGGGCGAAAAAAGCTATGTGGGCACCAGCGGTATTGGAAAACAAAGGCAAATATTACCTATTTTTCGGAGCCAATGATGTACATCAAGGCGAGATCGGAGGCATCGGGGTGGCTGTGGCCGACAAGCCAGAAGGTCCCTATAGCGACCTATTGGGCAAACCCTTAATCAACGATATTATCAATGGCGCTCAACCGATAGATCAGTTTGTTTTTAAAGATAAAGACGGAACTTTCTATATGTATTACGGCGGTTGGAAGCATTGCAATATGGTGAAGCTCAAGCCAGATTTCACCGGCTTGCTCCCTTTTGATGATGGTAGCTTTTACAAAGAAATCACCCCTAAAGATTACGTTGAAGGACCATTTATGTTTATAAAAGATGGAAAATATTACTTCATGTGGTCGGAAGGCGGTTGGACAGGCCCCGACTACAAAGTCGCTTATGCCATCGCCGATTCGCCATTTGGGCCTTTTGAGCGCATCGGGACAATATTAGAACGAGATCCCGAAGTCGCTGTTGGCGCCGGACATCATTCAGTCATCAAAGTACCCAACAAAGACAAGTATTTTATCGTCTACCACCGTAGACCGCTTGGCAAAGATGGGGCCAATGAGCGCGTCACCTGTATCGAGGAAATGAAATTTGACAAAAATGGACATATCATACCTGTTAAGATGACCTTTACAGGTGTCAAGTATCCATTAAAATAGCAAAAATACTCGTTTTTGCAAACAACAAAAGAAGCCCAGATCAATCGAAATGGGCTTCTTTTTTTATGAAAACAATTACCGCTTAAATGCTAGAAATTGCATTATTTAATGTTTCAGAAGGACGCATTGCCTTAGCAGCCAATTCATCATTCGGGAAATAGTAACCGCCGATGTTTTGTGCATGCCCCTGTGCAGCGATCAGTTCTTCATTGATTTTCGCTTCATTATCTGTCAACACCGTTGCAACAGTTGCAAATTTCTCTGCCAATTCAGCATCTTTTGTCTGTGCCGCCAAAGCCTGAGTCCAGTATAGTGTCAAATAGAAATGTGATCCGCGATTATCAATCTGACCAACTCGACGTGCCGGAGATTTATCGTTCGCTAAGAATTTTTCTGTTGCTTCATCCAAGGTCTCCGCCAATACAAGCGCTTTTGGATTATTCTGTGTTTGAGACAAGTGTTCCAAAGAAGCACCAAGCGCCAAAAATTCACCCAATGAATCCCAACGCAAGTAACCCTCTTGAAGGAATTGTTCTACGTGTTTCGGAGCCGAACCACCAGCACCTGTTTCAAATAAACCACCACCATTCATCAATGGAACAATAGACAACATTTTAGCTGATGTACCCACTTCTAAGATCGGGAATAAATCCGTCAAATAATCACGCAACACGTTACCAGTTACTGAAATGGTATCCTCGCCCTTACGAATACGTTCCAAAGAGAATTTCGTCGCATCAATCGGAGATAAAATACGAATATCCAAACCAGTTGTATCAAAGTTTGGCAGGTATTTTTCTACTTTTTTGATGATTTCTCTATCATGTGCACGGTTTTCATCTAACCAGAATATAGCTGGAGTTTCAGATAAACGAGCACGATTCACAGCCAATTTCACCCAGTCTTGAATTGGTGCATCTTTCGTTTGACACATACGGAAGATATCACCTGTCTCCACTTTTTGCTCCATGAAAACATTTCCTTCAGCATCCACCACGCGAATAACGCCGTTTCCTGCAGCTTGAAAAGTTTTATCATGAGATCCGTATTCCTCAGCTTTTTGCGCCATCAAACCTACGTTTGGCACAGAACCCATTGTTTTAGGATCTAAGGCACCATGCTCCTTACAGTCTTCAATTGTAACTTCGTAAACGCCAGCGTAACAACGATCAGGAACCATCGCAATAGTATCTTCTTCTTGACCGTCTTTATTCCACATTTTACCACCAATACGGATCATTGCTGGCATAGAAGCGTCAATAATAACATCAGAAGGCACGTGGAAATTTGTAATGCCTTTATCCGAATTTACCATCGCTAAAGCAGGGCCGTTTGCGATAGCAGCGTCGATAGCAGCTTTCACTTCAGCCTCTTTTGCATGCCCCGCGATTTTAGCATAAACCTCACCTAAGCCGTTATTTTTATTGATACCCAGCTCTTTGAATAAATCGCCATATTGCGCAAAAACATCTGCAAAATAAGTTTCAACAACAGCACCAAAGATAATCGGATCAGAAACTTTCATCATTGTTGCCTTTAAATGTGCAGACAACAATACCCCTGCCGCTTTCGCTTCAGCGATAGCATCTGCTACAAAAGCTTTCAATGCTGTTAAACTCAACGTTGAAGAATCAATAACTTCACCCGCTTTCAATGGCGAAAGTCCTTTTAATTCTGTTACTGCACCTTGCTCATCAACAAACTCAACTTTAAATTGGCCTTCATTTTCTACGGTTACAGACTGCTCTGAGCCATAGAAATCACCTGAAGTCATTGACGCAACCTTTGTTTTAGAATCTTTCGCCCAAGCACCCATTTTATGTGGGTTTGCTTTTGCATAGTTCTTCACCGCTTTAGGCGCACGGCGATCTGAGTTTCCTTCACGTAATACAGGATTTACCGCAGAACCCAATACTTTGGCATATTTCGCTTTAGCTGACTTTTCCTCTTCTGTTGTCGCTTCATCAGGATAGTTTGGAACAGCGTAGCCTGCTTGCTGTAATTCAGCGATAGCACCTTTTAACTGCGGAATCGAGGCGGAGATATTCGGTAATTTAATGATGTTTGCTTCAGGAGTTGTTGCCAACTGACCCAACTCAGCCAATGCATCAGCAATTTTTTGATCTTCTTTTAAAAATTCTGGAAAGCTAGCAAGAATACGGCCTGCTAAAGAGATATCTCTCAATTCAACATCGATATCAGCTGTAGCTGTAATCGCTTGAACGATAGGCAAAAACGAATAAGTCGCTAATAAAGGAGCTTCATCTGTTTTTGTCCAAACAATTTTTGATTTGTTTGACATAGTAATCTATTAGAAATATGTTTAATTTTTAATGCTATGTGAAATCATTGAAAAATCTGAATTTCTCAAAAATTCGCCTAAAGATAAGAATAAATGCCATAATTAACGAGGAATTGCACCCCTTTTGACAATAAAATTGTGAAAATAAATATATTTTGGCAATACAGAATAAGTCGCCCCTCCTCTACCCAAAAGTATTTCCTCTTGGCATTTCAGTGACCAGATACTACAGGCGAAATCCTATTTTAGCTCAACATAAAAACACGACTTACAATGAAAACATTCAAATTGAACAATGGAATTGAAATTCCGGCAATTGGATTTGGAACCTGGCAAATTCCTGAGGGCGACGAAGCTTATCAGGCAGTTAAAGAAGCACATGCCGCTGGATATACACATATTGATACTGCGGCCATATATGGCAACGAAAAGAGTGTTGGAAAAGCGATAAAAGACAGTGGTATCGATCGTAATTCGCTGTTTATTACAACAAAACTCTGGAATACCGAGCGTGGATACGATAAGACTATTGCTGCATTCGAAAAATCGCTCAGCGATCTACAATTGGATTACCTCGATCTTTACCTGATTCATTGGCCTGCCAACGAAACGCAATTTGCAAACTGGTCTGACATCAACGCCGATACCTGGCGGGCTTTTGAGCAGCTGTACAAAGAGGGGAAAGTTAGAGCGATCGGCGTGAGTAATTTCCCCAAAGACTACCTATCCAAATTATTGGAGTCAGCGACAATCATCCCTGCAGTGAACCAAATTGAATTTCATCCGGGTTACCTTCAGCAAGATACTGTGACACTCTGCCAATCCAATGACATCCTTGTTCAGGCTTGGTCACCCCTGGGTTCGGGCAGAATATTACAGGATGAAACACTCGTTGCTTTGGCTAAGGAAAAGAATACTAGTGTTGGACAACTCTGTATCAAATTTGCTTTATCTCAGGGTATCTTGCCGCTGCCAAAATCAACCAATCCCGATAATATTAAAAGAAATTTAGTGATCGACGATTTTGAGCTGACAGCAAGCGATATCAAAACTATACTCGATTTACCTGAAATGGGGTTTTCCGGATCGGACCCTAAAAAAGTCGCTTTTTAAAGGTGATAATATAGGATTGATGGAGTCGCTCTTGGGCTGCTCCTCCAATCTTATATTGTTGAGCCTCCAGTACCAAAGAAACTGATTGTCCCTTTTTCCTAAACAGGATATAACAATTTTTTGCTATTATAGCGGTAAAGTTGCTTACACTATTCCTTACTTTTTTATTGAAAAAATGAATGAAATAGAACTTATAGATCAATCGGAACTTCCTGCGAAGGGAGAAGACTACTACTATCACCCCTTATGGACGACTTGTATACTGCTGTATAGAGGCTCTATCCAGGTCAATAGCAATGGTACGCTTACCGATCTCCAAGCTGGCAGTATCCTCTTTATCGGATACAATAAGTACTACAGCTTTACAACAATTAGTACCGATGCTATATTTAAAATCCTTCATTATGACCGGAATTTTTCCAACCGAATACGCTTGTCGATCAGTCGATATGATGCGTATCGGTTAATCAATGCCAATCGTTCCACACCTTTTACTCCCGCCCCCAACGATTTTGAAGCTATCTGGACATTGTTATGCACTTTGCATAGCAATCGTAAAAAACCGATCGACCCGAAGAAGGATTTTCTCCAAAAAGCCAACATCAATATTTTTATGGCTATTATCTACCTTTTGGCCGATGTGATCTATACTGCTGGTGAAAGCTCCGGAACGACACGCAACAAGAGAAAGGAAGAAATTACCGTACATTTTTTACAGCTTATAGCTGATCACTACAAAGCGCAGCGCGATCTCGCATTCTACGCCGACCGCCTCCACATTTCAATCAAATACCTGTCGATCAGCGTCAAGGAGATTACACAAGAATCGCCCTCGGAAATTATCAGTAACTGGCTAGTCACAGAAGCTAGAGCGCAGCTCACCATTTCTACCAAAACAATCAACCAGATCTCACAAGAGTTTAATTTTTCAGATCAATATGCTTTTAGTAAGTTTTTCAAAAAACATGTCGGCATAACACCTAAGCTATTTCGTGAACAACAGGTAAATCTTGTTACCAATTGAACATCATAAAGCAGTAATCAAACATTTCTTGTCACCCCAGGGCATGCTAACTTTGTAGCACATATATAAACAAAGTTAAATACCATGAATACAAAGTCAAGAGCCCGAAAAATAGGTTTTTACTTGACGTTATGCTTCTTTACATTCTTTTGCAATCAAACATACGGTCAAGACAGCATAAACAGCCGAAAAATATCAATTGAAAAACTGTTCGAACTTGCTATCCATAACCACCCAAATCTTATTGTTTCGGCGTCGGCCGTAAGTATCGCCCAACAAAAAACGGAAGTTGCAAAATTAAGAAGGCTTCCCGAAATCAGTGCTTCAGCATCGGCTTTTTACCTCGGCAACGCTGCGTTGATCGACAAAGACCTTTCGGGGTCGGAAAAAGTCCCTTTACCCCATTTCGGTAACAACTATGCATTGGAAGCGAAAGAACTTATCTGGAAGGGCGGTGTCGTAAAAAATAGCATCAAAGCATCCTCGCTGGGCGAAGAACTGGCTGAATTGGACCATAAGAATGAAGAACAGAACATTAAAATTTTGGTTTTAGGCTATTACCTTGATCTATTTAAACTGAAAAATCAAGAAGCTGTCTACAATCAAAATATTGAGCTTGCGCACAAGAGACTGGACCTGACGGAAAAATTATATAAACAGGGCATGATCACCAAAAATGATGTTATCCGCAACCAATTGCAAATATCCGAGTTGGAGTTAGCCAAAGAGGTGATTCAGAATAATCGGAAAATCCTGAATGACGAGCTTATAGTCGCATTAGGGCTACCGGAGGGCACAGTAATTGAGCCGGATGACAAACTATTAAACAGCAGCTTTCAGCTGGCAGACCTCGCGAGCTTAAAACAAGACGCTTACGTTTCCAGTCCCGGTCTACAGCTTGCGGCCAAGGAAACCGAACTTTTACTGACAGAAAAGGCTATTACAAAATCAGAGCGATCCCCTGCCCTCAGCCTATTCGCGGGAAACAGTCTTGTGAAACCTATCACCAATGTGATGCCGGTGATCGACAAGTATATGAATACCTGGAATACCGGTATCTCCCTGAATTATACGATTTCTTCCATCTACACGACAGGAAAAAAGCTTAAACTAAATGATCTACAAATTGAAAAGAACGAAAAATACACAAGTGCTCTGAAACAAAAAACCAGCGTCGCTGTTAATACTGCATACATTAAATACAATGAGGCCTACTCACAACGCAAGACGCTGGAGTACAATAAAGCTCTTGCAGATGAGAACTATCGTATTATTGAGAAAAAGTACTTGAACCAATTGGCGTTGATCGTCGATATCATGGATGCTTCAAACTCAAAACTTGAAGCGGAATTGAAATACACAAATGCTGAAATCAATATTGTGTATGCATATTACAAACTTTTAAAAGAGACTGGAAAGATCTAGTACATTTTCCCTTTGCCTAATTTAATCAGTTTTATATATGTAAGGCCTCATTAAGTAATTAATGGGGCTTTTTTATCGACAATACTGCATCATCTTAACTCATTATTATGGCAAATTCATTTTTTAAAACAATCAGATCATCCATCAAGCACTGGTATATTCCATTGATTATCGGCATTCTATTAATTCTTTTGGGGTTCTATACCATTTCCACACCTGTTGCCGCATTTCTCACATTAGCGATTCTATTTTCATGGTCATTTATTATTTCCGGTATTTTGGAAATTATCTTTGCCGTGCAGAACAAAGATGAAGTGGACGGTTGGGGTTGGTACCTCACCGGAGGGATTCTTTATACCCTATTCGGCATATTACTGATTGCCAACCCGTTGCTTTCAGCCAGCACGTTGGCGTTTATTGTAGGCTTTTATGCGCTCTTTAAATCCTTTCAGTTGCTATCCTTTTCTTTTGACCTCAAAAATTACGGCAGTAAATCTTGGGGCTGGAATTTATTATTTGCCATTTTAGGCATTATTTTCAGCTTTATCTTACTTTGGAATCCGCTATTTGCAGGTTTTTCGCTGGTCATATGGACCGGAATGGCCATAAGTACGGTGGGCTTTGCAGCCTGTGTCTTTGCATTTCAGCTGAAAAGTCTCAAAGACATCCCGAGCAAGCTGCCAGACGAGTGGAAAGAGCGTTATCAGAAGCTTAAAGAAGAATTTGATCAACACCGCAAATAGAAAAAGGGCTTAATTGCCCTTTTTTTATCAATATTGCTCCGACTGTTAAGTTTATTTACTTATTTCGACAATCTTAAAAGGCACATTATGAAGTGGAAAATCTTGTTTATCCGTCTTTACCCGACTGATTTTCATGATCACCTCTAATCCCTCATAAATCTCGCCAAAAACGGTAAAATCGTGATCAAGTCTTGGCTGTCCGCCACGAGCCAAGTACTCCTGACGTTGTGCTGCAGTATATTTTATCCCTTTCTTCAATTCCAGACTATCCAGTTCTGCTGCCGCGATTTTCTTTCCGACCACGAAATAGATCTGATTCAAAAAAGATGCTTTTGCGGGGTTTCCATCCCGTCCTGCACCCAAGGCACCTATTTTATGATACGCCCGGTCATCGAACTCTGCCGCCAATCGCGGTTTTCTATGAAGAGGATCTGCCGCCTCACGTTTTTCAATATCGATATCATGCTCTCCGCCCTGCACAACAAAATTTTCGATAATGCGATTAAACAATGCTCCTTGATAGACCGTATCCCGAATAGATCGCAACATCAAATCGCGATGATTGGGGGTATAATCATAAAGTACAACTTTAAAATCGCCAAAATCAGTCTTGAAAAGTAAATGTTTTGATTGGGCATAACAATTCCCCAATACAATAAAAACAAAGCTTAGGATGGTTAGAATTTTCCTCATCGTATGAATTAATCGTTTTCTTAGATTTCATATAAAAATACATTAAATTTCGATTTTTGAAAGACATTGAGCGGCAGTTTTCCAAATGCTCTCGAAGAATATCTGTACAGGATACTTTCAAAACTTTTCCTGCACTAAAAAATTACAGCCATCGTATGGAATTAAAACTTGCAAATAAGCGTAAATTTATCTTAGTTTGGATTAAAACTATTCAAGACTATGCAGTATACAGCAAATCCAGACCGATATCAAGACATGATCTATAATCGTTGTGGTCAATCCGGTCTTCTATTGCCTGCCATCTCATTGGGAATGTGGCATAATTTCGGTGACGACACAGCCCATCAAACGAAAGTTGATATTTGCACAACAGCGTTTGACCTGGGAATTACCCATTTCGATCTCGCAAACAATTATGGTCCTCCTGCTGGAAGTGCCGAAAGGGCCTTCGGACAAATATTAAAAGAACAATTTTACGGTTTACGCGATGAGATGATTATTTCATCAAAAGCGGGATATCACATGTGGAATGGGCCTTACGGAGAATGGGGAAGCCGTAAATATGTGATATCAAACTGTGAGCAATCACTTAAACGCCTGGGTATCGATTACGTCGATATTTTCTATTCACATCGTTTCGACCCCAATACCCCCTTGGAGGAGACCATGTTGGCGCTAGATCAGCTTGTCCGTAGCGGAAAAGCGCTTTATGTCGGTATTTCATCCTATAATTCGCAACGTACAAAAGAAGCCCATGCAATCCTGAAATCATTGGGCACACCTTTTATTATTCATCAGCCTAGCTATTCTATGCTAAACAGATGGGTAGAAACCGATGGTTTGCTCGATACCTTGGATGAGATAGGCATTGGTTCTATCGTCTTTTCCCCTTTGGCACAGGGCATGCTCACCGATAAATATTTACAGCATATCCCCGAGAATAGCCGTGCGGCGCAATCCAAATCACTTCAGACAAAATTTCTGAATGAAGAAAATCAAAAGAACATCCAGGCCTTACATGCAATTGCACAGCGTAGAGGACAATCACTGGCACAAATGGCTATAGCATGGGTTTTACGCAAGAAGCAAGTTACATCGGCGCTAATTGGCGCCTCAAGACCACAACAGGTCATTGATTGCGTGGGTGCGCTGAAGAATCTGACGTTTAGCCCGGAAGAAATTCACGAAATTGATCTTTATGCAAAAGACGGCCATATTAACATCTGGGCTAAATCGGCTGAGATTGATTAAGATCAATGCCATAAAAGTTTTCATCCGAGGAACTACTTCACGCATGGCTGAATTCCATAAACTAAAAACGAGCCCGGATAATACCGGGCTCATTCCGTTAATTAACCCATTTTTTTCAATATCTTTTCAAAGGTGTTGATATTCCGGCTTGTCATCTTATCTTTCAGATTCTTTTTCCCCAACACCTTTCCGAAGCTGGAATCCAAGGTATTGCCCTTGGGTACGCGCCAATAAAAGACCGTATCGACAATTTCTCCCTTCTCTCCCGGCACATGTGTCGAATTGCTGAATTCATCCATCAGTATTGTTTCGACACCTGTTGTCCCTACAAAAGCATAGACATGGAAGTCTGTATGTATTTCAAAAGGAATATTTGCCTGCAGCAATTCCACTTCTTCCTGTGATCGGATGAACAAAAAAGCTTCATAAGAAAAATATGCCGACATGGAATCCTCTAGTAACTGCTTGAGCGAGGCGGGAGCTTTGTCCGACGAAAAAACAATATTTCCAGAAGCCAGTACCGAAGTAACGTCCGTTACACCGGCGTCCTTAAAAACCTGACTGACATCTGACATCTTCATATTGGTTCCCTTCACATTGACGCCGCGTAGAAAAGCACAGTATTTCATAGTATTACATTAATCGATTATTCGTCCATCGGATCCCAAAACAGCTTTCTAAAGTCCTTGATCCGTAAATTATTGACAACAAGCCCCTCGGCTTCAAGCCGTTCTTGAAATTCAGGCACTGCGAGCGTGCCGCCACTGGATACAACACGGTGGGCGGGTACATCACTGGGACATCCTCCCATAGCCTTTCCGACATGTCGCGAATGATTTGGATAGCCCAAGGCTTTTGCTATCGACCCATAGGTCGTCACTCTTCCTTTCGGAATCAGCTTTGCAACCTCATATACCTGCTGTTTGAATTGCTCATCCATGGTAATTTATATTTTATTTGCCTTGATTATACATGTCAAAAAATTTTCTTTCGCTATTTCTACAGCAAAAAAGGAAAGTAAACTAAGTTACAAAAAGCTACTATAAGCTGTACAGTCTTTAGTTGATTCAATTGTCTAATTTTTTGTTTCCATATGCTTGTGGGGGAAAATATTCTTCCAATTGTCTATATACACGATTCCAGCTAGGGTTATCGTCAGCATTCAGTTTTACATATTGCCCCTTTTTTGTTGTAATGCTTATTTTTATATCTATTCCGTCGTATGGCTGACGCGATTCCTCTTCTTTAGCGGCAATAAATTTTTCCAAATCAATTTTATCCAATAACAAGTTCCATTTATCTTCTGTGTTGACATATGATTTTAGGGTACTCTGCGCTGTATCAATTGCAGAAAACAGACAATAAATACTATCTCTTGTTATCTTCATCGTATAAGCTTTTGAAGGTGTTACTGTAAATCCGCCAACCATAGAAATTGACACTGCTGTAATCTCATTTTTAGTATTTTCTGCCGTCACCCGATGTGAGTTATGGGTACAGCTTTCTCCTAAGAATAGCTGTCCGACCAAAAGTGAGAACTTTAGGATCAATTTTCCGCCCATATCTTGTTCCTTTAAACGTTAATAAGTAAATAATCAAACAAAAAAAGCGTTATCTGTTGTCAACAGACAACGTCTTTTGCTGCTTTCCTAATTTACAAAAGTTATTAGGATTTCGTGCTCCCAATCGCTATATTCCTTACGTATCAAATCGATCCCTCAAAATATAATCTCAGCGTAAAACCCACCAATAAGCAAAGCCGCAACTATCGCCATGACCAGCCTTGTCAGACTAAAGGCAACATAGACTATTGCAGTAACAGCTCCTAGGAAAAATACATTAGCGGTTAATTTTTCTTCATTCTCTTCGCTCTTTTCGTCGGGCTGTAATTGCAGCATCTGATTGCTGTATATTCAATTTTATATTCAGACAAAAGCTGTCCAATTATTTCGTTGGTTTCATTTTCGTTCAATCCTATTTTTTCTCCGAGATCAATTTCGTTTAGTTGACCATCATTGTCTATTAGTGCCCAGTAATATTTGTCTTTATTTTCCATGGTTATATGTTTTTTGTACCGCTATCATCATATGTGGACTGAATGGAAGAAGGTAGCTATCATTTTCAGTAATTTGAATAAGGTCCATGAGTACTCTCCGCCGTTGGTAGTTCTGCATATTGGCAAAAAAGTCTTTGTCCAACCATGCCATACCTTCAACTGCATACGTATTTAAATAGGTTAATTGTTGATTTAAAAATTCATTCTTTAATTGTTCGGGCCTATGATAAAATGCTTCTGCTAAAAGCCAAGGGAAATCAGGGGGCGGATTATGTTTGCCAAGTGTTAGTTCTTCCTTACACATTTCAAAAAATGACTTTTTGTGGATTAACCCATTTAAAAGACCTACCAAAGTGGATGCAGTATAATTAATGGCAAAACCCAATATAACGCCGTTGTTTTTCAAAACTCGTTTGGCTTCACAAATGGTTAAATCCCGGTCCTCTTTCTCTTGAAGATGATAAAGTGGACCGTGTAGTATAATAAGGTCGGCATAATTATTTGAGAACTCTAATTTTCGAGATTCTCCTTTGTGCACAGCAAATTTGTTTTTCAATTTATTAGCTCTGTCGCGGGCTATTTTTAAATGTTTTGTAACGGGCTCTACCAAATGAACTCGATGTCCTTTCTTTGCAAGCCATTCCGAATACTTCCCTGTGCCACCACCGATATCAATTATGGTTAATGGTGAAGAGATGATGTATTTTTCAATAAGTGATTTTATTCTTTCAAACTCAAATACTCCCATTCCCTTATCAAGTCTGGTTTCTTCCGATACTTTATCGTAGAATAACTCTATTTCTCTACTTATTAATTGTTTACTATTCATTATATTCCTTGTATAATAAGCATTTTAAATGCTATAACATCGTAAAATGATAAACCAATCGATTTGATAATCAATTTTTCGGTTGTGATTTAATAAAATATGGGGATACAATTATCTGTGCACTGAAAGTCAAAAGATTTCATGCAGTTATAGCTCATTTTCGAGCATGTCTTTTTTAGTTAAGACGCAGATAATATGTTAGATATAGTATAACTGACTACAAAGATAGATTTTTTTTCTACCTATTCATTTCTTTAGATGAATTTCTATGATGCCCTTTGCTCCTGACGTACAATTCAATATTTTTACATTTAATCGAACCAAAGATTCTTTAAGTCAAGTCGTTAAGCAGATTTACATGTTGATTATCAATTGTTTATACTGAATTTCGTGGCACATTTTTTCAAAACTCCAATGTGCCACGAATGTGCCACAAAAATTATGAGTGTTTTTGAAAATTTTAGTAATTCCCATAAACAAAAAAATCCTGCAAATCATTGATTTTGCAGGATTTATCTATTTTTTAGTGCTTTTTAAAAACTTTAAATTTGCACCTGGCGGAGAGTGAGGGATTCGAANNCAACTCTCCGCGACAAAAGTACGAATTTTCACACTCCCACCAAATTTTATTTTATATATTGCGCTTATTGAGCTTTTATAAACTGAATATCAGCACTAAATTTTACTTCGTCACTTACCATTACCCCTCCTGTTTCCAACGCCGCATTCCAATTAAGGCCAAATTCTGAACGTTTGATTTTGCCTTCTACAATAAATCCAGCTTTCGTATTTCCCCAAGGATCTTTTTGGATACCCGCAAATTCCAAGTCGAAAGACACCGGTCTAGAAACGTCACGAATTGTCAAATTTCCCTTAATTTCATTATTCTCCAAGCTCGTTGCTTCAAATGTAATTGCTGGATATTTCTCTACATCAAAGAAATCTGCACTTTTTAAATGACCATCACGTTGCTCATTACGTGTATTAATCGATGCCGTGTCAATAACAACTTTCGCAAGGGCATTTTTAAAATCTTCGCCCTCGGCGTCAACATCTATTTTAAAACTGTCAAAGTTTCCTTTAACGTTTGTAATCATCATGTGTTTTACTTTGAATTCTATCTCGCTATGTGCAGCGTCTAGTTCCCATTTTCCTTGTGCCATAATTTTATGTTTTTTTCTATTTGTTTAACAGCACAAAGTTAACAGCAGTTTTATTCAATTTGTTTGACCTAGATCAATAAAATAATCTTGTTGAAAAGCAATCAGTTATTGAAAAACCACAAAAAAAAGTCAGTGATATTTTGGAAATACAACACAAATGTCTACTTTTGCATTACCGAAAACGACGCGCCAATAGCTCAGCTGGATAGAGCATCGGTTTTCTAAACCGACGGTCTCAGGTTCGAATCCTGATTGGCGTACTTAAAAGCTCCTCTGTATGACACAAAGGAGCTTTTTTATTGGGATGTTATCGGTTTTGTTATCGCTTTTATCGATCTGTTATCGGATCAGACTAAACCGAAATGTTTTTTAGGATGTATTCGATATCGTCCTCTAATTTGAATGTTGCGGAAGACAGGACGGTTCTATTGTAGTTGCTTTCTAACCAACTAGCGTACTCCATGCCTGCAACCATGACAACTCCCCAACCTTGGGTAATTCGCAACTGACTCAAGGCAAGATCGCGCCCGGCCTTTAGACCTGGAGCCTTATCCGTTCCGTATGGTGCAAGCTCGAAATTCTCATGCAGCACTTTACCATCACGATAAATGATGTAACCTACAGATGACCTCAGTTGTCCCGTCTGGTCGTTATAGCCTTCCGGTGACACCTTGGCTCTTTGAATCGCGATACGTTCATCGCATAGCTCGATAAGCCGCTGAAAGAATAGATTGTCTATGTCCTGTAGTTGCTTTTGAACAATTTGATCGAAATCTAGCTTTGTTGTTGTTAGTTTCATATTAGAATCGATTAGTTGAGCTGCCATTTGAAACATAATCAACTAGCAAGCCGTTAATAAAATTGAAATGATAATAAACCGTACTTGATGCTGTGTTTGCTAAAGTAATTTTTCCAGTTAAACCTTTTTTGCCTTTTACCTCGATATCCCCGTTGACAATATTCAGAGCGATTGCTTCCACTGCTTTATTATCTACATCAATCATAAGTCCAGTTCCAGTGGTTAAGTTCCGGCCATCTCTTAAATAACACAACACATTATAAAATGCGGATGAAGGGCTGAACGCTCGCCCGATGGAGAAAACCTCTAATTGATCAGCAGACATTGACCTAATCCCTGAAACGGTATTTTCTTTCATATCTCCATTAAGGAAGTTATCACCAAGTAAAAAGTTTCCGATGTTTCCTTTATAGGCGCGCATCGATCCATCGTTTAGCACGTTGAATGGAGCCTTATGTTTGTTTTCCTCGGTATCACCAGCCCAGAACCGTACAGATCTATTCGGGTCGTCTCCAATTACATTCCAGTTGTCATCGTATATTTTACCATCCGCTAAACCACTTATTCCGGCATTGTTATATCCGTCGCTCCCCACTGTCACTACTTGGGCGAATAAACGATTAACATTGATCATGTATGCGCTGATAACATCGGTCTCGATACTTCCCCCGCTAATCAAAGTAAAACCTTTGGTAGGCTTGAAAGATCTCACGCCCTCGATGACACTTGAAAGTACGCCAAAATTGAAGTGCCAATAGCTAGGTTCCGACTCAGTGCCCATTTGTTCAGTGGATAATACCCATTCACCACTGAGAGCTGTTCGGCTGACTTTAGCGGATAAGTAATAACTTTCCAATGGATCCAATCCAGTAATTGTAAAAGGATCTAGTAACCAGATATTCCCTAAACCTTCAATCTTGAAAACCTTATGGATCAATCGGCCAGCTGTCAAAGCAAAGCTATTGGGGTCACCTCCGGCATTAACAGACATTACAACATCGTCCAAATCATAATACATAGATTCAGTTCCGAACCAACCAGCTATTGCTTGTTGCATGGCATTCTCCAAGTTTCCATCAGGATCGAATACCTTTGATCGGAACTCAGTCAGGGCTTGGACGTTCCGGCGATCACGTTCCCAAGATTGCTTGTTGTGTTGGGTGATAACTTCCTGATTTTTCTTAATGTCGTTTTGGATCTTTTGCGATAATGTATAAGTTACTTCATTTCCGATCACTGCATTAAATTGCATTCCATTTTCAAGCACATCAGGATAGTGCGCCGGATAGTTTACCTCAGTAATCCTAATGTTTGAATCAATCCCCTGGTCTATATCTATAACTTTGATTATATCGCCAGCTTCAAGCATTTCGTTCGATTTCTTTAACTGGATAATGTCAATTTCAAGGTCATAAACCACGCGAGGTACACTATTACTATCTAAGTACTCTTGACGTTTTGCCGTCAGCTCGGTGACCGCAGCATCAATGTAGCTTTGCGGCATACGGATACCAACCAACGTGTATTTATCGCCAATTTCGGCGTGCACTGCTTCTGTCGGAAAAAGAATGCCGTTGCCTTCATCATTCGCTTTGAAACGGATACTTTTATTAGCAGGACTATAGGATTCTATCTCGAAAGTATTTCCCTCCAATAACCCTGACTTAAAAACGATTTGCGGTGTTACCCCATCCACTCTTTGGTCGTTCAAATCAAAATCAATTGAACTATCTGATATGGTGAATTGTTGCTTGTTAATTTGGGAAACCGCTGTAACGGTACCTGTTCTTTTTGGATAGATTTCCTCATCAATAAACTCGCCTTCACGGATGCCGTACAATGCTGTATTCTTTTCGATATATCCATCAATTGTAAAATAGTCTCTCATTCCAGCCGGAAGATTATTGGAACCGCCCCGAGCATAAGCCCGGGTAACTATCTTTTTATCATCTATGATTTTTCGGGTTAAACTATATAGTCCTTCACCTTTACCATATTTGAACGTCAAAGCTCTTGCGGTACCGACTGTTTTTTTAAGAGAAATTACTTTGCCTTTAACACCCCATTCGCCTTTCATATCTTCGGCTACCATTGTAAGAGCGTCAAGAATATATGTTGAATCGAACTCAACTGTCACACGTCCCATATCTTCAAATTCACCTACCGTCCATCCTGAAGACTTGCTATTGGCACAATCGACAATAAAATTTAACCACTCCTGAGCCGTCCCTGAAAACGAGAACTTACGAGCGCCAAGGTGTGTAATGAATAAATTAGATAATAGGTGGCGTGACCCCTCAAAAGCAAAATCATATTCAAATGAAAAGCGACTTGTTTTCCTAATGCTCGGGGTATTGTTCAACGTGTATTCCTCGCCCTTATATGTCAAAGTATCGCCGACAACTAGGTCAAGCAGTTTTGAACTTTGAAAACTAAACGATAACAGATGCTCAGCCATTACCTTATTGGCATATACCCCGGCATTCAATGGTATCTCTATAGTATTGATGCCTTTTCTTTTTATTTGGATCTTCATTAGAATAGTTGTTTTTGTTGTTCGAATTGGATAGGCTTATCCGGATAACTAAGGATCAAACCGTTTACGTCCGCTAAATAAAAATCGACTCCAACCGGCGCGAAGTTGTTTTCGAGAACTAAGGTGAAATCGGTGTAAATAATATTGATAGTCTTTCGTGGATTAAAAATGTTTAGATCAGGCGAGGTGATATACCGCAACGCGAATGACCGTCCCAATGCGTCCACTCTCAGGTTGAAGCCCTCAGGTTTTTTAAGAATATTCAGCAAAACCTCCCTTTGCTCTTGTAATCGAGCAAGGGAAGTTGAAGACAGGTAGCACCCGATATTGTACTGCAATGGCTCAAATATTGTTGGGGAAAAATCGTCATAGTTCTTCCCGTGTTCATCCGGCCAGTCATAAAATGCTCGTTCTTTCGGTGTTGGAAGTTTTAACAATTCACTCCATACACCTCGCTTAAAAAATAAACTAAACTTGGCAGCAGTATTTTTGTTGTCTATTGCAAAACTCATATTATCCTCCTGCGTATGCCCTCGTTGATTGAGGTGATGTGTTTTTATTAATAGTTCGGAGTTCCTTGACGGCGTTCTGTAGCTCAACAACCGTTGCTGCGGTATTATTTTGAATATTGTTAAGCACAACTAATCCGTTGCTGGTCAATTCGACTATTTTACCCATTGATATAGTCTGGCTTTGTGATTCCTGTAAGGATCGTTTCGAAAGTTCAAATGTTGATCTAAAAAGGCCTGTCAATTCACTGGCAGTAGCTTCTGTCATTTCCTTTTGGATAGAACCTTTCAGTCCAGACGATTTAGTATCTCCTTCATATCCCATTAAATCCATTATCTCCTGATACCGTTTATTCCCAGCTTCTGCAATAGCTTGGTATTGTGCTTTAAGTGTTTCGGATTCCTGTTTGGTAAGGCTTCCATCTTCCATGGCCTCCATAACCTTATCGTACCACTCTTGAATACTTTGAGTCATCTTACCGTCCTGAACTAAACGTAATACGGCTTTTTGCATGTGCTTGTAAAATGAATCCGATATATCTCCAAAGGTTAAATCAGCTTGAGAAAACAGATTGTCAAATTCACCTTTAATATCATCGAAAGAAACACCTGATAAAGCTTCCTGCAGAGCATCCTTCAACTCCTTGGTTTGCCCTTTGGCGTCAATCATACTTTGTCCGTACTTGCGCACTTCCTCCGGCAATCTAGCCCACAATTCGGGCTGTCTAAGTAATAGTGTTTCCCATTCTTGTGAAGACATGTTCAAAAGCTCCTGTCTACTTAGGACATTGCCTAATTCTTTATCATAGTTGTACCAATTAGAGTGCTTGAATAGGCCTGCGCCTTGGGAAAACCAAGCTTCAAGACTTTTTCTATTAGCGATCAATTTTGAATTGACAAGGTCAAGGGCTTCTGTGTAAGCAGACAATGAATCTTTGCCTGATTTCTGCGAAAACAGTTCTTTTTGTTTGTCGATCAGAATATCAAAAGTTTCAGAAAGTGTGTTGTAATAATCCTGCTCTTTTTTCAATTCCTCATTACGTTTCTTCGACGCGCCACTCAAAAAAGAAAATAAAGACTGGACGACAACTAATGCGGCCTGAATAACAGCAAGGATTACAGACGCTTTTTCCGCTGTTTTGATAGCAGATGTAACCGCAATCGCTGCTACCGATAACGCGGTCAAAGAGGATAAAGCTGTGGCTCCAACTTCCCCTATAGCGTCTTTTAAAACTGACGCAGATTCAACTGCATTAGATATGAAGTCAAAACTATTTTTTGTCGATTTAGAAAGGTTGACCCATGCCGTTTTTGTCTTCTCAGCGGCTTCCGCCGAATCGTTACCGGCATTGTTCATGATTACCTTAATTGATGCTGCCAGTTGTGTAAACGGATTTTTTTCGATTAGTAAGTTTTGAGCTTCCTGCAATTGACGTTTCAAGTTTTGAAGGTCTATTGGATCGAACTTTCCTTTCAGGTCGTCGAACTTAGTTTCAATTGTTGAAATAAGATTTTCAATTTGTTTGACTCCCATTTCATCCATACCGGAGAACAAAGTTTCCCATTCAATAGAGCCTGTCAGTTCTTCAACGACGGCCTGAGAGGTACTACGTCCCTTTTGTTTACTAAGCAGTTTTTCGCGATCAGGAGTTAACTCGTTATTATCACGCAGGGATTTGATTTTATCTTGATAATCTTGCTCAATTGCAACTAATTTATCATTTACAGTTTGTGCAGCTCTTAGAGCTTCGATCAATCCTTTACTTTCTCGCTGACGCTTATTCTGATCTATTTCCGCGATACGGATGCTCAATTTTTTCAAAGCTTCTTCCTCAGCCTGAGTGAATTTCATGGTGCTTACATACTGCGCAAGGTCTGCTGTCTTTTTCTTAGTGACCAGGCTTTCGTAAGTAGCTCTTACATTTTGCTCGTAATCTTTGAAAATAGCCAACTCCTTTGCATAACGTTTGTCTGCTGCCGCCTTTGAAGTTTGTTCGGCATAAGCGTTGTACTCGTCAAGGAATTTTTTCTGAGCATCGAATTGAGTTTCCGTTGCCTTAGTATTCTGCCTGATCTCCGCTTCGCTTACTTCGAAGTTTTCCGACCGTTGCAAACCACCAATATCAACGCGTAAACCCTTATTTTTAGGATCAGCATAAAACTTACGGACTTCTTCCTTGATCTTAGCATATTTATCCTTTACAGACGCAACTTCGGATTCATCACGGGAAAGTTGGTTCCTAGATGCCGTTTCGTTGATCTTGTCGATTTCAAGTTGTAGAGAACGCTGGCGCTCGGTGGCTTGGCGTAATTGTTCCGCTGCTCTTTCCGACTTTCTTTTATCTTTATCTGAAACACCAAAATCAATTCCCGTCGTATCCACATCAGATTTAAGAAGGCTACGCATTTTTTTCAAATTCTCCGCCAATACAGGATTTGCAAACGCTTTATTAAGGGTGGTTTGCTTCTTAATCATTTCCTCTTGATTTGCAATGATCTTTAACTGTTCCGCACGTGTTTTTTGGGAGAACTCAGCGAAAAATTTAGAATTGTCTTCTGATGCCTTTTTAGAGTCGTTAGGGAAAATCCAATTTGAAACTTTATCAAATCCGCCACCAGTAGCCCAATCTACCGCACGACCTGGGATCGTCATTTTAAATCCAGTAGAAATGTATCGGAATACTCCTTCAAAGATGTTTGCTGAATCGGCAATCTTATTGAATGCTTCTAGCATATCAGCGACATAACCGATTATTGCTACTGATGTTTTTCCAATTGCTCCGGATCCGTTTTCTATAGACAACACCAAGTTATCCCAGGCAATATTGATTCGCTTGATCTGATTAACCAATTTACTTGCCCCTGTTTCGAACTCCGCCTGCATAGCGCCATTTGCATTCTTTGCAGTAATCATTGCATTAGTCAATGTATCATAACCAGTTGATGCTAAAGACGCAATAACTCTTTGATCCCGAACTGCTATAATACCAGTACGTTCCAGTGCTTCATTAACGGAGCCACCTGCTTGGTTAATTTTGTTCAAACCTCGAATGTAATCCATGAAGACACCGCTGGCATCAGTTTTAAAACGCTTTTGTAAATCAGATTGAGTGCCTCCGATAATTTTTAATAAATCATTTACACCTTTTCCAGATCTAGTCATTTTCTCGAACTGTCCGAGTGTACGTGAGAAAGTTGAACCGACAACCTCCGCTTCTAGACCTACTGCTTTCGTTGCTGTAGCGTATGCAAGTACGTCTTTACGGCCGATCTTATATAAACCAACGTTTTGCCCTATAGCTTCGGCATTCGTCAAAATCTCAGATTCGGTGGCCGCGAAGTTGTTACCAAGGTTTACAATCTCGTCTCCAAATTCTTTAACATTCTGGACGCCGCCATCAGTAAGGGTAAGGAGTCTAGCTATTTTTGTCGCGCCTTCCTCTCCGCGTATATCTGATGCGGTCTCCAATTTGGCTAATGCTTCTGAGAATGCGAGTAGGTTGTCTCGGCCCTTAACACCCAATTGTCCGGCAACCTGTGAATATTCAAGGAGTTGCTTTGATTCTACCGTTTTCAAAGCTCGCGAAAGCTGTATTATGTCATCCGAATACTGTTGAAGCGCCTTGCCGGATAATCCTGTTGTTTTACTAACGCTCTTTAGGTCGTCATCAAATTGGATAACAGTATCTTTGTTAGCCTGGAATAGTGCGAACAGTCCGCCAATGGTAGCAACTGCGGCTCCAATTGGAGTAGAGACAAACGCCACCAAGTTTTTGAATGCACCGGCAATACCGGCACCAATTTCCTTGAATATCCCAGGTTTACCAGCTAATTCATCTATTGAGGTGCCGAACATCGCAAGCTGACTGTTAACACGGCCAACGATTGGAATAATGTTATCTAATGCGTTGCTGTAATTGCCTACATTCCGTTGATGAAGCCCAAGGCTTGCGTCAATATTTTTAATGCCTTTGTCTAGAATTTGGGCTTCTTTAACAAGGTCTTTTGATTGATTTTCCAACAGCTCATACGCTGCACTATTCTTAAGCCCCTGGCGCTCCAACTTGAACATTTCGGCCAACACATCTTTAGCTTCTTTTCGGACAGTTCCAAGGGCTTTATTTAGCTGGTAATACTCGCTACTTTCCTTTTCAAGCTGCTTTCTTCTCTTTTCGGCGGCCTTTGCTGCTTTTTCAGCTTCACGTTCAGCGTCTTTACGAGCTTTCTCGGCTTCCTTTACCGCTTTTGTCGCTTCACGTTCCGCCGCGGTTACCTTACGACGTTCTTCGGCTTGCTCTTTAAGCAGGCGGTTATACTCCTGCAATTCAATCTGACCTTGTTTATATTGGATATTTAATTCCTTTTCTGTTTGAGTCAGATCTTGGGCAGCAGACTTCTTTTCCGCTAAGGTTGCCTTATGCTCTTGTTCAATTTGCTTTAAAAGATTCAATTCGCCTATTTCCTTCGAACGCTCCTCACGCAGACGGCGAATAGATTCAATATTATCTAATTGGGCTTGTTTGAGCTTCTTTTGCTCATCACTTAATTGACGGATAGCACCCGTTGACCTTTTAGCATCCCCCGATCCGTCAATGTTTAGTCCGCCAATGGATGCGGTTTTGCTTTTTACTTTTTCGAGATTATCTATTACCCTTTTTAACCCCTTTTCCGTCTTATCGAAATCAATGATACTTTTCGCCTTAGACTCCCCACTTTTAAAGAGTGCCCAAAGATCATTTAGCTTCTTTTTGGCCTCGCTATCATCAACTGTGACTTTGTAATTAATTTCTGACATAATATTTGTTGCTCAATATTTATCAGTAAAAATAATTCTATAAAAGCCTATATTACATTATATTGGTTTATATTACCTAAACCTTTGATTAAAGTTTAGAAAATAAAAAAGGATGCTCTAAAATAGGGCATCCTTTAGCAAAAAAGCTTGATTAATACTAAATTACACGCTTATCCACTATGTAGACTGTTCTCACATTAGCCAACTCGATTTCAAAGTCTGGATATTCCTTTTTATTTGAATTAAGGCTGCGCAAGGTGATTGTTTTACAGTCCTGAGAAACGTAGTACACTGATTTTAGTATAATATCTCCGTCGTACATCATAAAGACACAACTAAATGCGATTAATTCGGGGATCTTGGCGCTCCATTCATCTTTTGGAACCTCGCTACACTGCAAAACCATTCCGTCGGTAATAGCGTTGTAAATCTTTCCATTATTCATACTGTTGCCTTGTGCTTCGAAATAATGGCATTTGGCTTTTACATTAGATTTGCTGGGTGTTGTTGTTAGTTTTAGCATTTTTATAACAATTTTGGTTATTTAATATTTTTACTATCCGGTGTATGCTGGGTTTATACACATTCCTTTTCCAATTCTAATAGACGATTCCATAGGTCAGTTAGGAAAGTGGAAAGATATCCTACTTTATTTAACATCGTTATAGCAGCATCGATTTGATCTCGATTATTATTGTCCCTTTCTTCAATCAAAGTATAGATAATATCATTGTCATTATCATAATTGCACTCATTGTTGTACCAGTGAGCTTTGTAGATTAAATCCCGAAGCTGGGTAACTTCGTCATGGGTGAAGGAGAGGTTAACGCACTTTGGCGCTTGATTTGGTGTTGTTGTTAGTTTTAGCATTTTTACACAACTTACCGGCAACAAAAAGCCCTGCCGTGTGGGTCTGCTAAAACTAACAAAGTCAGCACAAGGCTGGAAATTGTAACCACACGAACAGAGCAAGGTCTGTATATTTTACCAATACCTAGTATTGGTATATATGTCTTTTTCTTGAAGAAATTTTAAAAGCTCTTCTGACTTTGTTAGTTTTAGCATTACTAATATACAAAACTTAGCAACACTTAACAAATTAATTTGATGCAAATATAGAATATTTTTTTTATTGATAAATAAGGTATTCCGTATTGAAATGCAATAAATTATACACACGCAAATCAATTTATCACATCTACCTTATTACTAGATCGATGGCTTTTCTAAACAAAAGCGAATTTTTCCTTTTGATCTCCAAATTCTCTACCGTTTTGTAGGAATTATTAAGTCTTGCTGATACTAGGTCATTTTTAAGTATTGTGTTCACATTTTCTCTTGATAAATCATACTCAATCTCTGCCCCAGGAACGCCGCTCAGGCGCAAACCTACAGCACCTTTTCCGATGCTCGAATAAATATTTTCCCTTGGATATAGTTCGATGACTTCACCGTTTGAAAACTTCAAGAAAAAGGGTTGATCTGTTCGGACTTCAAAATCTTTTCCATCATCAATTATGACTTTTATTGATAATAAAACATTATTATTTATTCGCGAGAATTTGAATGCTACAGATGAGGATAAGAATAACTTACTATCAGAAAATAGCGTTTCATATTTAGTTGACGTAACGGATTCGTTAGTAAACGGATCTATATTCTTTTTATCTAACTTTTGAGCTTTAACGGCTCCAATGGATGCAAAAGCAAACAGCACATAGATTAATCTTTTCATAAAAAGTCGTTTGATAGCAAACTTAGTGAAAAGTTAGGAGAAAGAAAAAAGGGTAGCCAAACAATAGCTACCCTGTGGACGGGGTTTAATCGTCAAACCGTATTTGTCCCATAATAGACATTATTTCCAACGCGCTTTGAAAATCAATGTTTTGGTAAACTTGGCCTACCGCAGCTTTTATTTGCTCTACTGTCCAGGTTTCAACAATACCGCTTGCGACTTGTTTTGTTAAGTAAGAGGGAACCGCGCAAGCTGTAACAATCATATCAACGTATCCGGCCAAATTACCATCAATGACTGTCATTAACTCATTCGTCTCTTTGCTTTTCAACACAACACCGCTGTTTACCAAATGGCAAATCTCTAGAGTAGTTTTACCAGAGTAAGGGCGGAGATTAAGCGTTATGCTCTTTCTCCACCCTAAACAAACACGAAACCACTCAATCACACTATATTTTGATTTTATATTTATTTTTCCTAATTCCATTGTTATTCACTTTCTTTACTCATGCCATTAAACAAATCCCACATGTCAACCTTTTCACCTTCTTCCGGCTTACCACCGCCGGAATCCTCTGGGCGCGAAGCTGACAACACCGAGCAATACATCAACAAATTCGTATAAGACATATTCCATTTAAGATCATGTTCATTACACCCTTTGAAGGATACCATCGCATTAACTAACAAAGCCCAAAAAGAATTCGACCCTGGGTAGGCTGTGGTATTTTTTGAAGGTTTGAATTGGAAATGTTCCGATAGCTCCCGAAAACTAACCTTAGCTAGTATTTCCCTAAGCGCTGTTAAAATCTTCGGCAAGCTGAATTGAGTATATACCGCATCAACTATTTTAGGATCAATAGGCTTTGGGGAGTTCTGACATGCTGCTGCAATAACCTTAGAAAGACGGTACAACGAATTTATTAAAACCTCAATAGATGCATTCCTAACATCTAATTCAGTGGTGCTAGATGCCAACGTCTTGATTAAAGGTGATACTGGATCCAAAAGTAAACATATACGCTCCATGCAGCCCAGCGATATTGACTCCAGTACTAACTCATGCCGGTACTCGTTGCCCTCGGTATCGGTAAGCTGTACGGAGCCAATGATCACCGGCTCGTCAACAAAAGTCGCTGCTATTGCTGCTCTTTGCATATCACGATTGTTCTTGACTTTCAAATACGTTACCGTTATAGTCTACCCACTCACAAGCATGTTGATCTACCGCAGCGTTGTAACACGCCATGTCCATTTTGCTAATTAGTTCAGGATTATTGAGAAGCTGTCTTGACTGGTCTAATAATCCCCAGGTCTGAAAAAGTCGTTTCTCAAGCTCTTTTATTTTCAATATGGTATAATCGGTTAATGTCGGATCTGACGAATTACCAAAATCAACATCAATAAGAATATTCATCAAACGTTGATCCTTCAATAAGTCAGGATTGACGGATATATCCCAAATGAATTTCTTCAATTGTTCAATCTGTTTTTCTTGCTGCTTGACCAGCTCTAAAAGTTCACTATTCATTGCTTTTTCAATTAAACCGATAACAATAACCGATAACAAATTAAGATTAATCGGCATATATAAAATTAGATAAGGTGTGTAGTACGCCTATTGGGTTTCGGAATTATATTTTCTTCATGGCATTTCGATCAAAATAGGCAGATGACTAGCTGCAGGGAATTCTGTCGAGATTTGAGTTTTGCCGGTTTTGATCCTTTCTTCTAAAATCGGCTTGATCTCGTCCGCGCTTATGTAGTATTGACTGTCAAACTTCTCCATTTTGATTTTACCCTTGTTCCTCCATGCGTATAGCGTCGTGCGCTCGATGTTAAGCATACGACTGGCTTCTTTGTTACTAAAAAACTTCTGTTCCATATAGCTAAGGTAAATACATAATATGTTATATTATAATATAGTATAATGCAATATCTAAACCTTTGCCTAAAGTTTAGATATTAACATTTTAAACAAAATAGGGGATCGTGAAATACGATCCCCTTTACGCATCACACTCGTTATGATGTTGGAAAATTCAATCTGTCAATTTCTTAATACTATCGCTAATATAATTGTTTGTTGGTAACCCGAATACTTTCCTATCTTCGTTGTCCGCCTTATATCTCAAGTAAGAAGCAGCATTTAGAATAAGATGGATTTCGGGGTACCCTCGATCACGAATCTCCTGTAAGGTCTCTATATGCCTATTCTTGATAAGTAATTCCAAGAAGTAGCGATAATTTTCAGTGCCTTGCTCAATGATACAACCTCCGGCATACCATTTGCATTTGTCAAAATCTATATCTCTGCTATTCATGGCATTGGGAACAATACAAAACCTTTGTCACTGTTGTATTTAACAAAATTCAAAGGATGATTCTTTATTCCCAGACTTTCCCCTTCATTAATTATTTGAATTGGTTGATCAGGAAATGATCTAATCTTTCTTAATGGCTCTGTGAAGCCAAATCCAATTAAAGAAATTAAGCATTGCCTATATTCTTTGGTTTTCGGGTTAATTGTTCTCATTATGTCAATTGTGCATGATTAATAACTGGATAGCCAAGCTTTCTTGCGATCATCTTAGCCTCCTCACTATATAACATTACTAATACAATAGGGACTCGCTGCGGTGGACTCATCAAATTTAAATCAATGTACGATGCTCCGTCAAACACGATATCCAAATCTTTTTCTTTGTTCTTACCAAAGACTTTCAATGCTTCGATATCTAAATTGATCAAGAACTCTTTTTTAAAATCAATGTAAGCAGGGGAATCATTATCCGCATGCCACCCAATCAGCTTCTCATCGAATCCTAAAATAGTGCGAAATCCGGGCAATTTATAAAAGTGATAAACAAATGAACCATCTTCGGTTTTACTAATACTCTCGATAGTTCCGCGCTTTATTTCTTCAGGAGAAATTCCTGGGCCATTACTAATTTCTTCATGTATTCTCATCTTCTTCCAAAATTTGATCTATCAAAGTGTTTAATTGCGCCGCATTCAATTTTTCCAATTTTGTATTTGATTCAATTTTGGCATCAATCGTTGTTGATTGTAAAGTTGGAATAGCGTACTTCATCATTTTGTCCATAAACAGGATTTTATCTTTGTCATCTAATCTATCCCAGATCTCATAAACTTCGTTCCATTTGTTTTTCAGAAATGCGTCGATGCCACCTCTCAGATCTGTTGTCACTTTGTTAGGAACTCCCTTTGGTCTCCCATTGGGATTGTTAGTTTTTCCTTTTACTGCCATATTCTGTATTTCTTTGTTGTTTTCAAAAATTACTACCTCTATTCGCCTTTAAATCTAGATATATACTGATCTTTGATCCTGTCTTTTCCAAACCATCCTGTTCTCTTTACCCAATATTTAGCACCAAACTTTATAAAAACTTCAATAATTGACCTATCAACATGCTCCTGATTGAATGGAAGGTGATAATCATAATTATACTTTAAGTTTTCTATTGCTTTGTTAGCTATCGCATTAAGAAGGTTAAAGGATCTATATTGACGCTTGAGTACGAAAAAGGCTCTGCGTATAACATAGCGCTTAAAGCCTTCATCACTGGCTAGAATTTTCTTTCTTTCATCCGCAACTTTCTTGTTCATGAAATCAATGCTAGTTTGGTCTTCGGCATCCACCGATGTTTGTATTTTTCTCACTTTTGCCATTTTAATTGTTTTAACGATTCAACCATTTGATCCACAATTTCTGATAGATCCTTATATTTTTTATATTGAAAAATTGCATCAGACATCTTTTGGCTCACTGCACTCTTTGTAACACCTTTAACTCTAGCCATCGCGCTAACCAGTCCATGCGCAACCCGTGTGCCGTATGTTATGGTTCCAGGAGAGTATAATAGAAGACATACGCAAATAAAAACGCTTGTCCTGTGTTCTTGCCATTGTGAATAGAAATAAGCTGCATAAATTGCATTATTATCAATAGTTTTTGAATCAATATTGATTATAGTCTTATAAGCTTCCGGAAACCTAATTTTAAGTTCTTCAACTATCCTTTTATCTGTCATTTTTCCTTGGTTCCAAAAAATCTCTAAAAAACGCCCAAAACTTTTTTTATACAGGAAATAAAAATCATTTTGTTTTTAACCCCACTGTTTTTAGCGTATATTTTAATCATCATTCTTTTTTTATTTTCTGTTGAGTTTTAAAGAAAATACTTTGGTTTTTTGGAACCAGTCTAAAAATATTGCTTTAAACATATTTAAAGGCTGTTTTTCGGTTCCAAAAAAAAACCAAACGGTTCCAAAAAACGCTTAAGGTTCCAAAAAATCTTGCTCTATAAACTCATATATCCAATTTTTTTCATTGGTTTTATTATTAAGACCCTTGCGTTTATTGTAGGAAAATTCAAATCCTTTTTTCTCTGCGAAATAGGAAATCAACTCATAAATTTGAAAAGATGTTATTTTTTGGAACCGATTTTGGAACTGATCAAAGTATGATGCTATCTCATCTTTTAGATTTTTAACAAAACCCGTAGGACGATCGTCGATTAGTTCATCAGTAAAGTCACTGATTCTCTCAAATAAGTCCTCTCCATATTTTAACACTAATTGTTTAAACTGCCCACCTTCTGACAACACAACTTCGTCGATCTGTCCATCTTGTTGTAAGTGATATTGGATACATTCAATTATGACTTCATCATAGCTCATCCAATCCTCTGCCGTAAAATCGTCAGGAAACATTTTACCGTGTACTTTTTTGACACCGCCATTCTTTGTGTAAAAAGGCGTAAACTCAATGGGCCTTGCTCGACGCTTGAGTCCTCCATCGGATATATCATAGGAAAAATTGGTAGATGCAACAAACTTTGGTGACAATTCAAATGGTATACTGCTTTCGTCTTTGTATAGCTTTTTAATTGTCATGTTGTCAGAAACAGGATTCTTAAGCATAGGCCAATAAAAGTTTTTCCTAAGGTCTGACATAACGAAAATATTTTGCCCATTCCAAGACTGCAGCATCTTTTCATCAGTTTTTACAATTGCTCCATCCACCTCATGCACAGTAGTTGTCCAGCTAAGAGACCCTGTAAATACATTCTTTCCGGATCCTCCGCCGTCTTTAATATTGGGTACTTCCTCCGTCAATATTATAAGGTAGGCTCTATCCTTTACTTTTTTCTTGTGAGCAAGGTAGCCCAAGCAATTTTTTACATGGTCTGTGTATCTAGTGGCGTTGGTTAGATAAGTTTTATAAAGGTCGGAACTGGGTTGATCGAAAAAATATTCTCGTTGCTGTATCTGAGAGTCGAAAACAAATAGATCCTGTCCTTTTAGCCACTCGTAACCCAACTGTTTGACTCCATCAGCAGATATTGCCAAGATACAATTAGTATAGCATTTATAAGCTACGCTTGCTTTGTCAGCTAATATACATTTCATATCCATCCTAGGCAGCCGGCTCCGAATATACTTTACTTTTGTACTTAGCTTTTCTTCGATAGAATTATATATATCGTCCAGCAGGTTACTATCTTCAATTTTCACATAATCACGTAGACTATCAATCAGGTTATTCAGTTCATCTTCGCAATTAGACACAATACGGGTGTCAAAATTGAATTTGCATAGTCTGCCTAAATGGTCACAAAATCCCAGCCCTTTGAGGACAAAAATAACATCGCTCAAATGGATGCTTATTCCGTCGTCTATTTTCCAAAACTCACCAAAAGGGTGAACAACATTGCTTCTTTCAATTCCAGCTTTTATACTTTCCTTTGCTTCAGTACTAAGGTTAGCAGGCCCCGATTTTTTTTCATTTATTGCCTTTGCTATTATTGCTCGTTCGACTCTAGGTTTTATTTGTCCATAACCCTTATCAACTAGGTAACGAAATGCCTTTTTCTTGTCCCCTGCAAATCCAAACTCAGCAAGCAACGTAGCAGGATTATAACCTCGCTCGTTATTAAGGTCGGTTGAGCTAGTAAAAATAAAGAAAACTCTTTTTTCATGGTTCCAGCTTGCAGATACTCCATTGTCTTTTCCAGGACGTGTAAACCAAATGAACCGAGCATTGTCTTTGAGGTATTTCCACCCATATTCCTCCATTAATTTAATAGGATCGCAGGTATTGTTGAAATCTTCAAAAGGATTGGTGGTATAATAATCGTTTTGTGATTTTGTCGGCTGCGGTGTAGGAGCAACTTTAATTACTTCGTCGTATGACCGACATAAGTTGATTAAACCGCAACGTTCTTCCCAAGTAATTAATGGGATTGGCACATCTTGAACGACTGAATAGCCAAGGGATGGAGGGTATAAGAAGTAACCACCCTCACCACGGGTTTCTAAGAAGTTGATCGTTTTGCTCAGGCGTTTCTTTCCAGCCTTCAATTGATCTTTTACTTCATCATCGGTCGCATAACGTCCAGCGAGCTTTAAATTCCCTTCAACGTCATGATCTTCGATTCTGTATATAATATGTCGGCCTCCCGAGGGCGTGGCATGAATACGTATTTTAGGAAATATCTCAGGATATAATTTTTCAATATCCTTTATTAGCAAGGCTTCTATACCTGGCTTATACTTACTATCAATATCGATAAGCTCTAATCGGCCCGATATTTCACCACACACAACCCCAATAGCTGTAGTATCATATTGGTTCATTGCTTCCCATAACTCAGCTTCAGTCATGCGTTCGGTCTGTTGGGGCTTCCAAGAAACCATACAAGGCGATTTAGCTTTTTTATCCCCATGATCTTTATCTCGAACGGGAATTAAAGATATGCCATCGGCCAACAAAAACTTTATTTGGGGCCAAATATCTGATAGAGAAATATTGTTATTGTCAAGGTTGTTTTGTATGTATGTAATGCTTTTTTGTGTATGTTCTACATTACCGTTCCGCATAATACATGAGTTATATCCATTTGTTATTCAATAATTTGCATAATTGGACATAAATCTTTAACTTAGTGGTGTTATAGATTATAAATAAAGAATTTGTCCAAAAGCTACTGCCTGCGCCAAGTAGCTTTTTTTTATGCGTTTTCATCTAGGTATTGATCAAGATCCGATTGTTTAAACTTAAGGTTCCGGCCAACACTTGATTTTTTCAACTGTCCAGAGTTAACAAGCTTAGTGATAGTGTCAACATGTACTTTCAAGTATTTTGCCGCTTCCTCTCTACTCAGTATTGTGTCGGCCCCTTTAGACCGCATCTGCTTAAGCTCTGCGACTTCCGCCTTCAATTCAACCATCATATCAAATAATGTTTGAAATGGATTTGCTAAAATGTCTTTCATTGGCTTAGTTTAAACTCTTTGCAAATTCTAATACTTCGTCCAAGTCGTATTTGATATTTCTTCCAATCTGATAAAAAGGGATCCAATTCTTTTTGCGCCATTTGTATAAAGTGGTCCGGTGAATATCTAGGATTCTGCATAATTCTGAGTCGTCAATCAAATTTTTAGTTTTCGTTGTCATATCTGATTATGTTTAGAGTTTTATATTATCATTAAATCAACAAGACAAAAATACAAGCCAAGTAAACTCAAAATTCCCCCATATAAACCTTAAAGTAAGGATGGGGGAATTCTTTATTAGCATATCGCCACATGGTAAAAGTGTTATTAGAATGATTGACAGATTCCAATTATCTTTGGAAATAAAGATTTGATATGCAATTAGATTATAAATTAGCGGCTATGCTTAAGGAGGCCGCTAAATTAGGCGCGCAAGAAGCGTTAGTACAGGCTAATATTATTCCTGCTTTTATCGCTAAAACTAAAGCTTATAAGTTGTACGGAAGAACTACCGTTGATAGATGGATGCAAACGGGCCAAGTTCATTTCCACCAAGATGCTCCAAATTCTAAATGCTTAGTATCTGTGGCGGATCTTGCTGCGGTAGCGGCATCACAATCTTTAGTGCAATATATTACCTGGGATGAAAAGTGCCTTAATAAATGAGGAAGTTAGGAAAGATCCTAAAGGATCTATTTGGATTTGTGTGTCAGTCGGGGCATTGCTTTTTGTTATTGGTTTAATTTGGTTTTTAAGAAGGAAATAATTAAGATTGTCTAAAATTAATTAGCCATTATGTTTCCAAGTCTTCCAACTGATAATCTATATAAATTTGTTTTTGTAGGTTGTATTTTTTTAATCGGATTTATAGTATATTATAGAACTTCAAAAGAGGAGATTATATATAAAGAACATAATAATTTAACATTAGAGTATATAAAAAATGAAAGCCGTTCTAAATTGTTAGACAAGGATAATGAGAGGTTTGGAAAAGATTTAGAGTTTTGGGAAAATAAAAAAAAGATTTCAAATTATCCTAAAGATAGTATGAGGAATGTCCTCGATAAACATTATCTAAGAACACTTAACTTAAGGGATACAACTTTGATTTTAATAGAAAATCTAAAATTTGCTAACAAGAAATTGAAAGATTTTGAAGAATCTAAAAAATGGTCTGAACTTGCGATTGTCATACTTCTTATAATAATTAATTATTCTGGATTTGCATGGTATAATAAAGTACAAAAAATACAAGATCAAATACTAAAGAATGAGGCAATTTTAAAAGAAAATCAAGTTAGAGAATTAAACAAAAAATCCGATTAGCTGTTATATAAATGCTAAATCAAAGGTAAAATACATTTCATTTGTTAAGGTCGAGTCTTGTAACTCGGCCTTTTTTTATTTTTTGAAAACCAAAAGTGATCTGATATTGTATTATAGGTACTTTTCATATAGGTAGTAATTTAAAACCTTGAGATCCCTCCCAGACTCAAGGTTTTTTTATTTAACAAAACAATTCTAAATACTACTTGTTATACAAATTCTCAATAATAGGTAACTATAAAACATGTCTAGGTCGAGATTCTCAGTCTCGGCCTTTTTTTTAAACAAAAGTGGAATTAGATTTGTACTATAGATACTTTTCAAAAATATAGGTTAATAATGGCTCAAGCCTTGGGTTCCCCACTCAAGGCTTTTTTAATTTTTATCAAACCAAGAGTATTTTGCTTTTGTCCACTGATTGACGATCCATCAAAGTCTATCAGTTCAGTTGGTTGATTTATTTGTATGGTCAGGTGTAATGCCTGGCCATTTTTCAATGTATGTCCCGGTCCAGTACGGATTTAATTATAATTTAGTTATGGCTGGTCGTGAGATCAGCCTTTTTTTATAACGTAGGAATTTCCCCTGATTCGATCATCTCAATCATTATATCCGCTTCATCCCGGGATAACCATGAATTGTTGTTGAAATGAACGCGCCAGCCTTCGGTGGTGTAAGAAATACTTGTTATAAAGTATCTATTGATGTACACATGAAAATAGCCGCCCATGAGTGAGGTAATCTCTAAAACCTGTGGTACACCATCGACTTCAAAACCTTCGAATATCATCCTTTATCCACTTTAATTCACCCCGTTGGATCATACCGATATACTTTTGCACGTGATTGTCCGTCAAAAGGCTGTTGTCTTCAATATGATAATCGAAAGCCTTTGAAAATTTATCATGCTCAATGCTGCCTACATAGGCGTTATTGAGATAGATATGCCAAAGGCTATATTTCTTTGCGCGAATTTCTACTACTTGTCGCTTGCCTTGGTGATAAAACAGCTCGGGCACATCGCTATCAAATCTAATGATCAGTGCATCAATACAAGCTTCTTTTATATCGTCTGCAAGTTCACCATACGCTAGTTCCCATTCCCCAGCGGACTTCCTGAACACATAAAAAGCAAGTCCATTTTTGTTGTATAGATGATAATCTTTCATGCCCATAGTCTTATCGTGTATGCTCATTTGGACATACATAACACGATTTCGGCAGTGGACTTCTAACGGTTTCATGTTTCAAAAATACTAACAATTTTAGTAATTTATCAAGAATAATTTTAAATTTGAATTATGAAACTAAGTAAACAACCACCGGATGGGTATGTAAATCATGTAAGAGAGTCAGCCCTATTGGCTGCGCAAAATGTTGGTATAGAGACTGGCGCGAAGATCTTGGAAGAAGGATTAAAGCAATGGCCTGACGAATTGGACGCGGCTATAAAATGGGTTGTGAAGGAGAGAAGAAAAAAGCTTAAATAGCGTCTTGTATATCGGGACGGTTGGTATCTCCTTTGGCTCCGGTTACACGGAAAACTTTATGAGCTCCGAGTTCACCTTCATAAGGAATCATTAGTTGCTGAACGTCCTCCTTGGTACTAGCGTTTAGCCAAGCATCGCGGCGATCGTGAGGAATGATCAAAGGCATTCTCTTTTTCTCATTATGGATCTCCTCGAGTAAAGGATTGGCAGCTGTCGTGATAACTGAAAAGGTCGGATAGACATTGTTAGTCTCGTAATCTTTGAAATTAGCGTATACTACCCCAATAGTGAATATTTCTTTAGTTGGAGTGTATATGTAATAGTTTTCAGTGTCTTTTTGCCCTGCCACTTTGTGCGGCTCGTAGAACCCATTGACGTAAAGTAGGCCCCTAGTTTTAAGAATGTAATTGCTATACGACTTTTTTTTCAAAAATCGACTCAGATTCGGCATTCAATGTGTTAGCATATTTGGCGGCATCATCCTCAGTTTTTACCCAAAAAGGAATAAGCTTCCATCGAGCGGCAACAATGCTGTCTTGGTCCTCATTTAGTGTTACCGGGAGGTAGGGACGGGTAAATCCGCTGACATGGAAAATCTCTTCATTTTGGTAATGCACATGAAGGTTTTTAAACTCTTTCACCAACTGGGCCGTGCTTGGAGTGGAAGTATGGTAACACATAATTTTGTATATTTAATTAAAAGTAACAAATAAAATGCGATTCGAAAAGGTTACTCACTCAGTTTTGAAAGAGCTAAAGCGAAAAGGCTATAATGTCCTTATTGCCCCAGCCGATTGTGAAGACAACAGTAATGTCACATGGAAGGCTATCGCGGTACCTAATGTTATGGATTGGCTGGTTGCATTGGATTGTGAAGGTATCACGGCCGTGCCATTCCAAGAACCGAATATTTTAGTTATTGAAGATGCATTGAACAATATACATGATGAGGACCTATTTGGAAGCATATTTATAGAATTTTAGATTATGAAAACATTGCAACAATACTTTAATGAAGTAGGGGAATACGGCCGCAAGCTTTATTTGAGAAATGAAGCAATCCGCACTGGCAGTTGGGAACTGTACGAAGCGACTTTAAGAGAAGAATTTCCGGATATTGCTGTCGAAGAATTGCAGGGAGCCCGTGATTTGTCTGTCCGTGTGAAACAGATGTCGAAGGAAGAGTTGAGCCAGTGGATTACCAAGAATCGCATCAATATGATCACTTCAGACCTTTATGTCTTGGATGAGGGAAGTATATTGCGCGGTTCGGTTGTTCCTACTGGTGATCTTCAATTTCTCATCGGCGATGGATTGGAAGATATTATTCAATGTAATGTTTCGCCCAGAGACGTGCTGACATTGACTAATCATGAAGTTTATTGGGTTGATCCAATAGTAAAAACCTAGATTTTTGGTCTAGGTTTGATCTTTAAAAGAATTATATCTTTCAATAATTTGACGATATCTATTGCCCTTTGATGAACTCAAAAAAGGTGTGTTTTCAATGGTTGTAAGAGATTCAAAAAGATCTTTCCATAAAATATATCCTTCGAGTTCGGTAAAATTTATCGTGGAAACAGGCGCAGCTCCTCTAAAAGAATCAATGATTGATATTGCAATTTTGATTGCTGATTCTTCTGCTTCAGATTTATTTTTCTTCTCCTTGAGCCTATGATAAGTACTTTCTACTTCTTTGTCAAGTTCTTCGATACTGGCGCCATTTAAGGCGTTTATTTTTGATAAATAGTTATTATAAGACATAAGATGTGGTATTGATTCATACAAATATATGGCTGAACGTCATTAAAGTGCTAGAAATATTATTCAACATTTTGGATATTAATGACTAAAGGTAGCAAAAGCGCCCCGAATACTTTAGTCGGAGCGCTTCTCTTTGGTGTTTGGTGAGTTTGTCAGTATTAAGGCTGAGGGATCGGCGGCAGGTTCTGGGGAAGATGGTACGGTTGTGAAGTTGAAAGGTCTGGTTAGTCAGCGCCTTTCAATTTAGTTTTTTATAACACCGGATAGACTTATTATTTCTTCTTTCCAAAAAGCGTTTGTCTCATAAATACTACTGCTTACAACTTCAACTTTTTCAATATTAAATAAGCTTAAATAGTAATTAAGGAGATTTTCGCAAGTAATTATAAGGCTCTCTGCGTCTGACCAGTTAAAAAGTAATTCTTTCCCTGGATGCACTTCTTTCTCAGTGTGAGCATAGTACTTGTCTCTGAGTTTCTTTGCTCGAGTCAGAATTTCTTTATCATTTTCCAGTTGTTGTTGCAGTTGGTCAAATAATGTTCCAGATAAATCAACACCGTAAGAAATCAGTTTCTTCTTAATTCCCTCTAATGAAACAGTTGCGTTATTGTCGTATATTTTGCAAATCTCAATTACAAATAATCGCCAACCAAAGATTTGCATTTTATGAAATAACTCTGATTGTTCCATAAATAAAAATAGTTCTGAATTTTGCTTAGGATTAAGATAGTCAACTTTCGGGTAATTGATAAACTTAGCTACTTCAATAAATGATCTAGCATTTTGGATAACAATTTGGAGCTTTCCAAAGACCTTATCAATTGATTCTCTTTGTTCTTTGTTCATGATAAATAATATGGTTTAAAATATAATTATACGGTTATTTATATTTTAAACCAATAAAAATAAATAATAACCTACCTTCGTAAAATAAAATGTTCAAAATGTTTGTAAAATGTTTGGTTTGTTTAGATATTGTTAACTCCGGGTCTGGGTGCACTAGACCTTTGAGCCCCCCCCCCAGCATCGAGTGATGTTTGGGTAAATAAAAAATCCCCTCGGTTTGGAGGGGATTAACAATTATTTTTCACCACGTCTTTTTTTAGTTAAATAAAAACTATGAGTTTTATCTAAAAATACTACATAAAATGTATCGTCCACAACATGTCCGGCTACAACAGAAACTCCATTTATGTGTATTCTAGCCCAATTAGCATCTTCAGGAACATGTTCTGGGAAATTAAACATGGTATAATCCTTTTTTGGAAAATCCCCATATATAGTAAACTTATCCCCATCTACTTGCTCTAATAAAGGACGACAACAATATCCCTGTAAAGTTTCAAACAATTTTGATAGAAGACCAGCCTTTTGCCAATCAGGATAATTACTGCCAAACTTCTGGGTTTTATCGAGATGAGACAACGATATCTTAAAATTACCTTTGATTTTGTCGTCGTTTACAGTTTTATTTTTTTTATTATCTAGCGCTTCAGTTATTATGGATTTGGATTTACTTTTGTCTAGAAATTTCTTTTTTGCCATTATGAAACTAACTCGCTTTTATAGAAATCTCTCATAGTTTCTTTAGATATTTTGTTGGCGCATTTATCTCCTGCGGGAACGCCAGCTCTTGCTTGAATCCATGGATATTCTCTATGAGTAGCACTTTCTAATTCGAAAGCACTCCACGAGTTAAGTGTATTTAAAACATCATTCAACAAATCAACTTGGTCACTACTTAAACCAAGCGCATCTATTTGTTTTAAAACATCTCCTTTATCCCCTTCGAATACAAGATCTTTATACAACACAGCTTTGCTTTTATATATGTCGAATACTTCTCTACAAACTGGCCCATGCACCCATGCTTCAAACTCTTCATCGATAAGAGAACTATTAAAATAAGCCAAATGATATGCTTCACAGTAAAACAAAAGTTTCTGTAATTTTAAGTGAGACATCGGGTTATAGTTTAATAAAATATAATCCGCTAATAGTTGCGCTTTCATGGCTTTAATTCGTTGTTTTGTTTCTTTCTCGTTCTGGCACTATTTGTTTAAAAAACAGCGTCAAATTAGATTGGGTATTTTCACAAACACACGTAAAAAACACGCATGTTTGTATATACCATTTCCCAATTTTAAGACATAATTTTTAAATTGTCAATACTTAATTTAAAAGTATACAGAGATGTACCATTCCTAATAAAATAGTTCTAATGAATACATTTAAATATAAAAAGATACACTTTTTAGCCCCATAGAAAAGTTTTTATAAAATTGGTGATCGCCAAACATGTTCAAACAAAACAAACTCTTACAAACAATCTAAATAACGTTAAATAAAGTGAAATAAAATTGTAACAAAATTATATCATAGTTATATTGTAACACTATCCGGAGAGTGTGTACAAAAATCGATAACTCCAACTTATCAATTTTAAATACTAATTATTCCTAGTGCAACCATCTTCAATTCCATTTCTTTGTTCTGTATGAAACATTTAATTCAAGAACTTGACAATCTCCTCTTAGAGAGGTTTAGATGGTCAGAAAGCCGGGACGAAATGATGATATGGGCTAGGCTTAGCATTATCCTGGAAATAGTCAGAAGGATGACGATTCGAAACGTGTGCTATTAGAAAAAAGCCCTCTTAGGATTGAGGGCTTATTTTTAGAATAGTAGTTTTTCAGTTTTAAATTATATAAGGATATTTTTCAAAGCTTTCTTATGCTTTTCAAACTCATCTTGAGAATATTTACTGGCACCGGGAGTCCAGTATAATACATCATCTTTGCTAAAGGACCGTTGGGTAACCTTTGAAATAAACAAGGCTAAATCTACCGGCTTAGTGAAAGTTTCAGCATATCCTTCATCTATTAATTTTAATTCTTCTATAGCTTTAAAAATAGGGATAATACACTTTGCTTTGGTACCGGGCTTTAAATGACGAACAGCATCTCCTATATAATTTTCAATAGTTATAATATTTTTTATTCCCTTCGAATTAAGGATGTCCTTCAATGTTGCATTCCTTAATCGAGGCGGTGTTAAACTTGCGGGATCGAAGTACATTGTCTCGAAGTCTGGCTCGTATCTTTTGCCTTTACTTGAACTGTCTAATAGAATCTTATCACGAGCATATTCCTTTAATGGCTGAAAAAGCTTGCCTATATAGCTCTCTCGTAATGAAATAGAGTTCCTACTTAAAAAATATAAGACCCTCTTTGGGTCTTTATCGATCTGCCTCAAGTAAGCGCTAGTGACGGTTAAATAGAGATATTGGTCTAAAAGTAATTCCTGCAGTTCAGGATAGCTTGAAGTATAAATAATAATTTTATTGACTGCATCGTATTCGGATTGATTCCGGTCTCCAAGTACGCGCGCAATATCATCTACCAAACCCATTACTGTTTGTGAAGAATACCCTTCTTGCAATGCATAGACCTCAAAATTCGAGATGTCACGATACGCATCTTCAATAAAATCCTCAGACAACTTATTTTCTTTCATGTTTTAAAGGTTTACATTTTTAAAGTGATTTGCGAGAATTGAAGCATTCTCACGACTTTTTATCTTTACATAGGCATCGAAAGCGGCTTCCGTTTTATGGCCTGTTATCTTCATTATAGAGCCTTTCGGTATTTGTAGGCGTGTAGCATTGGTTGCAAAGCTTCGGCGTCCTGTGTGGGTCGATATGCGGTCACATAGGGGAAGATACTCAGTAGATGTTCCTGATATCTTCGAAATCTCAACACCTTTGGTTTTAAGGAACGATTTATCAAGGTTTTCGCCTACGATCTTGCACGTTTTTTTGATATAGTCATTCAGTTTAACATCGGATATTGCCCGAGGGAATCCCGTCGCAGATCCTTTTATAATCCATTCATTGGAAGTCGGATCAATAAAATATCCTTCGCCCTCTTTGCTTTTGGGTATTATTGACTTGATGCCGGTATCAATACCGCCAACGAACCAAGTAAACGATTCTTCGTTTATCCATGGGCGAACAGATTCAATTGCAGTTATTCCAGTGCTGCGGTTCGAATACTTTTCCATGATCTTGCGGAGCTCTTTCAAAATAGGGATTACGACTTGCTCTCCGGTCTTCTTTGTAAGAATATCAATGAAATCTCCGTCAACATGGTCATGGGTGTTTAGTCTGCTGTAATCACTAAATCTTAAGCCAGTCCAGCACCCGACCAAAAACAAATCACGGGCATTATCGAGAACAAGGGTATCACTAAAATCATAATCGGCCAAATTCTTCAATTGATCAACGGTTAACGCATCGCTTTCCGCTGGGGCGCTCTGCTTGGCAAAACGTTTATCTTTCCAATCCACAACGGAATGAAATCCCTCCAATAGCGATTCGCTCATAAACTTTTTAATGTACTTGATCTGAGAGCCAAAATAACTAACTCCTAGACCAAGCACACCGAGGTAGTCCCTAAACTTATCGTAGAAAGCCAACGTTATTTCGTCGAAACTCAGCATTGGCAATTGTTTGACCGTTTCCGGATCTTGCATCTGTTTAAAAGTTATAGGCTCGCCGCCTTTATACTCGATCAAAATATTAAGGGTGTTCAAAAATGATTGGATTGATCTTTTCTTATATGGCTGCCCTTTGAGCAATCGGGTAGGCTGATTCGCATTAGCCGCCTTAATATAGTCGTAAATGTAAACGAGAAGATTATTAGTCTTAACGTCCTCCTTTTTTACCTCAACAGCAGCTTTTGGGGCCTTATTCTTCAGGATGCTATTTATATGAACTTGCAACTCTTTAGCTTCTTGAGCATCAGGGAAACGGCCAAGCTCATTGCATCTCTCAATAAATAGATCAGATATTTTGTTTTTTACGTTGGTTAAGTTGCGTGCTATTTTGGCGTTAGCAACATTGTTCTTCGGGAACTGCTTGTCAAAATCCCATGCGGCTGCAGTTGGCACAATTCTTATCTTGACATTATTTTGTACCAATACTTTTGTTTCTTTAAGCTGGTACTTGCCCAGGATAATTTTGTCTACCCCTGAAAATGTAAGCGGCGGAAGGTTATTAAATCGTAACATCGCTTTTATCCTTACTGGTTTTTCTTTTATTCGATCAAGGTCAATATCAGTGGTCACAATATTAAAATTGATACTGTGCTTATATGCGCTTTGGTTCATTGTGTGTGTATGTTTTAAAACCGATAACAAAGATACTAAAATGTTATCGGTTTCACACAATTGTTATCGGTTTTAATCAGTAATAAACGGTAAACTTTTTTATATTTTCGCTATTTTTCAGTATAAAGCGGTATTTAAAACAAACCGTTACAACAAGTTCGAATCCTGATTGGCGTACTTAAAAGCTCCTTTGTATGACACAAAGGAGCTTTTTTTATACATCAAATTCAAAATATCCACGATACATACGCAAGCTTGAACCTATCTCCCCTTCTCATTTTTAAATTGCCCCTATTATTTCCTCACAAACTCTCCTACGCGTTTATCTTTAATGACTCCCGACCAGTTTAAACCATAACCAAAATCGTAGGCGTGTCCTGCTTGATCAACATAGACTTCCATGTCAAAAGGCACGTCCTCAGCTTGTTTCTCAACTGTAGCCATGTTTGCGGGCATTTGAACAGGCAATAGACCGGAAGGTTCGTACTTTCCAAACATAACATCCAATACAGCCTGTGTTGATACACCAAAATTTAGGATAATACCTGATACCTCCTTTTCAAACTCGGCAAATACCATGGGCTTGTTTGCTGTCACAGACACCAAAATAGGTTTCCCCATCATCATATCCTTCGTATCCAATATCGTTTGAAGATCCATCACATTCGCAGCAGTCACCATTTTATTCTTATAAGACCTATTCTTAATCGATGGATCGATTATAGGATCACCTGCGGCAATACTCTCCGCTCGTGCATCTGAGGCTGTATAAGTGCCATACTGCAAGGAAATCGGAACATAGCCATTTCCACCATTCCTGCGATCCCTTGCGCTATACCCACCTTCTGCACTGATCGGGCTCTGTACAAACACGATTGCAAGGTCAGCTTCACTAGGGTTATCGGTTACATCGGCATATTTTCGCAAGAGATCAATGTTGACAGGGTATTCCAATCGTGCCTGTGCATAGTTTCCCCACCAATCTTTCATTGCTGCACTATACATCTTCGGAACATAAACTTTCTTCCGTCCAAGAATAGGCAATTGCTGATCACTATTCTTTAGTAAAATAATGGACTTTACCTGTGCGTCGTAGCCCTCCTTCATATGGAGCGGATTACCGACAGTGGCGCGACTTTCCTCGACATCCAAATATGGATTTTCAAAGAGTCCTACCCGGAAAATATTTAACAGAAGCCTTCTGGCAGAAGCTTCAAATCGTTGTCTCATAAATTTCTGTCCGTGCTCTTTCACGCCCAGTTCATAGGCTATCAAAACAGGAGCCTTATCGTTATTGCCACCAAATTGATCTATGCCTGCCATCAATGCTTTATAATGACGCTCTGCCACCGACAGCTGTTCTACCCCCCAGGGTTTACCTGCAAATCCATCTGGTTTAGGCGCTTCATCTCCCGTAATCAACCAGTCCGAACAGATCACACCATCATAACCGTAGGTGCCGCGCAACAAGTCGGTAAGCAAATATTTGCTATAACCATTTCCCACATTTTCACCATTCTTCTCGTCTTGACCAAAAGAAATCGTATAATAGGGCATAACTGCGGCAGCTTTGCTCGTCTTTCCTGTCAACTGAAAAGCTCCATTGACAAATGGCATAATATGTTGCTTCAGATTATCACCTGGATATACCGCAAACTTTCCAATAGCCCAATGGCCATCCCGACCACCTTCCTCAGGCCCTCCACTGGGCCAATGTTTCACCATAGCATTAACACTCTTATACCCCCAGCCTAAGGCAATTTCGTCTTTTCCACTCGATGTCTGAAAACCATCGATATAAGCTCTAGCCATCGCTGTTGTCAACTCGGGACTCTCTCCAAAAGTCATACCGATACGATACCAACGCGGTTCGGTACCCAAATCTATCTGTGGTGATAATGCCGTCGTGATGCCCAAGGATCGATATTCCGAAGCCGCTACTTGCCCAAAACGTTTGACGATAGCTGGATCGAATGTCGCCGCCATCGCAAGCCCATCCGGCCACATTGAAATTTGCCCCCCTGCCCCAGCGTTGAACTCTGCACTGACAACAGCATTATGACGTGGGTCGGAACTATTATTCGCCGGAATCCCCCATCCCAAGCCTTCCACAAAACCTTGCAACTCATTATTCCAACGGGCAGCGGTCTCCGGATCTTTCACTGCTGTCAACAGGACATGCCTCAGCCCATCTTTCTCCAGAAACTCACGCTGCTGATCGGTCAGAGCCCAAGGTGAAACTAGACCTTCCTGATAGTTTTTTCCTTGATAAGTGCCTCCCATAAATCCAAAGGCCGGTGCCGGTAAAGCTTGATGCCTGCTATACAACATAAGCCCAGCAATCTGATCAACAGACAATTTTGAGGCGAGATCTTTAGCTCGCTCCTCTGCTGTCAAACGCCAATCTTCATAACGGTCTAATTTTCCATTTCGATTGAGATCCTTAAATTTATTTCCAGCAATACTTAGGATCTTCACGCCCGAAGCTGTTGAATACCCCAAAACAGGGCCATACTGATTCTCAATCTTTTGATAAACCTGGCCTTGTGCTGAAAAACTTAAAAATAGACTGAAAGATGAAGCGAATATTAGGTTTCTTACATTCATAAAATCTGTTCGTTTAATACATGAGTTCGTAGTCAAACATTCGCCTCACGGCTAAAAAAACATTTGGCTTAACACGTTATAATCAGTTATTTACATTGCTTCATAATGAAGCAATACAAGTGTACAATCTTTTTGTTCAATTACAAAATAAAATCAACAAAATAACACAAACAATTAATTACCAGTAAATTGATTTATCAAAAAAGCACCTTATGTAATTTTTGCATAAGGAATTGTTCGAGTTTTATCCGGCAACTTACCTCCCATTGCGATATTTTTTTGTAATATTAACCCAAAAACAGCAGTTATATGGATTTCAGAACACAGCTAATTAACGCATCAGCAGAGAGCTATGAAAAATTTCTACCTCACATTTCTGTGGATACCGTCGTCTTTGGCTTCGACCAAGGTTCCTTGAGAATCCTTTTGCTAAAAATGAATTATAATAAAGAATGGTTTCTGCCAGGTGGCTATGTAGGGAAAGAGGAAGATACGGACGAGGCGGTCAAACGCGTACTTTATGAACGCTCAGGTGTGAAGGATATATTCTTGGAAGAATTTGCGGTATTTGGATGCCCACAGCGCAGCCAGCAATCCTTTGCAGATTACCCAGACACATTGTGGAACAAACAGCGATTTATTTCAATTGGTTATTACGCGCTGGTAAACTACAAACACGTAATTCCTCAACCTGATTCCTTAAGTGAGACTTGTCAGTGGATCGACTTTAGGGACATCACTGAGCTCAATATCACCATGGATCATCGCAAAATCATCAACAAGGCTCTCCGGACTCTTCGCGAGCGGCTTTCTTATAAACCAATAGGATACAATTTGCTACAAGACAAGTTTACGCTGACGGACCTGCAAGGACTCTATGAAACAGTGCTTGGTAAGAAACTTAATCGTGGCAATTTTTATCGTAAAATGAAAAATATGGGTATCCTCCAAAAACTTGACGAACAGCGGAAAGGCGGAGCCCATAAAGCTCCTGATCTCTATAAATTCAACGTGGAGACCTATAACACTATTTTACAGGAAGGTCTAAATACCTGGTAGTCAGATCACCGATACATTTTTACCAAATACATAATAGATCAAAAGCTAATTGATGCTGGCATAGACCAGCATACTTCCATCGACTAAACTAACCTGCGAGAATCTGAGATTTGCAGCCTTTAAGTCTAACCTTAAATTGATCTATACAATATATTTATTGACAATATTTTCCAAATCTTCCAAATCAAAAGGTTTAGATAGAAAATCATCCGCTCCGGCACGATCTGCCAGGGATTGAATATCGTTATTTGCCGACACGTAAATTACGGGAATATGGCTAAAACGCTGATCTGATTTAAGCAATCTGGTTGCTTCAACCCCACCGATGTTTGGAATCCAGTTATCCATTAAAACAAGATCGGGCTCTGCAGATTCCACCTTTTGGATAATATCATGTGAAGTTTCGGAAACTTCAACGTGAAACCCCAAATCTGTCAAAACAACCGTTATAACCTCCAAAATAATGGTATCGTCCTCAAATATCAACACCGTTTTTGTTTTACTCATATAAAATAGTTTATATATACCGTCATTGTTTTACATGAGGCACAAAACTTTCATGCCTTCCTGCAATCCCCTATAAGGTATAAAGTTTTTTCCAAATCTTTTGATCCCCTACAGCTGTAAAGTTATGCTGAATACCTGAAAATCGTATGGTTTCTTTACTACCTAATGCCAAATATCCTAAATTTTCTAGACTCGCGTCAAATAATTTAAAAACACGCTCCTGCAAATCTTTATTAAAATAGATCAAAACATTCCGACAAAGGATTAATTGAAAGCTATTAAATGATGTGTCTGACACCAGATTATGGGTAGATAAAATCATTTTTTGCTTAAGATCGGCATCGAATTTTGCCCATTCATAATTTGCTGTGTAATATTTCGAAAAGTCCTGTTTTCCTCCAGATTCTATATAATTTTCGGAAAAAGATTTTATCTGGCTCAATGGATATACACCATTTCGGGCAATATCGAGTACCCGAGGATTAATATCCGTTGCATAGATCAATGACTTGTGATACAGATTAGCCTCTTTTAGCAAAATGGACATCGAATAAGCTTCCTCTCCCGTGGAGCATCCTGCAACCCATACACGGATCAATGGATATGTCCCCAATTGAGGGAGAATTTCCTCCCGCAGTTGACGAAAGAATAAGGGATCTCGAAACATCTCGGTCAAGTTAACAGTAATCTCTTCAACAAAATGCTGCAAAAATGCCGGGTTGTCTTTTAATACAAAACGAAGTTCAGCAAAACTTGCCAAACGGTCATTCGTCATAAGCCGATTAATCCTCCGCTTCATCGATGCACGGCTATACTGCAAAAAATCATACCCGTAGTCGCGATAGATATCTTCAAGCAAAATATCTATTTCATGGTCTTTTATGATACTATAGCCCAACATTTAGATTAACCGTTCAATTTCACCCATCAATTTATCGACATCAATCGGCTTCGAGACATACGACTGGGCTCCAGCTTCCAAGCATTTCTCCCGGTCTCCACTCATCGCTTGCGCTGTCACGGCAATAACTGGAATTTTGCCCAGCAAACTCGAATTGCGGATCAGCTGAATCGCCTCATAGCCATCGATTTCAGGCATCATCATATCCATCAATATCAGCGCTACACCTTTATTCGTCTCCAAGATCTCGATAGCCTCGCTCGCACTCGTGCTGCTCAATACTTGATATCCCTTCGCTTTCAACGTCAAACGCAATGCAAAAATATTGCGTTGATCGTCGTCCACAATTAATATTACCTTATTCTGATCCATATATCAGTTGTCCTCAATTTTCATATAACCACACACGCAATAAAGACAAGAGCTGATCGATATCTACCGGCTTCGAGATATAATCCGAAGCTCCTGCCTGAATACATTTTTCTCGGTCGCCGATCATCGACTTCGCCGTAACAGCGATGATTGGTAATCTTGCATAATCAACATGTTGCCTGATATTCTTAATAGTCTCATAGCCATCCATCTCTGGCATCATCATATCCATCAATACAATATCAATAGGTTCTCCTGATGTCAATACTTCCAACGCTTCTTTACCGTCCATTGCAGGAATTACTTTTACTTGAAATTTCTCCAATGCTTTGGTTATTGAAAAGATGTTCCTGACGTCATCGTCAGCAACAAGGACCTTCTTGCCCTTCAATACATCGGTCAAAGCTCCAAGCCCATTGTTATTCCTTCTGGCGTCGTCTGAATTATTAACCTCAATCAAATGAAGAAACAAGCCGACCTCATCTAGAATCCGTTGATAAGAATGGGCCGTCTTTACAACAACGGAGTCTGCGTATTTCTTAATTTTCAACTCTTCAGCCTTAGACAGGTTCTTGCCTGTAAAGATAATGATCGGCAGGTTCTCTAATCCCTCATGTTGTTTGATTGCTTCTAACGTATGGTAGCCCATTTCATCAGGAACCCCCATGTCCAGAATCACACAGTCCACATCTGCCGTGCGTAAAGCAGTAATACTTTCCTCTACATTATCTTTTACTTCAAGTGATATATTAAAACTACTTAAGAAATAAGACAGTGCACTGGCATGCTTTGGATTTTCTTCAACAATAAGTACCTTCTTCGGTGAACGGCTTAAGGCCGATTCAATTTTTTGGAATACCGAAGTCATTTGCTCCAACGCAACAGGCTTATTAATAAAGTCGATTGCTCCTTTTAATAAACTTTCTTTCTTCACCTCAAGCGAAGACATGATATGAACCGGAATGTGCCGCGTAGCCTTATTGCCCTTCAATTGATCCATGACAGCCCATCCGTCCATGATTGGCAATTGAATATCGAGCAGAATAGCAACTGGATGATACTTCTGTGCTGCAGGGAGTGCATGATCACCACGAACAACAACTACACCTTTATAGTTTTGTGTATGTGTATATTTCAAGAGTGCCTTGGCAAAATTAACATCATCCTCCACAATCAAAATCACCTTGTCTCCCTCTGCAACCGTATCTCGATCATCTGGAATCTCCTCGGGGATCCTAATTGTGACTGGATTATAGGTATCTTCTTTAACAATCTCAATCACCTCTTCTACTTCCGAAGATATCTCCTCAACCAATTGCTGCTCCTTCGTCAATATCTCTTTGACTTCAACTTTGGACTTCGGAATAATGAACAAAAAGGTACTACCTTTACCCACTTCGCTTTCCAACCTGATCTCTCCACCAAGCAAACGTGCAATCTCCCGGCTAATAGAAAGTCCTAGGCCAGTACCGCCAAACTTCCGCCTCGTTGAGCCATCAGCTTGTTGGAAGGCTTCAAAAATAATTTTCTGCTTTTCAAGTGGTATACCAATACCCGAATCGACTACAGCAAATACCAATCGATCGCGATCACTTGGATCTTCATAGATTTCCAGACGTACTTCGCCTTCTTTGGTAAATTTTATCGCATTTGAAATCAAATTACGGAGTACCTGATCGATGCGAAGCCGATCTCCCTGAAATCTCTGGTTTACCTTATCACTGATATTCGTTTTTAGAATCAAGCCTTTTTCCTGTACAATCGGCAAAAACAAACTATTCAAATCCGACAAAATATCATTTAGATCCAACGAGGCATAATCCAAGGTCATCTTACCCGATTCAATTTTGGAAAGATCCAGAATCTCATCGATCAACGTCAATAAACTCGTTCCCGAACTTAGAATGACTTTAGCAGATTCAATCTGATCTGAATTTAAGTTTTCCTCTACATTCTCCGATAGCAAACGCGATAGCAGTAATATCGAGTTGAGCGGTGTACGGAGTTCATGGGACATATTAGCCAAAAACTCGGATTTATATTTAGTACTCAACGCCAACTCTTCGGCTTTCTGTTGAATTTCCTGATTCCGTTCGGCAATCATTAAGTTCTTATCTTCAAGCAATCGCGAGCGTTCCTCTAATTCTTGATTGGATTGCATCAGTTCCTCATGTTGTACTTTAAGCTCTTCCTCTGAAGACTGCAAACGCAATGTTTGCGCCTCCAATTCAGTATTTAAACTTTCAAGCTCGGCATGTTGTGTTAATAGCTCTTCAGACTGTACCTGTGTTTCCTCCAGCAATGTCTGGATTTTTGCCCTTCCTTTTGCTGAAACTAGTGCAATCCCAATCTGTCGGGCACATTCATTCAAAAATGTCTGTTCTACCGTAGTAAAACTATCCATCTGACCAACTTCCAATACGCCCAGGACTTGATCATCAACCAGCATCGGTAAGAAAATAATATGCTGCACATGGATCTTTCCATTGGCAAAACTAACCACGTAATCCGTTGCATTCAGATTATGAAGTGTCTTAGATTCCCGGTCAACAAATACCTGCCCAATATAGCCTTCTCCCGGCAAAAAATATCGCTGTGTCTGCGTATCCAAACCATATGCTCCTGAAAGTTCCAACTTGTCATCGTTAAAAATATAGATCGCGCCACTGATAGCACCGGTATAATCCACAAGACTTTTGATGGAATCTGCAGCAATTGTTTGCTCACTCTTATTTCCCATCAATCCAGTGTAAAGTTTGGCATATCCAGCATGAAGCCAATCATTATCTGTTAGCTGTTCAAATGATTTTTTCAACGCCTTCGACATCCTATTGACGGCTTTCGCAATTTCACCGAGATCATCGTCTCCGACCTCCTCTGCCTTGACATCATAATCCCCCAATGCGATTCGATTGGTAATCTTCTGAACCAAATTTAAGCGCCTAGAAATACCTTCATCCTTCTCACGTAATGATTTCTCGAGTGCTGCACGCTTCAAGAAGTCGGCACGTAACCTAAAATAAAAATAGCTGGTAATAATAAGAGAAAGTAAGGCACTGATAACAATAAACAAGGTTGTGATAAACGAAGAATTATCCAAATTAGCCGATTTCCTATCGATATTATCGTCCTCATACTGATTAATATCCTTGATAATTGCACGGCACTTATCCATAGCCATTTTACTCTCATCCAATTGTGCTAAGCCGAATACGCCGCCCCTTCTCTTCGTTGCAACTGATTCCTTTAAAATGTCGAGCCGCCATTTTGCTGCAATTACTAGACTGTCTACTCGAACCTTCTGCACCGGATCCTGCTTGGTGAGGGCTTCTATCTCCTGCAATTCTTTGGGCAAACTTTCCAAGGCATTATTAAAAGGCTCTAAATAGCTTTCTTTACCAGTCAGAAGAAAGCCCCGGTTTCCAGTTTCAGCACCTTGTAACGAAGCTAGTAAACTAGTTGAAGTGCTGATTATTTTTCTTGTTACCGCAAGCTCCTGGCGATGCCTATTTTGCTCCTGTATACCAATGTAGGATGCTGTAGAACTAATAAGCAGCACGACCAATGAAAAACCGATCCCCCACGTTAGATTATTGATTGTCTTACTATTTGGCATTCTTAAATTAATTTAAGGGTAAGGTAAAATAGAAGGTTGCACCACGCTCACCCGAACTCTCTACACCAATCGTTCCCTGATGGCTTCGTATAATTTCGGCGCAGATGTAAAGGCCTATCCCGAGTCCCTGAAAGTCAAATGATGTTTCTTCCACACGATAAAATTTCTCAAAAACATCGGCTTGCTTTTCCACGGGTATCCCAATGCCGAAGTCGATTACACTGATCTTCACAGCATCGTCGACAACCGTACAATCTACAATGACTTTTTCCGTGCCCGCCGCATATTTGTATGCATTCGTCAAGAAATTAACCAATACCTGCTCAAGACGGATCTCATCACCGTATATTTGTACCGCTGTGATATCACCGGTTCGAATAAGCTTCATGCTGCTTTGGTCATGCGTCTGAATAATGGAATCAACCGCACTTTTTACCATATGCTCAAGTGAGAATACTTTTTTATTGATAAGCAACTTCCCATTGTCAATTTTTGATAGATCCAAAAGATCCGATATAAGGCTGTTGAGTTTATCTATTTGTCCTTGCACCCGATGAACATACCTTGCTTCAGCACTTTCCTCTTCCAGTTTCAACTTGCGGTCAAGCAATTGCATATAGGCCTTTATACTTGTCAACGGTGTTTTCAACTCATGACTGGCAATACTCAGAAACTCATCTTTCTCTTTTTCCGCCCGCTTTTGTGCGTCAATATCGGTGAAAGTTCCTATCCAGTTGCTTTCACTATTTTGCAAGATTGGCCACACCCGCAACAATTGGTATGAATACTCTCCACAATGGGTCTTTTTCAAACGGACTTCCATCTCCAATGGTTCACCTGACTGAAGGCTACCGTGAAGCGCGGCAGCGATAGGCCGGTCACCCGGGTAAGTCTGCGGAAAAATAGTGGCATCATCAGAAAATTCAAACCAGCGGCCATTGACAAAATCAATATTGCCGCTCTTGTCACAAGTAAATGCAATTTGAGGAAGCGACTCCAAAAGCGTATGTAAATAGTCCAACTTAGACCGAAGCTCCTTTTGTGCCTGCTTTCGTCGTTCTACTTCAAGCTCCAAGGTCTGCTGAACATCTTTCAATGCCTGCGTCTGCTCATAAAGGCGATAAAACGTCTTGACTTTCAGCATTAGAATATCCGGATCAACAGGTTTGGTGACATAATCCAAACCACCGGAATCATAGCCTTTCGTAATAAATTTTTTATCTGTATTGACCGCAGACAAAAATATGATCGGTGTTTCCTTTGTCTTACTAAAACCGGCGATATTCTCGGCGACTTCAAAGCCGTCCATATCCGGCATTTGAACATCCAATATGATTAATGCATAATTATTTTTTAGGATCTTTTTTAAAGCTTCTTCCCCAGAATGAGCGGTATCAACTTTAAAATTCTTGGATTCCAGCAATTTTTGTAAAGAGTAAATATTATCCGGATTATCATCGACAATTAATATCATAGTGTATTAAAACTTAGCATCAAGGTTAACAAATCTAAAAAAATTAACTGAATACCCCCAACATTAATACGCAAAGACAACAGTAAATTGAAAAGACAGCAAATAAGTAAAACTTTAGCCCACGAAACCCTGTTTTAATGAATAATGATAAGTTTTACATCAAAAGGTATTTACTGTGTTCCGGGCAAGTTTTATCTTGATCCATGGCAACCAGTTGATTTGGCAGTCATCTCCCATGGTCACGCAGATCATGCCCATTGGGGAATGAAGAAATACTTATGCCACCATTTTACGGTCAATATCCTACGAAGTCGCATAGGTCCAGACATTCAGGTTCAAGGTCTTAGCTACAACGAAGCGGTGTACATCAATGGAGTCAGGGTCTCCTTACATCCAGCTGGCCATATCATTGGCTCTGCACAGATACGCCTGGAACATAAAGGTAAAGTTGTCGTCTTTACGGGCGATTACAAGATTCAGGACGATGGTTTATCTACGCCGTTCGAACCCATAAAGTGCCATCAACTTATTACAGAAAGTACATTCGGCCTCCCTATTTACCGTTGGGATTCCGTAGAAGCGCAAAATGAAAGCCTACAGACATGGATTAAAACCAATCAGAGCAACAACAAAACCTCTGTGTTTATCGGTTATTCCCTTGGAAAATCGCAGCGCATTCTCAACGCTGTTCATGAGATGGGTCCCGTGTACGTTCATTACAGCATTGCCAAGCTGAACGAAGCCTATAGTCAGGCAGGTATAAAATTGCCAAATTACCGCATCGCCGATTTAAAATCGGAGCTCAAACAGCTTGACAATCAAATTGTGCTGCTACCGCCTGCTCTGCTGGACAGCCAGCTTCTACAGAAAATACCGCATGTTGCCCATGCGATCTGCTCCGGATGGATGCAAATCCGTGGGGCACGGCGATGGCGCAGCGCTGATGCCGGCTTTGCGATCAGCGATCATGCCGACTGGCAGGGCTTATTGCAGGCGGTACGTGGTAGCGCTGCCGAAAAAGTATATGTCACACACGGACAGACAGCAACATTTGCCAAATATCTGAATGAAATCGGTATTGAGGCCGAAGAAGTTAAAACGCAATACGGAGATGAAGAGGACCCTCAAAGCCAAACTACAGAATAGCCTATGAAAGAATTTGCTACATTGATCCATGCGCTTGACAGCAGCAATAAGACCAATTCGAAAAAAGAAGCTATTTTAACTTTTTTCAACCAGGCTCCCGAAAAAGACAAACTTTGGTTTCTTGCCCTGATGACCGGCAAAAGACCAAAACGCAGCATCGCGATCAAGAATCTCAAAACATGGGCCTTAGAAATCACCGGAGTCCCCGAATGGTTATTTATAGAATCGTATGCTGCCGTAGGTGATCTGGCCGAGACCTTATCGTTGCTGCTCCCACCACCATCACAGCAGATCGAAAAAAGCCTGAGTGAATGGATGGACGAGATCATTGCCATCCGGGATGACAGTATAGCCCAAAAAAAGGCTTTTGTTCTCCGTTCCTGGAATGCACTAAATACCGTAGAGCGTTTCATTTTCAATAAACTGCTCGGCGGCAGCTTCAGGTTAGGTGTTTCCGATAAGGGATTAATCAATACAATCGCGCAGTATACCAACAGTGAAGCAAGCGCTGTAGCGCATAGTATCATGGGCGAATGGAATCCGCATGCGGTAGAATTCGACAAACTCGTCAATGGCGCTTACAGCGATACCAACCGCTCCAAACCTTATCCATTCTGCCTTGCTTATCCTTTAGAAAAGGCCCCCGAAGACCTAGGCTCTCTCAACGAATGGCAGGCAGAATACAAATGGGACGGTATACGTGGCCAGCTCATCAAGCGCGAAGATGAAATACATATCTGGTCTCGCGGAGAGGAACTCGTGACAGGGCAGTTCCCTGAAATTACCGAGGCCCTCCATCAGTGGAAAGGAAATTTTGTGCTTGATGGCGAAATCCTAGCTGTCAGAGACGGCGGTGTCCTCAACTTTTCCGAACTGCAAAAACGAATCAACCGAAAGACCATTCCAAAGTCACTGCGTGAAGAAGTACCTATTTCAGTCTACCTTTATGATATTGTCGAACTGGATGGCATCGATCTGCGCGATAAGCCTCTTAATTACAGACGTACACTGCTAGAACAGTGTTATGCTGCAAATCCTCCAGGTGCTTTAGAGCTGTCACCTTTGATACATGCAGCAGATTGGTCCGCGCTACAAGACATTCAGGCAAACTCGCGCGAGGTCAACAGCGAAGGACTTATGCTCAAGAAAAAGGACTCCGCTTATCATGCCGGCCGCAAAAAAGGCGACTGGTGGAAATGGAAGGTAAACCCCATGAGTATAGACGCTGTCCTCATTTATGCACAGAAAGGAAGTGGCCGCCGAAGTGCCCATTATACCGATTATACTTTTGCCGTAAAGGATGACGATCAGCTTGTAACGATCGCAAAAGCCTATTCAGGTCTTACAGACAAGGAAATTCTAGAAGTTAGCCGCTTTGTAAAACAAAATTCTTTAGAGAAATTCGGCCCCGTAAGAACCGTTAAACCTGAACTAGTTTTTGAAATTGCCTTTGAAGGCATTGGATACAGCAAACGTCATAAATCGGGTGTCGCGCTACGTTTTCCGAGGATATTACGCTGGCGAAAAGACAAGACCGCCGCAGAGATCGATAGTCTTGAAGATATTAAAAAGTTGATACAATAAGGCATAGCTTCATACACATTGAACGAAAAAATAGCATATAGTGACGGTTTTCGAATAATCAGTGATTATTTTAAATCGCAGGGAAACGCCCCTTTTAGCTTCCAGACCAAGGCCTGGGAAAAATATGCGCAAGGATATAGCGGGCTGGTCATCGCGCCTACAGGGTTTGGGAAGACTTTTTCCCTTTTTATGGCCGTACTGATGGACTTCCTCAATCATCCGGAACACTATCAAAAGGGGCTAAAGCTCCTTTGGATTACACCCCTACGCTCTTTGGCCAAAGATCTGGCGCGGGCCATGCAAACAGCAATAGACGAAATTGGACTCGACTGGATCGTACAGGTGCGTAATGGTGACACCGATCCCAAGATCAAAGCGCAGCAAACCCGCTCCATGCCTGACGTTTTACTCGTTACTCCAGAAAGCCTGCACTTACTGCTTGCTCAAAAACAACGCGATAAATATTTTAAAAATCTCCGATGTGTGACGGTTGACGAGTGGCACGAGCTCATGGGCAACAAACGCGGCGTAATGGTCGAACTGGCACTTTCCTTTCTGAAAGCATATATAAAAAACCTACGCGTTTGGGGTATCACAGCCACCATCGGAAACCTTGAAGAAGCGATGGAAGTTTTGCTTCCACAAGCTGCAAAACGTATCCAGATTGTTGCCAAGGAGAAAAAGAAAATTGCCATCAAACCGATATTCCCCAGCACAGTGGAACTGCTTCCCTGGGCAGGGCATCTCGGCGGCAACCTCGTAGATCAGGTCGTCCCGATTATACTTGCCAGTAAAAGTACGATCCTCTTTACCAACACACGGAGCCAAAGTGAGATGTGGTACCAATTGCTGCTGCAGGCTCACCCCGATTTTGCTGGACAAATCGCCTTGCATCACAGCTCCATTGACGCCCATATCCGCGAATGGATCGAAGACAATCTCAGCAGCGGCAAACTTAAAGCGGTCGTGTCAACCTCCTCCTTGGACTTAGGGGTAGATTTCAAACCTGTAGATATAGTCATACAGGTTGGCTCCAGTAAAGGTGTAGCTCGATTTATGCAACGCGCTGGAAGAAGTGGACATAGTCCATTTGAAACGTCCACGATCTATTTCGTCCCCACACATTCCCTGGAGCTCATCGAGGTCGCCGCCTTGAAGGAGGCCGTAAAAACGCAGACGATCGAAAACCGGGATCCCATGGTTCAGACCTTCGATGTGCTTGTTCAATTCATGGTAACCATCGCCTTGGGCGGTGGATTTCGTTCGGAAGAACTGCATGCAATCGTCGCCAATACCCATGCCTTTCACTACATGGAAACGGAAGAATGGCAATGGTGTATGTATTTTATTACCGCGGGTGGAAAAATTGGAAAACGCTACGAAGAATTTCACAAGGTTATCCAAGATGAAGATGGCAAATGGATCATCAAAAACCGTCGTCTTGCACTACTTCACAGACTCAATATAGGTGCCATTGTCGGTGATGCCATGATGCGCGTGAAGTTTCTCTCCGGTGGTTACATCGGCATGATCGAAGAATATTTTATTAGCAAACTAAAAAAAGGTGAACGCTTTATCCTTGCGGGGCGGATACTCGAAGTAGCGATGGTCAAGGAAATGACCGTATTCGTAAGAAATTCGTCGGGTAAAGCCATTACTCCAAGCTGGCTCGGTGGAAGACTTCCCTTATCGTCCAACTTGAGTCATTTCCTGAGAAAAAAATTGGCTGCAGCAGCCAGCGCTCCTTCCAGTGAAAAAGAGCTTCATTTCCTGGCGCCACTGATCAAAAAACAGGCTGAACTTTCAGCCGTGCCAAGTGAAGCGGAATTCCTCGTCGAACATATCAAAACCAGAGAAGGTCATCATCTATTTTTCTACCCCTTGGAAGGCCGATTGATCCATGAAGTCATGGCAGCGCTTGTCGCCTACCGCATTAGCAAGTTGTACCCCATCAGCTTTTCCATGGCCATGAACGACTATGGCTTCGAACTCTATTCCGATAAGCAAATTCAGCTCAGTCAAATGCAGCTCGAACAGGTATTGAGCCGCAGCAATTTGATGGAAGATGTGATCAGTAGTATTAACTCGGCAGAAATGGCCAGCCGCAAATTTAGGGATATCGCTGTCATCTCGGGACTGGTTGTGCAGAACTATCCGGGCACCCAGCAAAACAACAAATCATTACAGGCCTCATCAGGGATTATTTTCCGCGTACTGATGGAACACGATCCCACTAACCTTTTGCTCAAACAGGCTTTTACCGAAGTGTTCAACCAGCAACTGGAAGAACATCGGTTAATAAACGCATTCGAAAGGATCAATCAGAGCAAAATACGTTATACCTTTGTCGAAGAGTATACGCCATTGAGCTTTCCGATAAAAGTGGATAGCCTCCGGCAATCCCTGTCGAGCGAAGCCTTGATTGAACGGATTCAACGCATGGAAAAGACCAATGCTCAAAAAAAGAAGCGCAGAAAATGAAAATCGGAGAACAAACAATTACCTTCAATAAACAGGAATTAGCCCTTAACACACAACGCTCTATATACTGGAAAGACCAAAAAACGTTAATCTTATCTGACCTACATCTGGGCAAAGCGGCACATTTCAGGAAGCATGGCATTGCTATCCCGATGGATACTGCCATAACGGACCTTACTCGATTAGAATCCCTAATAGCGTACTATCAAGCTAAGCAAGTCATCGTTGTCGGCGATCTCATTCATGCCGGCATCAATCAGGAAGTACTTTTACTGGAATCATTCAGACAACGCCACCCTGAGCTCCACCTTCATCTTGTCAAAGGCAATCACGACCGCCTATCGCAACAAATGGGCATTCGCTTCGGTATAGTGCATCACAAAGAAGCTTTCGAAATGCAACAGATCCAATTTAAACATCACCCCGCTGATGCAGCAGATTCCTCTTCATTTCGGATTAGTGGACATATCCATCCGGGTATCAGCCTGGTTATTCCACCGAAACGGAAGGTTCGCTTACCCTGTTTTCTGGTATCTACTCATCAGATTATCCTTCCCGCTTTTAGTACTTTTACGGGATTGGACAGCAAAGACCTGTCTTCCCAATATCAAAGTTATGCTATTTCGGACGATCATATCTTCCCGATCAGAAGAAACTAATCCAAGCAGCAGTTTATATTACATCTTGAGCTCCCCGGGAGAGATTCCGTAATATTTTTTAAAAGCACTGCTAAAATTATTCTGGTGACCATAGCCCGTCAACAAGGCCACCTCATAGACAGTCATTTTATCTTCGAGCAGATAACTTTTGGCTTTTTCCATCCGCACTCGTGTAAGGTAGTCGTGAATGGTCACTGAAAAATATTCCTTAAAGTCCTTACGCAATTTGCTTTCACTGGTTAGCACCTCCGCGGCCAGTTCTTTTTGCGTCGGCGGATTGGCAATACGCTGTTCAAGAATCTGGCGTGCCATCTCCAACCTTTGCACATCCTCCTCATGAAAGAGCGAATCATTGCTTTCCGTTTTCTCATTGTATTGCTCAAACTGATACATCAGCAGCTCAACAACACGCGACTCGGTATGTAGTCGACGGATCTCCCCTTTCTTTTTAGATTCAATCAGCTCGGTTATGGTATGCTGCATCTCATAGGTCGCCATCAGATCTTCTTCGGAGAAGGAAACGTATTCGCCTTTTTCGATCTCATGCACAAATTGCTGATGCAATAACGAATCGCGTTTGATCAGATTGAGATAATACTCTTTGGAAATAACGGCTATAAAATAAGTATACTCAATACCGGGTTCCACTTCATGGATGGATTTGACCGAGGGAATGTAGCGTATATTATGCCGGCTCATGCCGTAAGGCAATTTGCTATCCGTCGGCTTAAAGAAAATAAACTGGATGGTTATGGTCTCGCCCTCGATCTCCGTAAGAACCTGCACTGGCCGATCAAACTGCATTTTCGAATGCAAGATAAACAATCCTGAAGTCGATAGCTGGAAATTCTCCATATGGACCGGATCTTTGGATATGGATATCCTATTTTCGACCAAAGGTTTGTCGGGAACATAGCCATCCGGAATTTCTTCTTCAAAAAGCCAATCTGCCAACTCTACTATTTTACTTTTCACCAACATGATTACAAATCCTAAATAAGCCTGAAGCAGTTAAAATTAACGAAATAAGATGGTATTCTAAAATTATTTATAATCTTTCTAAATAACAGGATTAATCCAAGTCAATATCCATTTCCTCCAACTGAACATAAGGTTTCAATGTTCTTGGATTCATAATGACACTGGACTCGACCGAAAAGATCGTATAGATCTCCTTTTGGGCCAACACTTCCACTGGGGTACCATGAAAGAGCTTGCGGCCATTTTTGAGCATCAGAATTCGATCGGCATACATGGCAGCAAAATTGACGTCATGCACGATCAGCACCACCATAAATCCTTTTCGGGCAAGTGCCCGTGCAATGGCCAGTACTTTCTGCTGATAATGCAGATCCAATGCAGAAATAGGTTCGTCCAATAACAACAGTGCATCTGGGTTATCCCATATCTGCGCCAGGATACGTGCAAGATGAACTCGCTGCTGCTCACCGCCGGAAAGGCTCAAAAAATCCCGTTCAGCAAAGGCAGATACTCCACAAAGTTCCATGGTTTCGGCCACGATTTTATAGTCCTGTTGTTTGGGCGTATTCCTATAATGCGGATACCGACCCATCAGCACGATCTCTTCTACCTTAAAGCTCAATGTCATCTGCTGCTGTTGACTCAGTAAAGCCCTACATTTCGCCAAAGCCGCAGGTTCGTATGTCGATAGCGCCTTGCCATTGAGATGAATAGCACCCGAATCCGGCTTCTTTTCACCACAAAGCACCCCCATCAGCGTCGATTTACCAGCGCCATTGGCTCCGAGGATTGCCAGAATTTCACCTTTACGTACCTGAAAGGTGATATCCTTCAGGAGCTTTCGTCCGTTTACTTCGTAGTTGATCTTCTCTACACGTAGCATAATGCAATTATTTTTAAAGCCTCTGCCAAAAGGCTATTTATCTTTGATTAAAATATACAAAAATACCGGTGTACCCAGTAAAGCTGTAATGACGCCGATCGGCAATTCAATGGGTGCAACAGCAACCCGGGCAATCACGTCTGCCAACGTCAGCACCAACGCCCCCAATAACAATGAACCAGGAAGTACAAATCGGTGATCCGCCCCGCCCATCAGACGAACGGTATGCGGAACAATCAATCCCACAAAACCAATGATCCCCGATACCGCAACGGATGCTCCCACAGCAAGTGTGGATAAAACAACCACCCAGCGTTTGACGCGATCGGTACGCATACCCAAAAGATCCGCCTGCAACTCCCCGAGGGAAAAGGCATTCAGCGACTTTCCAAAAAAGGGTAAGATCAGCACCGGGATCAAAATAAATGGCGCCAAAGCCCTTAAGTTATCCCAAGTAGCCCCACCAAGACTACCCAGCATCCAAAAAGTAATGGTACGTAACTGTTGCTCTGTAGACATATAGGTCATCAAACCTGTCAGCGCACCCGCAAAGGCATTGATGGCAATACCTGCCAACAACATCGTCGTCACATTGGGGCGGCCATTTTTACTGGCAATACGGTAAACCAAAAAAGCCGTCAAACCAGCGCCCACAAAAGCGCCAAAAGCCAATATATAATACCCAATCCAAGCAGCCAAAGAGGTAAAGAGAAAAGTCTCAAAGGCAATGATCAGTACCGCAAAAAGAGAAGCTCCAGATGAAATGCCAATTAATCCGGGCTCCGCTAAGGGGTTGCGGAATATACCCTGAATCGCAGCACCCGATATACCCAATGCTGCACCCACCAAAAGTCCGAGCAAAAGACGCGGCATACGAATCTCAAAAAGAACATCTTCGTGCATATTATGCACACCTCCCACACTTCCGAAGTGCAATTTTTGCGTCAACATCGTTAAGATATCAGCGGGCGGAATATGATAGGCCCCCATCCCCAAGGCAACAATACTGACAACAACCAATACCAGGCCCAAAGTCAATAGGATAAATTTCTGTTTCTTTTGCACCGGCTTTATTTTGAATCCATCATTTCTCCAAATCCACGGTGCAATGCTAAGATTGCGTCTGGCAGCCGATTACTGAAATTGACCAGCAGCGAGGCATTCATCACCAAGATACGTTCGTTTTTACCCGCATTCGTAATACGCATCCCCGGCAATTTAAGGATAGCATCCTGCCCCCCAAGACTACTTGCGCCAAAATCAAATAGCAACACAATATCTGGATTGGCCTGCACCAGCGCTTCCGTTGTATAGGGTTTGAAAGCCGAAAATTCCTGAACCGCGTTTTTACCACCAGCCAGATTAATCATCGCATCCAGACTACTGCCTTTACCCGCTACACTCATGGTACCCGTACCACGGGCATATAAAAACAATACTTTGGGTGCCGCTTTACCCTGATTTTCCTTTTTCACCAATTCCATGGTATGATCCAGGTTTAATTTTGTTCGCGAAACCAGATTTTTACCGGCAGCAGATTCACCGACGGCGTCTGCGACCTCCTGAATGTAACGAAGTGCACCCGGAACAGAATAGTTTGGTTTAATGGAGACAAATTTCACACCAGCCGCACGAATCTGCTGAATGACCGATTTGGATACATCGCCTTCATTCGCAATAACGATGCTTGGCTTAAAAGATAATAAACCTTCGGCCGATACCGAACGGTTCTTGCTTACCCTCGGCAAGGCCGCCGCTGCTTTGGGCGATATACTTGTCACATCGGTAGCGACCATGTGCTCACCTATTCCCAGTCCATAGATCGTTTCGGTCAACGAACTGTTTAACGTAATGATTCTCTGCTGTGCCCTTGCCCATCCACCGATTTGCATCAAAAAACACAGTATAATAACATAAAATCTACTCATTGTAATTCTTTATCTCCACTATGGCGATAGCGGATCACCAGGAATGGTTTTACCTCTCGCCGTTCAACTTGAGTACAAAACAAATCAATAATCAGTCTAAATACAAATTATATTATTTCTTTTAGAACAGCATACCTCAACATAAAAAGCCTGACAAACCTTTAATAAACAGCAACATATAGCTAAATCCAAACTACTTTTCAGTCCATAAAAAACGGATTAAATAGAATTTATGACATTTTGCATAGAGAAAAATCCAATAGGATTACCTTTTTTTGTAACATTATTTAGAATTATTAAAAATAAAAATAGTGTTTAAAAGCAGCTCACCTATTCGAACAAGCACCCTGATCGCCCTTTGCGCCTGCCAGATCTACACTGTGCAAGCACAGGAAAAATGGAAAATCTCCGGTGTATTGAAAAACGAATCCAATAAAGGCGTCGCCAATGCGACTATCTATCTTTATCCAGATAAATATGCTTTTAAAACAGATACTGCAGGGAGATTTCAATTCACCCAGCTCTATGCGGGGCGCTACGAATTAAAGGTACAGGCCATGGGTTATCAACAGTACCGTCAAGTTATCGATTTGGAAGACAAAAATCAGCAATTGACCATTGTGTTAAAAGCTGAAGAACGGCAGATGGATGTAGTTGATGTGCAGGGTAAAGTGCAGGCTGTAGACAATCTCGTTAAGGCCGAAAATGCAGCCATGCCCGTTAAAGTAATCACCAAGCGCGAGATCGAGCTTATGGGCAGCCGTCGGCTAGATGAGGTTTTAAAAGAACAGACGGGTATCGCCATTGTGAACGATATCGCCGGAGGCTCCAGAGCTGTCGGTGTGCAGATCCAGGGATTCAGCAGCAACTACGTGATGGTCCTGGTCGATGGGCAACCTATGCTGGGGCGCAACAGTGGCAACTTTGACCTGTCCCGTATTTCGGTGACCAATATTGAGCGTATCGAGATCATCAAGGGAGCTTCCTCCTGCTTATACGGCAGTGACGCATTAGGTGGTGCAATCAATATCATTACACGCCATGGTGCTATCACACCACAGGCACAGGCTTCCCTCCTCTATGGCAGTCTCAATACCGTCGATGCCACTTTGGAAGCTGAGACACCTTTTGCTAATCAGCGCGGCAGCGCAGTATTTTCGGGCAATTACTACCGCACGGATGGTTTTAATACCGACAAGCAATACCTAGATTCCAAGAGCACCACTTTTCCGCCCTATACCAACTATAGTTTCCAGGGGCGAGTACGTTATCGTACAAGCAAAAATGGCACTTTGGGCGTGACAGGGCGTTATGCAGCCCGGGAATCTGAAATGATCAATGCCTGGTCTGAATCGGCCACACTGCAGGATAAACAAAAAGATCAGGACATCAATCTCTCGGCAAGTTACGACCATAATTTTGCGTCTGGACTGCGTAGTATGACGCGTTACTACTTCTCGCGTTTCCACTCCCAGATTGCCGCACAATGGTTGCAACAAGGTATTGTTGCCAGCGCCGAGCAATTTGGTCAGAATGTACACCGCATTGAACAGCAGTTTGCGTATAGCCCTGCACAACAGGTTAAACTTACTGGCGGTATAGGTGGTAGCCTTGAACGGATGGACAACCAAGATCTGGATGCCAAACGCTCTTTGAACAGCGCATTCGCCTATTTGCAGACCGAATGGAAACCTGTAGACCGCTTATTAACGACGCTGGGCTTACGCTACGATCAGATGAATGTCTACAATGGTCATCTCAGCCCGAGTTTAGGCCTGCAATATCATCTCAGTCCTACACTTTTGATCAAAGGTGGTGTTGGTGCAGGATTCAAAGCCCCCGACTATAAAATGCGCTATCAGGTCTTCTTCAATCCAGCAGCCAATTATCTTGTGATCGGTTCGGAACGCGTAGCCGATGTAATTGCAGCCATGGATCAAGCCGGAGAACTCAGTTATAAAAACAGCTATATGCTCAATTTGGTGGCGGGCAACCTTAAAGCCGAAACCAGCATTTCAAATAATCTTGGACTGACCTGGAACCCGTCCAAGAGATTACAGGCCGATTTCTCTGTCTTCTACCATCGGATCAACAATCAGATCAACACAGTTAGTGTAGGTAACGGTACCAAAGTCGCACAGATCTATAGCTACCGCAACCTGCCTAAAGCCATGAATAAAGGTTTCGAAGTTTCATTGACCTATCAGGCAACCAAAGATCTGCAACTGTCGATGGGCTATCAATACCTGATTGCCAAAGACCTGAGTGTATTGGATAGTATTGCCAAGGGCAGTTATCCCTATAACCAGATCAACGATCCCGCTACAGGCGAATATCGCCAGAGTAAAAAATCGGATTATTGGGGTATTGAAGACCGTTCGAGACACATGTTCAACGCAAAAGCCCAATATGAATATAAACCCTGGGGCGTTAATGTCAATGCGCGGGTCAATTTCAGAAGTGCCACACCTTTTCAGGAATACAATGGCAACCAGTTTATTGACAAATACGACATTTTTATTCCCTATCACACACTCGTGAATATGACTGTGGAAAAGAGTCTAATGAACAGGAGATTGACCCTCCGCCTGATCGGTGATAACTTATTCAATTTTACAAGCCGTTATCTACTCGGGCAGCCTGGACGGGTTATTATGGGTGGTGTCAGTTACCGTTGGATAAAAGAATAATAAGGACTAATGAACAAGAATTTAGCACATCAAGTACAAGATAAAAGATGAGAACGATTCGCATGATTATAGGAGAATGTAGCATCTGGCTTTCCTTTCACAAGATTGGCCGTTGTATTTTTTCAGCACTATTGCTATTGACACTCGTATCCTGCGGGAAAGACAAAGATTATACTATCGGATTGGAAGATGGCAAAAGTACTCTGATCAAAGATCTTGCTGGCGATACCGATGCAGCCATGGGCGAAGGTACTGAAGGAAAAGAGCAAAGACCATTTTTTATATTTCTTTTTCGTTTTAAAGACCAAAAGCAAATATGGGTTAAAACAAAAGCCGATTCTGCGCAGTGGCTTAAAACAAAAGATTGGGATATTGCCTTTACAGGTCCTTACAATTCGGAGATCTATCTGAACAATTCCCAGCATGAATACAATCCGGGTTATGGCGGCCAGGCAAATAATACCGCTGTTGTTTTACTACGACAAGCCTATCAGAGTGTCACTGTTGCCCCTTCGGATGAAGAGTTTAATAAAAGTGAAGTCAACAAAATTGGCTGGGCAGCAACCGATGGTTCGGATGGATGGTTTCGCTATAGTTTAAGCACCCATATTATGCAGGCGCTTCCCAATCGTACCTATGCGATTCGCTTACCCGATGGCAAATATGCCAAATTACAGCTGATCAATGCCTATAAGGGAAATCCAGCGGCGGTAACCAACCTCAATTGGCCTGCCCCGTACTATACATTTAAATATTATTTACAGCAGGATGGCAGCAAAAATTTAAATACAAACACATTATAATACGAAAAATTACACAATTAAATTAAAGATGAATAGATTATTTACAACAGCAGCACTACTATGGGCATTGAGTTTAGGTTTTACTTCTTGTAGCAAGGATGATGATAAGGTGGAGCAAGTCGAGCCGGAATACCAAGCTAAGGTTATGGTCAAAGACGGTGAAACTGTTGATTTAACAAAGGTTTCCAAAACGATCAATACACAAGGAACAATCAAGCGTACAGGCAATACCTATTCACTACGTAACTTCAAACAATTTACTATCGGTGAAGATGGAAAAGCAACAACAACTGCAGCGCAAACCTATTATTTTGATTTTAAAGAGAATGATGGCTTAAATGCGAGCGATTTTATTGTTTCTTTTAACGCGAAAAGCTCCAATGTAGATTTAATAACAAATAATGTTAAAGGCTACACCTTATCCTTTATTGACAAAGCTTTTGAAGATGTAAAATCTACCGACCAGTTTACGTCTGCTTCAAATAATCTTTTAGGACTTCAATCGTCTTACGCCCCAAATGTAATTGGTTGGGCGAATTATACAGGACAACCAAATCACCAAGTTCTAGCTGTAGCAAATCGAACAATTATCATTTCAAAGGAAGGTAAACCCTTTTTTAAAATTAGGATGAATAATGTTTATGAGAATGAAACGATGAATCGTGAAATCGCACCAAACAATTATTTTTTCTACTCCATCGATTACCAAGAATTTAAATAATACCTACATGGCAGCTGGTTAAAATTCCAGCTGCCTTTGTTAAGCAAAAATCAAAAACCGAAAAAAATATATTAAATACCAATTTTCATACACACTTTATCAGCAAAAGATTTTATCTTTACTATTATTTAGAATCAATTTAAATAAAAATAACATACTAATACCCCTACTGCATGTATAGAAAAGGGACAAGTTATCAACTAACAAAAAAAACGAGTAACAATGACAATAAAGAAACGCAGTAAACTATTAAAATTCATACCGGTATTGGCATTTTTAATTGTGTTGGGGTCTTGCAGCAAAAGCGAGCCCACAGCAGTAGAGCCTGAACCCGATCCTGTTGCACCAGAAGCTATGTTCAACCGCTTGATTACGGTTAAGAATTTTGGCGAAGATTTACCCGCGGGTAGTGCACCAAACACAGCGCAATCACCAATATATTATAGTTTGGAACAGAACAAAGCTGTGACACCGGATTATAAACTAACCGCACGATGGGACATCTCTTGCTCAGAAATATACCGCAGTTTTATCAATTGCAACAACACAGCAAACGGATTTGGTAAAGGAGGCCCAGGCAAAGGCGGTATCTTAATTGTCAAGAAAAAATTTGAAGATGTAATCGATATCCCCTCAGATGCCGAATTCCGAAAAGGTGAAAAAGCCTATGGTACAGATGACTCAGGAGCGTTTGGTGAAGGCCTAGGTTGGTATTTATATGATTTTGACGGCGTAATCAAAGGTGGTGGAGCGGAAAACAAAAAACACGTTTGCTATCCCATCGAAAGTAATACATTGATCGTCCGTACAGCCCAGGGGAACTACGCCAAGATCAAGATACAAAGTATCTACAAAGACCTTTTGGATCCAAAAGATTGGTTTAAAGATTCACCAACACCATTCTTTACATTCCAATATGTACTTGCCAAAGCTGGTAGTAGCAAATTTGTGATTGCTAACTAAATACGATAAGCTACGCATTCTGATTTAGACACTAAACTAACATGAAAAGATTATACAGCATTTTAAGCTTCCTTTTTTTAGGATTGCTGCTAACCCGCTGCACCAAAACGGAAGAATTAGCCTTACTTCCTGCAGATAAAATACTCGAATACAAGGTCACCAACCTCCCCAATGATGATGTCATTTACGGTGCCATTGACAATGAGGCCAATACCATTACGGTATATCTCCCTTATTATTATGGCTTGCTCGTCATCGATCCGACTATTAAAGTTGCTAACGGAGCCAGTTTAACAGAAGAAATTTTGCCCGTTAAAACAGATGAAAAAAAACAGACGTATACCGTAAAGTCCGCTACAGGCACCACAAGAACCTATAGCTTAAAGATTGAGCTACAAAGTACGCCATCTTTTGAAGCGACTTTTGCATCGACATCTTCCATTTCACTTACAAAAGGGCCTGGAGGTGCATTTCCAGCGATAAATGGGACTTTCATGCATACCAATCCCGCATTGGTCAGTATCGCATTGATTAATCAAGAGACCAAAGAACGCTATAAGATGGCTAAGCCCAATAGCTTGAAAGTATCAGGAAATGTTGGTTATCAATTAAGTTATACGGGAACTGAACGAGAAAACCGTATTCCGTCCGATATTAAAGCAGGCACCTATGATGTGGAGGTGACCAACATCAACCACACCATTACACTAGCCAATCCGCTCAAAATTACGTATCGTCAACCTGATGTAATTGTTAGCTTATTGGGTCTAAATCTCGCAAAAAATAAAGATTGGACCATAAAAGCTGGCCTAGATAAGGTTATTCTAGATCCTACGGCCGTTATCATGACACTTAATGGAAAAGATTATCCATTGACAATCAAATCTTATAACCGTACCGAAATGACAGTTTCATTACCAGCGACTCTGCCAATCGGAACCTTTGATAATTTGCAGATCAAATTCCAATTTAAAGACTGGGCCGATGTTGTAAAGACACAGCTGTCTCCAAGTACAATAACGGAATCCTAAACAAGCATCCACAGTATGCCATGGTGGCATCAAAATTAAATAAATTAAAACAAGAGGAGATCTCAACATGAACTCAAACATCAAAACTATCTTAAAATCAGCGATGGCCGTGACTGTGCTATCGGCAGCAGTATGGGCAGCAGCCCCAACAACAGAATCAGCAACAGCTCCTTTGGCGCTGAACCAAGCTAAGGCAAATAGTAACTACTCTGTTGTAGGTCAATGGTGGAGCCCAGCCGCTGCAGCAACTTGGCCTGCGGTATATGTAGACCTTGCTACAGGTGCACAAAGCTTGAGTAGCTCTGGTCAGGTTGCATTCTTTAGCCATGTAAATGGTTCGATCAAGGCTAATGGATCTTATTCGATCAGAACGGTAGCAAAAGACATCTCTTCCGTTACAGCATCAGATTGGGCAACAGCGACTCCAGTATCATCACAGGGCAGTGGCGAATGGTATGAATATGATTTAGATAGCCATGCAAACCAAGCAATCCAACCTTTGACCGTATTGGTCGGAAATTCTTCCGGAGCTTCGTATGCTGTTAAGTTAATTAACTTTACAAATGTTGGCCAACAAGTAGTGGCAGGTCAATTACAAGTAAAAGCAGATACCAATATCGAAGTTAAGGCATTATAGTCCTTCCTATTTAATGAATGAAAGATTCCGCAACCTGGTGGATGGGTTGCGGATCTTTTTAGCCTAATCAACATCCGCATAACGATTTTTTTAACCAAAAAAATTATGCAACACTCATTTTTGAAAAAACAAACACATATCCTTCAATTTCTAGCTATTTTTATGCTAGCACTAACATGCTGGTCCTGTAAAACGGAATACCCAAGCCTGCCCTACAATGACATCGAATCTTTTAGCATTCAGGATGCAAATGGTAAAATACTGTCAGCCAGCATTGTGAATGACAAGATTATCTTATATTGGCCTCCCTTAGTGGCGCAGCCCGAAAGCATTACACCTACGATTAAAGTTTCAGAATTAGCGACTATTACCCCGGCATCAGGTACACCGATAAAACTCCAATCCGAAAAACCCATCACCTATACTGTTCGCGCACAGGACGGATCCAGCAAAAATTATACATTGACCTTCCAATACAATCAGCCCCTCGTGCAAGCTACATTCAATAGTTTATCGTCTGGTCAATACTACATCACTGATCCGAATACGTTTACTTTTATCGGAGAAAACATTATCCCTAGCGAGACACAAACTAAAGGCTATTTAATAGATAAAGATGGAAAAGAAACATTACTTTCGATTAGCAAAAATATAGTACCCACTAATTTTGCTGTTACTTTTGCTGCTCCAGATGACTTCAAAGCAGGTACTGGCTATAAGGTCAAATTGGTCTCAGGCCGTTATTCCATCGTAAGCGATCCATTTGAGGCTGTCTTACCTAGCGTCCTCAATGTATTAATAAAGAATAATCTGTTATATAGCGTTAAAAAAGGAGAGAACTTTGTGGCTCCTTTGCAGAGTAAAGTCCTTTACGAGCGTTATTTTAAAAGCGATTTTGACCATTTCATCGCAGTGGATAACCTGAATAAAGAATATAGTATAAACAATGCGGTATTTGATGTGAACGCAATGACGGTCACCATCCCTATACCGTCCAACGTAGCGGGTAGTGGAATCAACAAGCTAAAAATGGTAGACAAATCAGGAAAAGTATTATTAGAGGATACTTATTATATCACGCTAAACTAATACGCCTTACCAACTCATTTTAATCGTGATTATCACTAATCAAACAAAGCAGTTTATCATGATCGCATTAGCAGCTATCATTGTATACAGCTGCCGCAAAGGTAAGTCTACACCAGAAGAGCCAATGATTGTCCCTCAACCTGAAGAAACCTTACGCCAACAATATAGTAAATCGGTAACGCAATGGCCAGCTGCTGCTTGGTACAGCAATATCAAGGTACATGAACTGGCCGCTTTACCCGAAAACCCATCGAAAGATAAGGCCGAGCTAATCGCACTTGGCAAAGCCTTATTTTTCGACCCCCGCACCGGTAATGGCATGAAGACTTGCGCTTCATGTCATCATCCGGACACCTACTGGATCGACCAAAAAACAACGGCAGATGGGATCGCACTGCATCACCGCAATACACCTTCCCTAGAAAATGTCTGGTACCTGGAAGGCAAACTCTTCCACGATGGCCGCGCAATGACTTATCGAGAGCAGATTGCCGAAGCCATCAACTCCCCCATCGAAATGGGCGGAAATACAGCTGCTTTACCCGCTAAGCTGCAAGCTATACCAGGCTACCTCGGTTTATATGAGGCGGCTTATTCGAGCCAGACGATGAGCGTCGAAGGATTGCTGGATGCCATAGCAGCGTATTCAAGATCAATTAGCAGCGGCGAAACCGCCTTTGACCGTTTTATCAAAGGAGATTACCAGGCATTAAACGATGCACAGCTCGAAGGCCTACATCTGTTTCGGACCAAAGGAAAATGCATCAACTGCCATAATGGTGCCTTCTTTACCGATCTCGATTTTCATAACCTGGGCTATGCTGTTACCAGCAAAGGTGCCTTGGACAATGGTCGCTTTGAGGCAACAGGCCTGGAAACAGACAAAGGTAAATTTCGCACACCGGGTCTGCGCAATGTGGTCCATACTGCCCCTTACCTACACAATGGTAGTATTTCGAGCTTAGGTGAACTGATCAACCTACTGAGTCAAGGGATGCCCCAAAAGACAGGACAACAGGTCAATGGCACCTTATCGCCACATATCCAAAATGTCCGATTAAGTAGTAAAGAACAGGAAAATATCTTGGCTTTTTTGGAGAGTTTATCCAATGTGCCAAGCAAAACAGAGCGACCTGTATTGCCCTAAAATAAAAAATCCCAAAGGGGATACCTTTGGGACATTTTGAGTACTCCACAGTAGCGGAGGCATCAAAAATTAAATAAATTGGCACAAAATTAGGCTTTTATATGAAATAAAAAAGTAAAAAAGTATTAAATTTCAGATAATTACCCATTTTGTAGCGAAGCTACTACAGACATAAGGAACAAAATGCGCATCAAATCATGAATCGAATCCGCCCAATAGTTGGTCTATTAGTTACAATAACTGCTATAACAGCTTGTCAGAACGGCAGTAAGACAACAACGCTGCCCGATGAATTTATTAGTCCAAAAACAGGAACAAAAAAAGAATTGACGCTCGACTCAATCTACCTGTATGCCAAACAGCTCTACCGCTGGCAGGAAGCTCTCCCTTCGTATACCACCTTTGATCCGCGGACAAAATATGCCCAAATAGAACCCGAGCAAACGGCCTATGAACGTGAACTTTTTGCCCTCAGCCAATACGCTTTGCACAAGAAAGATAGACCTTACGAATTGTCGACCATCCCCAATAAACCCAAATATTCATATCTGGAGCGTCGTCGTAACGACAAGAAAAGTAGTGGTCACATAGCCAGCATAGAAACACCCTACAAGTATGCTACACACCTGTCCTACTGGTCTGTGGGAAACAAACGGATTGCTTATCTTTACATTCCCTCTTTTCCTCAGCTCCAGACAGTGAAGGCCGAACTGGATCAGCTTTCAGCCCAACTGGCTCAAAAGCAAGTTACTCATTTAATCCTCGATCTACGACATAACGGTGGCGGTTATGTGGAAACGGCAGAATATTTAGCCAACCTCATTAGCCCAGCCAAACTGGATAAAAAAGTTATGTTCAGCGAACAATTTCATCCGAATGTACAGCAAGGCAAAGCAAAACTACTCCTTAAGCAACCCTATCTGGATGCCAATGGCAAAGTGGTCCAATACAAAGGACGCCCTGCCACCCTCGCCGATGTGGATTATAGTGAAAAAGCCAATACGCATTACTTTATCAAAAAGGGACATTTCAATTCACTACAGCAGCTGTCATGCATTGTATCAGAACGCACGGCTTCGGCAAGCGAACTCCTGATCAGCAGTTTCAAACCTTATATTCCGATACGCCTGATTGGTCAGCAGACATTTGGCAAACCCGTAGGTTTTTTTTCAGTCCACATTGGAGATTTCGATGTATACCTAGCTTCATTTCTCATCCGGAATGCCAATGGCTGGTGTGATTATTTTGATGGCATACCCGTCGACCTGGCCTTAGCTCCGGTAGAAACCTCCCGCCATCCCGGGGATCCAAAGGAAGCCTGGCTTGCAGCAGCGCTAAAGGACATTACAAAAGACGAAAACCGCACAGCAATTTCGTCGGTTACTTATTTTTCGATGCCAGCAGACGAAAATTTGCTACTTAAAACAAACTTTAGGTTAAAGTAAGAAACTTATTGCAGCCGGATTTAGTCATACTTATGTTTAAATTAAAACCATTTTTCATAGATGATAAAGCAGAAAACAGCATAAATTTGTGGAAATAAATACGAATCTTTGTATAGAATCGTTATAAATAAAAATAAGAACATGTTAAGTCAACATATCAAAGAGCAAACGCACGCAGCTCACCAAAACGTAGAAGGAACGATCGTGCGCCAATTGAAAAATATTCGTTCAGAAGCAGATTACGCCGAAGTATTGAAAGGCTTTTATGCTTATTTCCGTGCCGTAGAAGATAGTATCGCTCCTTTTGTAACCGAAGAAGTATTGCCAGATTTGGCCGAACGCCGCAACTCATCTTACATCAAAAGCGACATCGAAGCTCTGGGTGGCAACGTAGATAGCCTGCCGGAAGCAAATGCTCCAGCTGTAGCAAATGTACAGGAAGCACTTGCATCATTATATGTTTTGGAAGGTTCAATCATGGGTGGTCCGTATATCGTGCAGATGCTCAACAAATATGGTGTTACCAAAGGAACTTCTTTCTTCGAAGGTTATGGCGAAAATAGCCGTGAGATGTGGGCTGGTTTTACAGCCGTATTAAACAAATATTCAGAAGATCCGGCGACTTACGATCGCGCAGTAGAGATTGCAAACCAAACTTTTTATAACTTTGGCGAAGTATTCACTCCTATTGCCAGTGCGAACTAAAATTGGAGTGTTCGTGTTTAATCCCATAAATGGAGCAAAAAGATAACAAATCTAAATGGCTTAAGCGTGCCGGAATTGGAGCATTTCTCTTCTTTCTGGCCAAAGGACTCATATGGCTCGCTGTATTCTTTTTCGCAGCGAAGTCCTGCAGCATATCTATTTAACTAAAACATAAAGCCTTCATCTAACGCTCAAAAAGGGCGCCAGATGAAGGCTTCAATTCCATTGGAGCTTTTCCAATCCAATCCACTTTTTGCTGCAGGCTAACCGTTTGTTTTTTTGTGTCGTGGGCTAATGTCTTCGGCTTGCGTTCGTATTGTGTTCGTACCACCTTCGGAGATGAACAGACTTGCAACAATTATTGACCAGCTTTTCACCAGAAAATTCCTGTTTAGGGTCTGGACAATATCTGTTCAGCACCTGTACAATATCTGTATCGCATCCGAATAAGGTACGAAGCAGGTACGAATCTTCCCCCATACGGGCTTGCCCATCACCTTGTACTTTTGTAACCACTGTGTGATACAGCTCCAACCCCTTATGGCTGATAACCTGGCAAGTTATTTATTTGCTATTGATGATATAGAGCCTCTTCAATTACCCGAATTCATTTCTAATTGTACAAATTTTATTATAAAACAAGCAGAAATCTCCCTATAATTGCAGTCGGGAATATTTCATTTCATAGTGAAATCCCCAATCAGACATGACCATAACCGGTAAAACGTTACGTTGTCAGCAACATGTCTTATCAATAATTATATGAAATAACGATACGATGAAAAGGAATATCTTTTTTATTTTAATATGCTTTGTGTTACTGGCTAACGTGGCCATCTGCCAAGAAAAAGACGTCGATTTTAGCAAAGCCTACATTGCCCAAAACGACGGCAAGACAACTGTTGAAATCAATGAAGCACAGGAACTCTTCTATATTATCTTTGCGATAACTGACTTTGGTAAGGAAAATCCAAACATGACCAAGCAGAATACGGCGTATATTGAAGAGGTCAAAGCGCATTTTACCCCATTTTCCAATCTGCCTATCGTAAAGAAATTTGACCAGCAACTGCGAGCGAATCTAACCAACTATTTCCTCTTAGCAGCCAATGTATATGGCTTTAAGTTCAAAAACGACCAATTAGTACCTACAAACATCTATATTTTTCCAGCGAGAGGAGTTGGAAATTATCAAGTGAAATCAAATCCTATCCCTGCTTATAAAAACGACCTGGAAGAATTCGCCAGAAAGAGCGGATACCGGGCATTCTACAAAGATCATCAAGGCTATTACGACAGCCTTCGTACAGCATATCAGGAGTATGCTTCCATTGCCGAGCAAAAAGAATGGTTAGAAAAGAAGTTCGATTATACAATCAATAGCTATCGTGTATTGACTTCCCCCCTGATTGCCGGAATGAATGCTACTCACACCTTCAAGTACAAAGGTTTCAAAGAAATTTTGCTTTTTTTACCCACCCTCCGCGAAGACGAATCCTGGAGCCCCAAATTCAAAAAAGCATTCAATACACGCATTATTTTTACGGAGATAGACCACAACTACGTAGGTCCATTGAGCGAAAAAAACAAAAAACAGATTGATACCATATTCAATAATAGGGACTTATGGGTCGATATAGAAAACAAAAGTACAGTTCATTATCCAAGTCCGGTAAAAGTATTTGATGAGTATTTAACTTGGGGGCTTTTCATCTTATATTGTTACGATAAATTTGGAAATGATCATGATCTTTTTGGCCAGATTGTTGAAAACGTCAACGATATGATGGTCAATAAAAAAGGATTTCCCAAAGCAGATGAATTTAACGCCGAATTGTTCCGCCTGTATAAAGACAATAACCCGAAAGATATTCAGAGCTTATACAAGCCACTGCTGGACTGGTGTGAGAAAGAAAATTAGCGCCATCCCGATAATATTTAGTAAATTAAGGCTGAGAAGGAAATAAGCCGCCAGAAATGTGAATGTATACGACCATAAGGAATCAGCATAGCATAAGGGGATGATCGTCGAAATATATTTAAACACAATACGTACGGAGAAACAATTATGAACATTAGATTTATCGGTTCTGGCAGTTATATTCCATCAAAAAAAATAACCAATGCAGACTTCGCCGACCATCTTTTTTTGGATGAAAATGGGTTGCCGTTCAAGGAGCCGGCTTCTGTCATTGAAAAATTTAAGGCAATCACCGGCATTGAGGAACGCCGCTACGCCGATCCTGACCAAGTGGCTTCAGACCTTGCTTTCCTAGCTGGTCAACGTGCCATTGAAGACGCCGGTATAGCTGCTGAAACATTGGACTATATTATTGTTGCACATAATTATGGCGATGTGCAATCTGGCAAAATCCAATCGGATACTGTACCAAGTTTAGCAAGCAGGGTGAAGAAAAAGCTCGGTATCAGCAATCCAAAATGTGTGGCTTATGATCTACTATTTGGCTGTCCGGGTTGGAACGAAGGCGTATTGCATGCCAACGCTTTCATAAAATCAGGTATGGCAAAGCGCTGTATGGTCATTGGCGCAGAGACGCTTTCCCGTGTTATAGATCCTTTTGACAGAGATTCGATGATCTATGCGGATGGCGCTGGCGCCGTAATCATCGAAGCCACTACGACAGAGCAAGGGCTCCTATCACATGAAAGTGCAACTTATGCGCTTGAGGAAGCGAACTATCTCAATTTTGGGAGCTCTTATCAACAAGAGCAGAACCCCGATATACGGTATATTAAAATGAAAGGACGTAAAATCTATGAGTTTGCACTCAGCAAAGTTCCTTTAGCCATGCAGGATTGCCTTCAAAAAGCGGATATCGATATCACGGCAATCAAAAAAATACTGATCCACCAGGCCAACGAGAAGATGGACGAAGCCATTCTGATGAGATTCTATGCACTATACAGTACAGTACCCCCGCCCGATATTATGCCAATGACCATCCATACATTTGGAAATAGCAGCGTAGCAACCATTCCTACGCTCTATGATCTCATTGCCCGTGGTCAGTTAGACAATCAATCCCTTCAAGAAGGCGATATCATCCTATTTGCGTCTGTTGGCGCCGGTATGAATATCAATGCTTTTACTTATCGGGTTTAATGTAATTTTGCCACTACATCGTGTAGCTATTATGCTAACACAGAGCCTGCATAGGATTTATTTCATAAAAAATAACAAAACACTGTATATATCAATATTTTATACTTAAATTTGTATTATAATCGGCTCCGCCTTTGCTTATCTGAAATCGTCAAGTTATACTTAACACTCAGTTTTCGCATTTTCAGAAGCTTTTTTGTTAGCAAAACGGAGGTAAAGACCTTTTTGGACTTGAGTCAATCCAAGATCATTAAAATCAGATCCTATTTCTTGCAAAAAATCGATTAACTATTGTTCATATTCATTTATCACAATAGTGCAGTACAGATTACTTTAATATAATTTATAAAACAATGCAAGAAGGAACTATTAAATTCTTCAACCAAACAAAAGGTTTTGGTTTTATTACGCCTGCTGGTGGTGGAGACGACATTTTCGTACACGTATCTGGTTTAATCAACGAAGTACGCGAAAATGACAGTGTAACATTTGATGTAGAAAACGGTAAAAAAGGCGTTAATGCTGTTAACGTACGTATCGCATAATTAAGTAAACACACAAGAAGATAATTTATTTATCTTCTTGCGAAGTGTAACGGGCAACCGTTACACTTTTTTTTTATCTATTCCATACCCAAGTACGGCAAAAAATCGGACGATTGATCGGTCTGGCATATGGAGGACTTTTTACAATCCAGCCAACATCACTTCTTCCTGTCGCAGAAAGTATGGACTGCTATCCTTGAATCTCCCGCGCTTTCTGGAATACTTTCTGATGATATGAGCAACAACATCATCGGTGAGCTCATGCCCCTCTAACGTCGGAAAACCCTCCCAACGCACAATGCCCTCAGGATCCACTAGAATGCAATGTGGTATTCCCTGAACTTCGAGCTGTTTCTTCAACTTCGCTTTCGTATCAATCGCTGAGAAATAATCTATTTTAATCTCCTTCGCCTTTTTAATGACCTCTGCTTTTTCATCCGAAAGGCCAATGATCACGAGTTTATCACCATACTTCTTATGCCATTCATTGAGTTCGGGAATTACTTTCCGGCAGGGTCCACACCAAGTAGCCCAAAAATCAATAAGGATAAACTTACCCTTTGTATCAGGCACATCTGTGAGCCACTGCTCCACCTCAAGTTTTGGCGCCTTTTGATTCAAAATTGATTTTGCCCACAATTTCTTATTGTTGTTGCTTTCCTGCGTATGACCGATTACATGGATCAGGCAAAGCGCAAATAATAAGAAAGCTTTTAGGATAAATTTTCCATTCATAAAACAGCTTGTTTAGTTCCCCTAATTTATGGATTTTTTTCCACAATCATTTCATCCTTTCATCCCACACATCGTCTTTTCAAAGACACCTTAGCGGCCTTTAAGAGGTAAAACAAAACCTATACTTTTAATTGATATAAAACACACAATACACTGTATATAAATAATTAGCATATTTGTTAAAAACACAACAACTCTAATTTATTTGCTCTACGGCTCATGATTTTCCGAATGGAGCCAGTCCGACATCCCTATAAAATAACAGCGCACCATCGACATTTCCATGGCAAAAACCAGAGTCTAATCCATCCCCACAAAAGCTAAATTGAGGCGTTCAGCACACAAAAACAACGAAGTGAGCCGGCCCTTGACCCCATTCGTCAAGATAATGCACAAGTTGACCGCATTCTCCTGTAGCAAAGTCTAGGATAGCCCTATTTACAAACACTGCTTTCGGAAATCAAGACACTTCATTAAAGCCTATTGAGTACCTATGTATACGGCTGACAAACTGGCACAATATCAAAAATAAAAAATAATAAATCTATATTAATAAGACATTTGACCTAGTTAATATAAATAGATAGTTACACATTGTTCTCTTTATAACACATCAACTTTACCCATCGGATACCATCCATCTGTAGTACGCCCTGCGATGGCAAGATGAACTTTTGCCTGACCTGTGTTAAAGTTTCCTTTTTCGGCATCATAGCTTGGTAGGCATTTTATTGCGTCAGGAGCCCAGCTTACCCCGGCCAAAGTGTCTTTCCTAAGTTTATACTTGCCGTACGCACCGATTTATTTCTTCTTATCGATTTATTTCTTTTTATTTAGTATTTAGCGATAGAAAAAGCAACATCGAAACCGATATTGCCATCATAAGTATTAACCTGGGATATTGTCTACATACGAAAGGGGGAATTACATACAAAAGGCCAAGAAATTATCTTGGCCTAATGCAACATATTATTTGGGGTGTTTTCGTAGCCCTATATTGCAAAAATACTGCCGAAATTAGAAACTCACAGCCATTAGCTTATTTTTTCTAAAGACTTTATGCTGCGGAAAAATAAAAAAACGGCTAAAATCACTTATTCTGTGGCAACTGGGCAAGTACAGCTTGCAATTCAGCAGAATTTGTAGCTCCCTGGAATAACAGACTGTCCTTTGTCCTAAAATCCAAGTAGGTATTCTCTTCCAACCTGTAGCCACAAGTACCACAAAAAGAGGCAGATAAGGAAATGCTTATTCGGCGTGGTTTACAACAGCAAACCGAAATGTTCCTTGAGTGCTGTCCGTGCAGCATGATAACCACACATGCCATGCACCCCACCACCCGGAGGCGTCGATGATGAACAGAGATAAATCGTGTCGACAGAGGTTCGGTATGGATTTAGAGCCAAAATGGGCCTACTGTACAACTGCGAAACATCCATAATACCGCCATTGATATCACCACCGATGTAATTTGGGTTATACTTTTCGAGCTCCATAGGAGAAAAGCTATGCTTGGCCAGAATGGTTTCTTTAAAACCCGGCGCAAAGCGCTCAATCTGATTTTCGATCGCTTCGGTATAATCGACCCTACTCCCATTAGGAGCATGGCAGTACGCCCATCCCGTATGCTTGCCTTCGGGAGCACGAGTGGAATCAAACGCACTCTGTTGCGCAAACAGCACAAAAGGCTTATCCACTTGCTTCCCAAGATGGCTCCGCTGCTCGCTTTCGGCAATTTCGGCGTAGGTATTTCCCAAATGCACCGTAGCCGCACACTGACAGCGCAGATCTTTAAAAGGCGTCTTTTCTGATAACGCCCAATCGACTTTAAATACCCCCATTCCCTGTCTAAAGCCTTCGAGGCGCCTGCGGTAGCCGCTAGCAAGACCTATACCTTTGAGCTGCAACAACTGCCGGGGTGTGATATCACAGAGTAGAACTTTATGGGACGGCAGATCGCGAACATCCTCTACCCAAAAACCTGTTTGGATCTCCCCGCCCAACGATTGATAATAGCCTAACAGCGCATTGGCAATGGATTGTGAGCCGCCAATCGGTATTTGCCAGCCATATTTGTTGCCTACCGCCGCAAGTACAATGGCAATTGCAGAAGTTGTCCAGTTGTCTAGGGGCTGAATTCCATGAGCCGCCATCCCTGCCCATAAAGCCTGTGCCTGCACGGAAGTAAAGCGCTTTGCTGTCCAGCTTGCCGGCTGAAGTGCATCCAGCCCAAACGAGGCTAAAGACAAAGGATGCTTCGGAAAGGATAATGGTCCCATAATATCGGTCGCAAGGCCCTCCCAAACTGTCACGACCTTTTCCACCAGCTTACGATACCTTTCACCATCCGTCCCCAAACCCTTTACCGTTTCGGCAAGACTATGGTAAAGAATCCCCGTTTCCCCTTCGTCCAATGGGTGTGCTGCCGCATACTCAGGCTTAACAAAAGATAGCCCAAATGCTTCCAAAGGTAAACTCCTGAAAAATGGCGATGCCATAGCCATGGGATGAATTGCCGAACAGACATCATGTTTGAAACCCGGAATTGTAAGTTCCTTGGTTCGCATTCCCCCACCGATTGTATCGGCACCCTCAATCAGCAACGTGCTCAGCCCCTGCTGCTGAAAGGTAATCGCTGCAGCAAGTCCATTTGGTCCCGAACCAATAATGATTGCATCAAATTTTCGCATAAGCTAGTTTTTAATGACTCCTAGTCGCAGCCTGTATTGGGTTGTTCCTTTTTTGAGCGCTTTGACGAAGTAGAATCGGACAACGATTTGCTATTATCCTTTTTTTTACCTGCAGATCCGCAGGAGACTGTAAATGTCGTTAAAACAAACGCTAAAAGTCCAAGATTGATTATTTTTTTCATATGTTATCCATTTAATTTACGATAATGTTGACACCATGTATCCTTATGGCTTTTTCAGCTACTGATTCCCTTACTATAACTTATGCCCTTGGATACAAATTTTCACCTGCATTGAAAGTATTTATTTTCCGGGCCGCACCCATCTTTAGAACTTATATACAATCCTATCAAACAACTTTATAAGAAATATCATTTATATAATATGTTCATCCAAAAAATAGGCGCGATACCGTTGTTTTAGCTCCTTTCGCTGTGTACTATCAAGCTTGATTTTCGGATCGGTCTGTGAAACGACCGTAGAAACAACCTTATGCACGCCTTTACCTTTTTCAATAAATAATACCGTCGGCGAAGAAATCCGTTTAATGGAATCAATCCCCACAGCTGTATAAGGATTTAGGATATCGTGAAATTTTGCCAAAATAGCTTCATAACCCGGGCTACCGGCCTTGGTCGTGATCACTTTACCGTCCTTATCTTTCTCCTTAAGATCCCGGATATCGTGAATATTGAGGTAATAAATAGCCGCCTTTTCCTCCTGGGCAAATTCCAGCAGCGGCGTTATGGCATTCCGAAACCAGGGACAGCTGGGCCATCCAAAAAGGACAATACCGTTTTCAAGCTCCAGCACATCCTGTTCGGTCGCATAGACGATCCGCGGATTGTCGGGAATTTGTACCGGCACTTTGTTCGTTTTATTCAGGCTTTCAAGTTCCTGCTTAAAGCGAACTCCTTCTTGCTTTTTCAACGAAACCTGACTATTTTTTACGGCTTCCTTCGTATCCTGCCTGGATTGGCAGTTAGTCACATTGAGCAACACCGCCACTGCTAATAACATGCTAGCCAATAATTTTAAATCTTTCATATCATGTATGCATTTAAGTGTAATCCTCTTGTTAATTCACCGATTGCTTGTAGCTTTTAATATGTTCACCGATATCCCAGACCTGCGCTTTTGGCGCCCATTCACTGATGAGGCTGCTTGCAATGGCCGAGCGATAGCCCGAAGCGCAGTGCACAACGATAGGTTTATCCACTGGTAGCTCGGCAATATGCGCCTTCAATTCGGCTAGCGGAATGTTATGTGCCCCTTTGAAAACAGGCCCAGTCTTAACTTCCTCGGCCGTGCGTACATCCACTATAAAATATTGCTCTTGCGCCCTGTCAAATGCAGCCTGATCAAAAGCTGTCGAAGGCTGTCCCGCGAAATCCCCATACAACACGATACCTTTAACAAACTGTTCATAGCCAATTTTAGCCAGCTTTTCGAGCTGCACCTGACCGTGTTCTTTGGTATCGACAACAAGATAAAAGCCGTCTTTCGGTTCAATAAAAGTCCCTACCCAAGATTCTGACTTGCTACGTTCGGGAATATTAATGGCCTCCGGAAAATGTGACGCCTTAAATTCTGAAGCGGGGCGGGTATCGAGGACAGTGCTCAGCGCCTGGGGCACCGCCGCTGCCGAAACCACTGAAATACCCGACAAAGAAGCCAATAATGGCTTTGCTCCCCGACGATTCAATGCTACATTATAAGGGAAGTAAATCGGTACAGGCGGACGGTCTGCCAGAATCTGCTGGACAAACGCTTCTTCCGATTTTTGCTGAAAAGCCAAATTATGGGTTCTTTCAGCACCAATGGTACTTTGCTTAGCACCCTTTATCGCATTTCCGCAAAGTGATCCAGCGCCATGAGCTGGATACAAAAGCACCTGATCGCCTAACCTTGCATAGATATCATGGACGGTGTGGTAGAGCTGCCGCGCCAGTTTTTCACGCTGCGTAGCCTGTTCTCCCGAGTACTCACGCAGATCGGGCCTTCCAACTCCACCAATCAATACCGCATCCCCCGAAAAGATCGCCACATCGCGACCATTTTCTTTTAGCAAAACAGAGATGCTATCTGGTGAATGTCCGGCTGTATTGATGGCATGCAAAACAATATGGTCCGAAATCTTTAAGGTATCGCCATCGTCAAAAGTATGGTGGGGATAGGTCGCACGGACAAGCTTGCTGACATAAACCGGAACTTTCAGATCCTGATGAATCTCCAGATGGGAACTCACAAAATCAGCATGCGGATGTGTTTCCACAACCGCGATAATTTTCGCTCCCTGCTCCTTTGCATAAGCGTAATAGGGCCTTGGATCACGGGCCGGGTCCACAAGCACAATTTTCTTGTCGGCCAAGATCGCATAGGAAAACTGTACCAGGCCTTCATCTTCAAACTGCCTGATGCTATAGCCATTCGCTAAATTATTGGTATTTCCAAAACAGAATACCCCCTGACCTGCCGAAGCAAGGGTAAAAAGGACAGCTGAACGATGGATAAATGATCTTCTATTCATAACATTCTTTTTTTTAGACAATTAGTAGGTAAATAGTGTATTTTTCATATACCATTCTTTACCGGTGAGATAGGATTCTTTGACGCGATTGAGGGTAATTTAGAGGTTATTACCACTAGCATCCAGCCCTTTGAGTTTGATCTGTTCTGCTGTTGGTCGTTCGTACACCCATTTCAGCACATGCAGACTATCGCCCTGCGCTTTTCCATACAGCGCTTTCAGTCCCACATCTAGTTTTTCATCTAGTTTTTTACGTTGTTCCTTACTAAATTTCTGATTTTTATCGATCAGATACAGTGCATGTTCTGTCGAGTCTATTTCATAGTAGAGGTAGTTCTTCCCTCCGGCCCGGCCTGTAAATTCGTAAGTTTTGAGCACATCATTTAAAGCTGGGGTACCATTGCCAAGATCGATCGAATTGGCTTTATTGACCTTGTAGACCAAGGTTGAGTATCGTTCGAAAAAGGCCTCATGCCAGCGTACCGAATCGGCAGGTGAATAAGCCTGAGACTTTCCATTCAGCAGAAAACTCGAAACCTCACAATGTCCTGCAGCTTTTGCTAGCCCAGGAAGTATGGGTTCTATTAGACGCCCTTCATCATAGAATCGTTCATAGCGATAAAAGCCATAAACGAAAATAAACAGGACCACAATGGTCGCCTTTAGGCCAAAATAAAATGGCTTATTCCACTTCCTGACAAACTTGGGCACATAGTAATAGGTGCTTACTGGTTCGCGCAGGATAAAAAGCTTCCAGATTGCAGGCAGATACTGCAGCAATAGAAAAAGGGAAAGCAATACAAAATATGAACTGTATACATGAACTGCGCCATCGTAGGCAATATTGGCGTGGGCAATGTTAAAGAGGACTCCAGCATTGATAATGGCTCCTATTACGACCGTGGGCCGAAAGAAGAGCAGGCTTCCCGCCGCTATCTCCAAAAAGCCTAAAAAGATCTCATATTTATAGGATACACCGACGATTTGCCAATACAACTTAAAGGGGGCATATTCACCGATATCGGTATTCAGATTGGCAAGTGATGGAAATGGCATCTGCATGGGAAAGAACTTGATAAATCCGAAGGCGATCAGCCCCAAGCTTATCTCCTAGGTTGATAAAACAAATATAGTAAACATAAAATAAAATCTACAATATTAGTATACTTTATTTTCAACTATCTTTTCTTCCACTAAAAATTGAGTAAATTGGTAAAGAAAAGCTGGCGGAAATATGTAAATTGAATACCTACTTTTGGTTAGTAAAAGTATCAGCCCTATAGCGCCCTCCATAACCGGATAATAAACCGATAAAAAAGGACATAGGGGACAATCACCAATCTTCTACCGGTTAACATTCATTTACGTTTCAATAATCAAAGCCGTCTGAGTTCGCTCAAACGGCTTTGTGCTGCACTATATTCAGCATGGAGAAAAAAGTTAACATAGCGCGGATTTCTTCTACCAGTCGATAGCCTCTCTCCTCAATTAGGAATTATTTCGGATATGTACATCGCGCTGCGGAAATGGAATTTCAATCCCAGCCTTATCCAAAGCTTCCTTACAGTCAATGATCAGCTGTTCCTGCATGGTCCAAAAGTTTTCGTTGGAAGTCGTGACGCGCACAGAAAGATTGATTGCACTGTCGTCAAGTTCTGTCACCACCACCTGCGGCGCCGGCTCTTTAAAGGCAAATTCATTGCTTCTAACGATATTGAGGAGTATTTCTTTTGCCTGTTTCAGATCAGCATCGTAGGCAACGCCAATGTCAAACCATGTGCGACGTGTTCCAAGTTTGTATAATTGGTGATGCTACTATTTGACAACACCCCATTTGGAACAACCACCTGTCGATTTTGTGGTGTATTTAACTTGTTATTGAAGATATCAATTTCTGTCACCGTACCCGCGATATTTGTAGTGGAAGTTATGTAATCGCACACGCGGAAAGGCTTGAGGAGTAAAATCAGTATACCGCCGGCAAAATTGGACAAGGATCCCTGCAGGGCCAGACCTATGGCCAGACCTGCTGCACCGATAATGGCCACAAATGCCGAGGTTTGCACCCCCAATTGTGTAACGACAACGATAAATAATAAGATATTTAAAATCCAACTGATGAGATTGCTTAAAAATCGCTGCAAGGAGACATCCATTTGTCGCCGCTCAAATGCCTTGTCTATCATCCGTTTGATTAGGCGGATGATCCAGGATCCGATCAGATAAATAAGTAAAGCAGAAATTACGGCAGTAATAATACGGGGCGCCCAGGCAATGGCAGAGGAAATAAAATTATTCCAATGTTGCTGGACATCGTTCACTTCTAAATTGTTCATATCAGTATTTATTTTATTAAAAATGTAAGGTTTAGAAACAAAAAGAGTGTTATGTTGCTTTTATTCTAATATAAAGCACATTAAATTACATTTTCTCTAATTTAAACAACCAAACAGTAGAATTGTTCGTATGAAAATGAAACAATATGGTTTTGTATCATTCCTTATATGGAATCTGTGACAAGAAAAATAAACAAGAAAGACGTCGCAGTTGGCTAGATAAAATCATAAATCCCATTTTTCCAACCCAATATTTTGGCTGAATCTGCATCGAGCCATTTTTTCAATAGTGTAGCATATACTTTTCGAAAATCTTCCGTATACTGGAGATCCCCCTCATTGAGCTGGGTCAGGTCGGGCAGCGCGTTGAGCAGGCCCTGTTTTTTCAATCCTCCAGATAGAAAAAAAAGTTGGTTGGCCGTGCCATGGTCCGTGCCATTGCTGGCATTCTGGGCCACCCTGCGACCAAACTCCGAAAAGGTCATCACCATGACATGCTGAAAAAGGCCATTTTTCTTGAGGTCGTCCACAAACGCCTCCACGGCATCGTTGATGGTGTGGAATAAGCTCTCCTGCCGCTGCTGCTGATTGATATGCGTATCAAAACTACCGATCTGCAGATAATATACCTGTGTATTGATATCTGATTTAATCAACGAGGATATCGTCTTCAGATCCTTTCCAAGCACCGAATCGGGGTACGCTGCTGCGGTCTTCCTGGCTTTACTCTGTTCAAAAATATAGTCGGCATTGTTGATCGTATCACCCAGGGTCTGATACAGATAGGCGACTGTCTCCTCTTCATGCTGATGTTTATGTTCCTGATAGAGTGTATTAAAGTACTCTTCACGGCTGGTCTGATAAAGCTTCTTGGGGTCTTTAAACGCGAACGCTTTTTTCTGTTTTCCTTTGAGGGCAAGGCTCAGCATATCATTCACTTCCAGAGCTTGCGTTGGATGACCGCAGTCGTAACAGGCTTGATCCAGGTAGCGGCCTATCCAGCCGCTCTCCAGGTATTCGTCGCTTCGGCTCGCACTATGCCATATATCCATGCTGCGGAAATGCGATTTGTTGGGCTCGGGATAACCGACATTGTTGAGTACAGCCAGTTCGCCACGATCATAAAGTGTCTTGAAAAAAGGTAAAGCCGGATGAATACCTGCTTCTTCTGTGAGCGTTAGTGCATTATCGACCGCAATCGTCTGCCTTTCCCGAAAATAGATATCATTGCGCATCGGAACAATAGTATTCAGCCCATCATTGCCGCCACTAAGCTGCAAGATGACCAACACCTTATGTCCCCTTTCCAGCGCTTCAGGCAAAGACATGGCTTTTAAGAAATTGGGCAGCAGTAGAGATGCTGTTGCGAGCGAACCTGCTTTGAGAAATTGGCGTCTTTTGATGATCATGGCTTCCTATTTACGATTAACAGAGTTGATATTCGGGGATACTCATTACTTCAATAATAGTCCTACGGCGGCTTCCCCCAGCGTAGCTATCGCGCAGTGTTTTACCAAAGGAAGGTTGCTGCTGCAGCAAGAGCTCAAAGGGATCCCGATCTGCAAATGCAGCCTCTACCCCATCCCAGTCAATGGATATTTTGGGATTTTTGTAGGCCTTAGCCAGCGCCCGCGACTGTTTTAAACCCATGTCGAGGTCGTCGTCATTCTGCGCATCAAGGTCCAGCGGGCGCAGGCCGGTCCATATCTGTGGAATCTGCATCCGTAGTAATAAGGTCGAGCTGTCGATCCAGGCTTTTCCCGACGGCCATCCCGCCACATTCGGCGGATACAAGAGCATCTGCCCCAGCAACTTTTGATAAACAATCAGGTTTTCAGGATTCGCTATTTCCATGGGTAACATGCGCATGATACCGGCCATGAGTTCTACCGGTGACTTTATTTTGTTGCCCACATTTTTGGAGTCGTAAAACCAGGCTGCCGTAAATACACGGTCTAGCAACCGCCTGATATCATATCCTGAATCGAAGAAATCTTTACTCAGCGTGTCGACGATTTTCTGATCCACTTGTTCGTTGACCAGAAAACGGTAGAGTTTATCGGTGATAAATCGGGCCGTAGCGGGTTGTTCCAAGATAATTTCCAGGATAGCATTGCCGTCGAAATTTCCGGTTCTTCCCAAAAATGTTTTGCTGCCCGAGTCATGAAACTTTTTACGCACCAAGAACTGGCCATCCTTATCGTATGACCAGCCCGTAAATGCACGCGCAGCTTCCTTCACATCCGATTCCGTATAGTTGCCACGCCCCATCGTAAAGAGTTCCATCACTTCCCGGGCAAAGTTTTCATTGGGATGGTCTTTTTTATTCTGCTGGTTGTTGAGGAAATTGAGCATAGCCGGAGTTTTGGAAACGGCGAACAGCAGATCCCGAAAATTTCCAAGCGCATTTTTTCTGATTTCGTTGAGGATATGGGCGCTAAAATTGGAATTGATAACCCGGCTAGCAAAATGTCCGTGCCAAAAAAAGGCCATCTTCTCCCTGAGCTGATCTTCGCTATGCACCATTTCATTCAGGAAATTAAGGTTGATCTCAATATTACGCTTTCGGTTGAGCTGCTGCACCTGCTTTTTGTCTGCGGCATTCAACTTGGAAAGCGCATTATAATTGACGTCAGTCTGGTCCGTATTGAAACTGATGGGATGAAATTCATGTTCCTGAGCATATTGCTTCCAGAGTACTGCGGTAGACTGCTGTTCAAAAGTCGTAATCTGCTTTAGGCTCATCCCAAATCCGGCGCGATTTGCCAGGTGCATATTTTTTTTAAAATCGGACATCATCCTGTTTCCTTTTATACCTAAATAACGAATTATTTATAAATGTTTGCTTAGGGTAGATCCGATTTAACAAACATTAAGCTAAATTAACAAAGTGACTACCAAGATAATACTTTTCAAACTCCGATTTTTTTTCATTAAATTTATTCACATAGGGACAACAAAACCCCTTGTTTATGTTGCATACCTGTTTCACAAGTTACAATCATCAGTTGATAAAACTTTAAAACGAAATATAAGATGGCAAAATTAATCAACGTTTGGATTTCAGTATTCATGCTGCTCGTTTTTGTCCAATGCCTAGGAATTCAAAATGAGCCATCCGAAAACTTCGACTGGTTATTGGGAAAATGGCAGCGTACCAACGAAGCCAAAGATAAACGGACTTTTGAATATTGGCAGAAAATCAAAGACACTGAATATGCAGGTTTTGCTTTTACCCTGCAAAACCTGGATACCATCCATCAGGAAAAAATGCAATTATTAAAATACGATGGCGACTGGAATTTATTGGTTAAAACGCCCGATGAGAAAGATTTTATCGCATTTGAGATAACCATGCTAAAAGACGGCCTGTTCGAGTGTAATAATGATTCGCTGCCCTTTCCTAAAAAAATCACCTACTGGCGTGAAGGTGAAAAGTTGAAGGCCAATGTTGCTGGCGACAGTCTCCAGATTCCCTTCGAATTTAGTAGGATTTCAAAATAAATAGACCTCATTTTTCCCGGTCAATCACAACAAAAGATGCCTGCGCCAGCGTAAAGTCAAAATTCGGCAGCATAAAGTCAAAATATAATTAATCATCGGTCGAGCCATTTCTTAAATTCCGCCACTTTGTTTTTGCTGATCAGGATAGGCGTTGTACTTTGCGGTTTTGTTTGAATACGAAGCTGATTGCGACCGTATATCCATATACTTTCAATGGCATTGACATTGATAACATACTGCCGGTTGGCCCTGTAAAAGATCCGGTTGTCCAGCTCTTTTATCAAGTCGTCCAGTTGAGTTGCTACATTTGACCGGAGACTTTTTTAAAGGAAAAATTTACAACTAAAAGAGTTAACAATTAAATTTGAGGCATGGGTAAGCGACCACGTTTTTTTGATTCAGAATTTAAAATCATGGCAGTAGAACTGTCGTACGTAAAAGGGACAGCAGCATCAGCAGCGAAAGAGCTGGGTATAAATGAGTCTATGCTGGGTAAGCGGCGAAGGGATTCCAGGTTCAATTCTCGTATTGATGAGTTGAATCTGAGAATTGATCTCAATTCCAGTGACACTAGCAGGAATCTAGAACAGGAAAACAAGTTGTTGAGAAAGGCATTAAAAGATGCCACAATTGAAAGAGATATTTTAAAAAAGGCCATCAGCATCTTCTCCAAGGGAGACCGGAACGATATAGCTTTATAGCAGATCATAAGGATAATTTTTCGGTTGGGAAGATGTGCAAAGTAATGCAAGTGAGCAGTAGCGGTTATTATGATTGGCAGAATAGAGATCAGGATATCTCCAAAATCAAGGCAAGGAAAGACCTTCTAAAAAAAATAAAGGCCAGCTATGACTCCAGTGACAGTACATATGGCAGTCCAAGGATTACCAAGGATCTACAACGACAGGGTATACAGATTTCACGCCCATGTGTAGCGCGGATAATGAGAAAGGAAGGTATCCAGAATATCATCCGCAAGAAATGGAAGATATCAACAACAGATTCGAAACATAAATTCCCGGTATGTGATAATATTCTGAACAGGGACTTTCATGCCGATCAGATAGGCACTAAATGGGTAAGCGATATTACTTATCTGAAAACAGGTGAGGGTTGGTTATATCTCACAGCTGTAATGGATCTCGCTGATAGAAAAATTATTGGATGGACACTTAGTGAAGGAATGTCAGCAGAGCAAACCTCTCTTGCGGCATTAGAGGGCTCTAAAAGCCAGAAAAGTAGAAAATGGTTTAATATTTCATTCAGATAGAGGTGTTCAGTATGCGTGCAATAACTTTAAAGACAAGTTAAAAGCATTAAAGATCGATGTTGTTCAAAGTATGAGCAGAAAGGGTAACTGTTGGGACAATAGTGCAATGGAAAGCTTTTTCAAAACGGCTAAAAGTGAAAAATTCAACCGTTACAACTTTAAAACCAGGCAAGAGGCTAAGTTATTTGTGTTTAGGTATATTGAGGATTGGTATAATAAAGGCAGATTACATTCAGCAATTGGATATAAGACACCTCGTGAGCTAGAATTGGAAATGGAAAAAGCTGCTTAAAAAGTCTCCGATTTACTATTGCAATTCCAATCTGTCTTTGCATCCTGATTCGCTGAAGATCGTATTACCAAATTGGAAAACAGGTGAGAAAGTACTTTTGAAGTCTTCATTTATACCTGTCAAGAATGCAATTGATGTATTTACAGCGTCTTATACAGACACACTTCTTATCAACTAAGTTCTCTTTTTTAACTTAAAAATCCGCTTGGTAAGTCCAGGCGGATTTTTAAAACCGATCGCCATGCGATTAATTTAACAGATGAAGCACATATTAGGCTCAGATAAAAGGAAGCATCTATTAAGCTTAAATATTTTTATTATCTTTACACGAAAATTGCCTTATTAAATTAGTTAAGGTGGTTTTATTCATATTAACCGTTAAATTCACGCTATTGAGGATGAAAGTCTATTGGTATTACATTTCACTTATACTCATTTTATTTTTTAAAAGCACTGACTTACTAAATGCACAGTCTATCACCCAAATACAAGCCATAAAAAATCCATTGCAGCAGATAGAAGCCGTGTTAAACCTTCCAAGCCACTTTAATCGCGACACCACTTTATTGAAAAAGGAATTAGAGCCCATAAAAACATTAGCCAAACAGCACAACAGTATTCCCCTAGAATGGGCCTATTATATGCTCATGGCAGATGGTTATTCCGTTGCTTTCGACCATACAAATGCTCGTTCTGACCAATATTACAAATACGCCAGAAACTTAATCGAAGCGCATCCAAACCCAGAACTGGAGATGATCGGGAATATACGACAGGGCTATTATAATTTCGTATACCGCAAGGTCATCGATGCTTTCCCTTATTTCTTACGAGCCAATGATCTAAATGCCAGAATAGACAGAAAAAAAATACCATTGCCCGTAAAACATTATCAATTTATGGCGAGCTTTTTTAATCATATCGGCGACCAAAAAAAAGCTGTAAACTATCTTCATGAAGCTTTGCCTTTTGCAAGACCTGCTTCAAGAGCACGGATTGATCTACTCAATTCAATAGCTGTCTACCTATCGGTAGACAATCCTGTTCCTGAAGCGCTTAAATACCTAAAACAGGCCATGGCCGAAGCTCAACAAGCAAAAGATTCTGTGTGGATCGGAATTATATCCGGCAACATGGCGGATTATAGTTGGGAAGCAGGAGATAAAAAAAAAGCAATCGAACTGGTCAAACAAAATATTGACCTCTCATTACGGTATCACGAGCCCAATGATGCCATGCGGGCAAATCTAATTTTAGCAAGCTGGTATATTGACCAGCAGGAATGGCAACTTGCAAAAAAACATATAGAGGCGAGTGAACATCTTATGGAAGACAAACCCTACTTTCTGAAATATAAGATGGATGCAGCCAAATCATTAGCTGCGATTTCGCATGGATTAGGACAGCAGAGCAAACAACTTCACTATTTAAACCGCTATATATTGTTGAGAGATTCATTGGAGAAAAGAACAAATATCAAAGAGTTGCAGAAAATCATCTGGGAGAGTGAGCAGGAAAAATATAACCGCGCCTTACTGTCCGAAGCAGAGAAAAGACAGAAAGTAAAAAGTACTTATCAATTTATGAGTCTTCTACTTGTCTTAATTTTTGCTATCGTTATTCTATTAATCAATAGGTCGAGGGCAAACATCAAAATACGTAACGCAAATCTTGAAAGGGAACAACTCCAACTTAACCACAAGAAGCAGCTTGTCGATCAAGAACTCCTCATATTAAAAAACTCGCTCAGCGAATTTACGGATACTGTCAGGCAAAATGACATCACGATTCAACAGCTGCGTGAGGAACTAAAAAAGGAAGAGAATCAAAATCCAACCTATATTGCCGAAGTAAAAGCGAACCTCAATGCCTTAATGGAAACACATATTATGACAGACGACCGATGGGCAAGGTTTAGGCATACGTTTGACCAGGTATACCCTGACTATTTACAACAGATGAAAGATGAACATGCAAAAATTACCGAAAACGACCTCCGTATATTAGCCTTACAGAAGCTGGAGCTGAGTAATGCGAGTATGAGTGAGCTTCTTTGCATCTCTATAGAGGGTATAAAAAAAGCGAAACAGCGCCTTAAAAAAAAATTGGGGGCCACTTATTCTTCCTAATAAAAAAGAAAATGGGCCGATTATCCTATTAATCGGCCCAAATGGAAAAATACAATTTAAAGAGTAGGTCCAAGTTTAATCTGCCGTACCTGTACGGCTAACGGTATCCCAATCTTTAATAGTTACATTGCCCAATATGACGCCTGTTTTATGCACTGTAATCGTATAAGTATATTCTTTGCCAGGCTCGAATTGTTCGTTCGCCTGACTTGCCCAAGCATAGGTATCGTTACCTATCTCAAAGGTGAAGCGCACAGCTCCGGCCGTTGCGTAGGTAGCCGGAAGCACAATAGCTTCATAGGCTGATCCGCTAGCTTTTACAAAGGGGCTTATATCCGCAGGGCCACTAGCTGCTCCCAGTGTCCCTGTGCTCAGGTCAATGCTCGACATGGTTTGCATACCCTTTATCTTAACTCCCATCGCGGACCAATCAGCGTTGGAAGCATCCAGACCAGTTCCTGCAGTAGGTTTGATAACCACTTTACTGAGCTTATGGTCAAAAACGAGTGGAACCTGAGTTCCGGAGCTTTTATTGAATCCATTCACGCCATTTGTTGCTTTGCTCCAAAGAAAATCAATTTTGCTCAGGTCATTTTGCGAGGAAACATCGATAGGCTGCACTGTCGACAAAGAAGCTGTGGGTACAAAAGGATAATACGCTACAAAATCCACTTTGCTGTCCGAAACAGGGTAATAAATCCCCTGTCCCGTTGCTGGAGCAAATACAGTCCCATTAAAGTTGTACTGGCGATTGCTGCTATTTTCGCTTATGGTCGTGGTCCCATGATTAACCATAAAAATACCGATCTGATCGCCCGAAGCCCATACTGTGCTCGCCCCCGAAGGGTTACTTGTTGCTTTAAGCTGACTAATTTGTCCACTGAAATTGATCACCTCATGTTCCACATCAGGTGTATCATTTTTGGCGCAGGCCCCGAGTAACAGGACTGCTGCCGAAAAGGCTGTTAACAATTGTGTTTTCATATTTAATTTTCACTTTTTAATTTATTAGTTATGACAATGTGATTTACGGCAATACGCTATGGTATTAAGACAAGCTTATTTTATCGATACTTTATTATACGAAATCCGATAAGGTAGGTCGAAGAAGAAACCAACGATTGTATTTTAGCCGCTGAGCGCGCATAAATCAAACCATTATTAAAGTTCCCCCCGCGCGCAAAGCGGTTAGTTGATGTAGCATCCGGAATGGATGGATCTACAACAGCTGTTTCCATTGTCGTTGCAGTAGACGGATAGGGACCATTGCTGAGACACCATTCTGCTACATTGCCATAGGTATCATACAATCCCCATCTATTGGGTTTCAAGGTACCAACAGCGGCACTTTTAAGCCCCGTCCCTTGCAGGTTAGTCCAAGCATAACTGTTGATTTGGGCAGGGTCATCGCCAAAAAACCAGCGATCTTCCGTACCTGCACGGCAGGCGTACTCCCATTGCGCTTCCGTCGGCAACGCCCCTCCTGCCCAGGCTGCATAAGCTTTGGCTCCCTCAAAAAATACAACCGCCATAGGCACATTTTCACTACCTGGTAATGCTTTCCATTTTCCATCTATGTAATGAGGCTGACTTACTAGATTTTGAAATACGGAAAAAGCGAGTACCATATTTCCATCGAGCGGGACATGTACAGAAAGTCCCCCTCCAACGATATTCATCGCATTTAGAAAATCAGCATACTCGGCAACGGTAACCTCATACCTGCTCATATAGAAACCTTTGGTCAATTTTACCCAATGCCGTGGCTTTTCATTCGCATCTGCATAGGGGTCAGTAGCTGGGCTACCCATTTGAAAAGTACCTGCAGGAATCCATACCGCTCGCCAGAGATTTTTGAGTTGAGGCACGTCTATCCGATGTGAGGTGCCCCCCAAAAGCTGTAAAGAGCTCTTCTGCTGCTGGATATAGGATTGACCCGATTGACTCAGAAATAAGCTCCGCTTCCCACCCTCAAGCATCTGAGCTGGCAAAAGTGCACGATAGGTAAACTTCGTTTCATAATCGGTATCATCGGGCTGCTCCACGCGATACATACGTACACTACTCTGCTGCCCGGATAGCGGGGTGAAAGTGCCGCTCGCTAGCGCCAAATGCCCATCACAAATAATATTCGTCAGGTTAACGACCATATCAACATCCGGACTAGAGGCTTTCGACGTTCCTGCTTCAAGCTCTACCTGTACCAAACTCAACAGATGTTTAAAATCAAGCTGCACCGTAGCGCCCAAGTTGATGGCTTCGGCTTTTGCAAACATCAGGTCACTCTGTTGAAAATCCGACCATATAGTTTGATCTTTCTTGACCGAGAAACTGATTGAAGCAGGATTTGTCAGCCCCGCACGATAAGGGTAATAAGCGTAAAAATCAAAACTGGTACCTGCCGGCCAATTGACGGCACCCGTCCATTTAGTACCGTTAAAAGACAATTTGGCATTAGCGATCAGGCTATTTCCAGCAGTTAATGGTTGACCCGCTGGCACAACAAAGATGCCTATCGTATCGCCAGCGCTAAAACTTGCGGTAAAATCGCTCGCAGACACTGGGGGAGTTAATGCCATATTACCGTTCGATTTACTGGACTGCAAAGTGGCTTTTGTCACATTTTTTTGATTATCATCAACTTTCGTGTTATTGATGATTCCAATCTGAAACGCCATATTCCCACGCCCCGAATTAGGATCTATGACAGCTAAATCTAATTTCTCCTGACAGGACATCAGCATAAAACAACACAGAAAAAATTGAAACAAATATTTTCTACTTAAAACTGTTATGAGGTTACTATACATAATTCGGTGCTATGTTGTATAAATTAAGGGTTAATAACAATGCGAAAACCTAGCATGTTACTGAAATAAGAAGCTTCTCTCAATGAACGGTAGGCAGCTCTCGTCTGAGTTGCTGTAAAACTCGCCATGTCATAACTTCCTCCTCGAAACGCATGATTCGCTTCTGCCTCGTTGGCCGGTCCCGGTCCAAGCAGTGCATCCGTTTGATTTTGTGCGCCAGGCGGGTAATCACCCGCAGAAAAACAATATTCTGCCACCAAACCATGCATATCATATAGCCCCCAAGGATTAGGCAACTTACTTCCAACGTCAAACTGTGAACTACCTTGATTATACCAAGCATAATTGGCCAACTGATTCTCATCATCACCAAAAGACCATCGCGTTGCTGTCCCCGAACGACAGGCATACTCCCATTGTGCCTCAGTAGGCAAGGTACCTCCAGCCCATTTCGCATAAGCCAAAGCCCCCTCAAACGTAAGTAACATCATAGGATAATGTTCAAAACCAGTCGGGGGAACCCATTTCGTCCCATTGTAGCGAGGTACATTATACTGATTATTAGCGACAAATCCCCTGACCCAATTCCCATTGAGCGGCACATTAGCGATATACCCGATGGAAGGTATGGTTACATTGCTCGCATTAATAAAATCACAGTAATCTTGAATTGTAACCAGATATTTGCTCATGTAAAATCCTTTTTCAAAACGCACCCAGTGTTGTGGCTTTTCATTGGCACTGGCATCTGTATCGGTATTGGGGCTTCCCATCAGAAAAATACCTTCGGGTATCCACACCAGGTCAGCAGCAACCGGCTCGGTCTCCGTAACCTGACCTATTGTTTGCCAATCGGTAATAGCTGCACGTTGCACTTCTATCTCTTTATTCTTAACGGTAATGGTATAATTATATTCCTTTCCTTGCTCAAATGCATCAGTTACCGGAAAAGTATAATGCATCTGTTGCGCTCCAAGTTGAATGGTTAACACCCGACCACCCGTTCCGGTATGAGGTAGCAGGATAGCCGAACGATTAGTTCCCACATGAATTGTGCCCGAGGCATTCGCATTGTGCAGGACTGCAGTCGCCAAATTGAAGGTAGCGTCGGAAGAAAAGCCTTCCAAAGAAATCTGCGCTGATGAGAGTACGACAGGAGAACCCCCCAAACCAGCAGTCAAGTTAAAGTTGATCTTGGAAAGCATATGCTTAAAATTGAAATCCACCTCCTCCTTGCTCTTCACAATTCCAATACTACTATTGCTATAAAGTAGATCTAAGCTCCTTAAATCATGTTGATCCAAAAGATCGATGGACAGTGTATTACCAGTTACTTGGCGATAGGGCGCATAAGCCACAATATCAACCTGCCCTGTAGTTGGATAATAAATCGGTTGGCCCGATAAAAAGAAAGCGGCTCCACCAGCACTATAGGTATATTTACGATTGTATTCCATGCCCAAGGACAGATTGCTTTGTCCACTCGCCATCATAAATAATCCCATCTCGTCACCATCGGCCCATACACTTGAATTACTCAGACCAGCATGGGCAGTTCGAACCCCTATTTTAAGTGAAATATCACTCATCTCCAGCGGTAAATTATCCGACTGCTTACAACTTAATAAGCTAAATACAGCAAGCAAAAAATATACTATTTTATACATCCTTTTCATATTTCAACATCATTTTCCAGCAAGGTACCCCCTAATTTCCATCGTCCTGACATGCAGCACACATCGCATTCCCCAAGTGTTGCGAACAATTTAATCTTAAGGCATAAGATCCAAAATGGCATTTAACTACAAGTCCAAAATTAGCTTAAAACCATCCTAACATCACAATTATAGGGGTGGACAGAAGGTGGACAATCCCTATACAGTGTCAATACAGTCTATCTCAGATAGTGAAAACCAAGTACATTATAATTGATTCACAACCTTTTCAAACAAACAAGGTCTTCCTGCTTAGGAAGACCTTGTTTGTTTGAAAAAAATGTGAGTCCGCTAATTATTTACAGGGATTCTGTAAACACCCCTTATCGCCGCCTTACCATCGGTGGTTAAGACAGCCGAGGCCACAGCCGTTGCGCCATCAATTTTATAAACGGTAGACTTACCAGCACTACCCTCGGTATAATATACTTAACATAGTGCTCATTTGGTACAGATTAGCGATCCGGATTTAGTTGTTTTAGCTATAAAAGAATTACTTCCAGCAACAATTAAGTAAATTTCTTAATCAATATGTACCTGTTACTATTTACCAACTCGCAACCTGTTGCATAAACACAAAATATCTCCCCCCAAACCTTATCGCGAGATAAAAAATACAGGTATAAGAAAGCAGGAAGAGCATCATGCTAAAGATCCGATTTTTTTTTATCTTTAATTAAATAACCTAAGCATGCTTACCACAATCCCAAAACCTAAAAAACCTTTAAAAGAGCAAAAAATACATCTTTTTTCCAGATTTCTACTCATCCTATTATGTATAGTCTGTTCGATCAGTAGTGCACAAGAAAGGGCCGTAAAAGCAATTGTACAAGGAAAGATTATACATTATGATCCTTTGATCCCCTTGAATATAACCCTGAATCGGCTGGGACTTTCTGCGATCACCATTTACCCCAAGGTCAACGATAAAGGTGATTTTTACGCGGAGGTGGATTTATATATACCTACGCAGGTTTGGTTAGGCTATCGGACGAATTTTAGCATTGTACTTCATCCCCAAGACAGTCTTTGGGTCTCTTTTGATGGTAATTCTGACCAAAGAAGTTCCCTTTTGCGCACAGTCAAATTTGCCGGGACTTCCGCCGTCACCAATACCCAGATCGCACAATTCCAAAATCTTTATTTTGCTAGTGAACTCTACGACCAAAATAAGAATTTTTATGCCGTAAAAAATTACGATCCCGTACAGTATATGCGATTCAACGATACCGTACGCCAAAAAGGCAAAGCGTTGTATGACGAGTTTGTCCATACCTATAGCCCAAATGCTGAAAGTAAAAATTGGGCTCTTTTTGAGACAGAAACTCCTTATTACGATAACATCCAGTTTTATTCCATAGATCACAAAAGAGCCAATAATCTAGGCCCCATGGATACCACCTTTGTTATCCCCATAGGATTTTACGACAAGTTGGCAAAGCGTCTTCCACTCGAAAAAAGCCATTTAATGAACACAAATGCGGTATCTACATTTTCCTCATTTTATGATTATTATATTAACGAAAGACGGAGATTTGAGGAAACAAGCGACGCAAATTGGGGAATTACACCAACTGGGGAACGGTTTGCGTCCACTACTATTGCTGACTCACTACAATTGCACGGGATAGTTAATTATGTGAGCGATCCGCTCTTACGCGAAATCATGCTGAGCCATCACTTTTCAAAAAGTTTTCGAAAACAGGATTTCAAAACCTACGAAAAATTTATTACAATTGTCACCCGACATATTACTTCCCCCTTTCTGCGGGATCCACTGCAGCAGGAATACCTTGCTACAAAAGCCCGAGTCGAGCATCCTGAACTCAATAGCCGTGCTATTCTAAAGGATATGCAATCCTCTCCGATCCAAGAGATCATGGAAGATATCTTACGAAGCAACAAGGGTAAAGTAATCTACGTCGATTTTTGGGCGACCTGGTGCGCCCCCTGCTTGAGTGAATTTCCCAACTCCAAACGAATAGAAGCCGATTTTCAGAACAAAGACGTTTCATTTGTATACCTCTGTCTTGATTCAGATCAGGACAAGTACAAGGCAACGGTTAGTAGCTATGATCTGGGCGGACAGCATTATTTCCTATCAGCCAAACAGAGCGGCTCCATTCGAGACCTATTCAAGGTCAGCGGCATACCATTTTACCTTTTGATAGACCGAGACGGCACAATTCTAGAAACAGGAAACCACCTGCGACCACTAACCGCAAAAGATAAAATCAATACGTTGCTCCAATAGCGGCAGATTTCGAGAACAGCTCATACGCCTGCTATTGGCCCAAAAGTTCCAGGGCCTTGATTATTTTACGATCCTTTTCCAGCACTGTGAGGTTGTCGTCTCCCACGACTTCAAAATCAGGCGAAATATAGGATTTATAAACTTTTAAATTCCTGTCCACCACATAATCTGTTGACAAGTTAATGCCCGCATGATCATTTATTTTAAACCCCTGCACCGCGGTTGTATAATTTGCGGTCTTTTCCCCTACAATAAACGTATTTTTTCGTCCAATAAAGGATATGGCAGTCATTTCACCCGCGCTTGCCGTATAGCAGCTGGTCAAAATAACCAATGGAACATCATTTGCAATCGGATAGATCAACGCTGATTTTCTGTCCAGCATATTTCCATCTATCAGCAACTTTCCCGCCTTAATTTCCCAGTCGCCTGTAGAATGATTACCAGCGTCCCTAAAACCTCCAAAGTGTACATTGTATCCGATAAACTCTTTCAGTCCGAGTAATATCGGATACATATTTCCTCCGGTATTTAATCTCAGGTCTATAATCCAGCCTTTAATTTCTGCTGAATTGATCCCATTGATATGGGTCACAATATCATCAGCGATACTATCAACTTTTTTAAACGCAAAATCACTGTTTCCAACTATTCGGAGATATCCTATTTTATGATCAATCACCTCACTAAACGTACTCTTCTCCGTGTTAAGCCTATTTTTCAGATAAACATTGGTCATCACATTAGGATTATTCCATCCGTAGGTTTTTCCTTTGAATTTAAGACCGCCATGATAATCGTTGAGCTGCCTAAATACGGCTTCATATAATGTTGCGGCTTCATCAATCGAGTTTAAATTTTGGGCTTTATTGTATAGTTCACGTTTAATAACCTCAAGGTTTTCTTTATGAATTGAATTGGCCGATATAAGTTCAATGGATTTATCAACAAATGATTTTACACTGTCATTTTTAAACGTTTGCGGAAACGCATATCTCGAAGAAAATAAAAGTAATAATAATAAAAACAATCTGGTCATCTTGGAATTTTTGTAGCAATAAACTTCCTTATACTCATCATATAACCCAAATGCAGGCCTTCATGAAAGTTGTTCCATTCGAAGGCATCCGTTATTGAAGTGAGACGGAAGCCCGTACCCGTTGTGCGTTGCTGATAGGTCACAAACTTTTTGTTGTTAAAATCACGGATGGTCGGTTCAATCTGTTCGAGGAGCAATCTTCTCAGCAGATCAGCTTCCTGCTGCGATACCGCTGCTGAAGGCTTTGTTCCGGATTGGCAGCTGTTGAAGATTTCCTCAGGGATATGTCCTTCTACCTCAGATCCGATATAGATTAATTTATGCTGTGTGGCAATGATGTGGCCAATATTCCAGATCAGGTTATTGCTGAAACCATCAGGAATGCGATTGAGCTGTTCCAGAGAATAGTTTTCAAAGAATTTGAGGTAAGCCATCCGACTCGTTTTCCATGCGCAAAAGAGTGATTCCATGTCCTGTTAACTGTCTGTGTTTTGTACGCAAAAATAAGCTGAATCTTTAAAACTGTCAAAGCTTATTTACGGCAATCGGATGCTATACATCAATTTCTTCCAATGGCACCTGAAGACGCTGATTCTTTTTTTATTGAACTTTTTGATTTGAGTATTGTTCAATTTGAAAGGAAATGGTTCAATTCTTAAAAAAGAAAGTATGAAAGCACAAATCGGACTCGTTATCACGGCAGTTGCCGGAGCAGCACTGCTCATTTACAGACACTGGAAACAGCGTTCTGTACAAGAATCAACAGAACAAACAGATCGCAAAGAGACGGGCAATCTAACGAACCCACCTTCTTGGTACCGCCCGCTTAACATGCCCGAAATCGACAGCATGGATATTGTATCGTTGCAATATGCCCCCGTCAGGGTATCGCCCGACAGAAATAATGCGGTGCAAGGGATCAACAAACACATTTCGTATTACCATAAAGGCAATAGACATCAATAAGGCAGTGATACGGAAACAGTTGCAGTTTAAGCGATTTCGATAGTTGAAAAAGTGCCCAAGGTCAGTATACAGCGCTGAACCGCGACAATAAATGCGCGCAGTTCCGCGTTCCAGTTAAATCGGTTCAGTCAGATCAAAAATAGGTGTCCTGATATCATTTGCATTGATTATATTTTATATTTTCAACAGGAATTTATACGGTTTTTTAATTTAGACATCCCAAAATCCGCTTCAATTTCAAAATTATCGACTAAATTGGGACACCTTAATTAATATGGGAGTTTAAAATATATGAAAAAAAATGCTTCCTGCATCAACAATTCAACGCAACGTACTGAAAACAAGAACAATGATTTAGATCTTTATCTAAAAGCATTGAATTCTGCCTATTCGGGTATTATAATTACAGACAATCTGCAGTATGATAATCCCATCATTTATTGCAATAAAGCTTTCGAAACCATCAGTGGTTATGCCCACGATGAAATTATTGGCCACAACTGCCGATTTTTACAGGCTCAGGACCGTTCGCAAGCCGAACGTAAGATTATCAAAGAATCCATTGAACGCGGCGAAGAATGTAAGATTGAAATTCGAAATTATCGTAAGGATGGAACGCTTTTTTGGAATGAACTTTTTATTTCACCCGTGAAGAATGAAGAAGGTCAGGTAACTCATTTTATTGGTGTTCAAAATGATATCAGTGATCGAAAAAAAGCGGAGCATGATCTTCGGGAAGAAAAGTCACATGTGGAGCTCAAAATACAGCAAAGAACCAAAGAACTGCAAGATAAAGAAAGTTTTCTGTCCAGTATTATTGAAACAGTACGAGAAAGTCTCTTGGTGCTCGACGCCAATTACATCGTCCTAAGCGCCAATAGACATTTTTTAAACTCATTTAAAGTCACCACAGAAGAAACGGTAGGAAATTTATTATTTGACCTCGGCAATCAGCAATGGGATATTTCTTCGTTAAAAGAGATGCTCACACAGATATTGCCTACCAATAACCCGGTTATCGATTATGAAGTAGACCATATCTTTCCTCATATCGGTCGAAAAGTCGTGCTGCTAAATGCTTATCGTATTGAGTTCGAGGGCCAGTATAAAGATAGGATCCTAATCGCCATCGAAGATATTACAGAAAAGAAGGAGCAGGATCGGCGTAAAGATGATTTCCTGTCCATTGCAAGCCACGAACTTAAGGCACCCCTCACAACAATTAAGGGTCTCTTCCAGATCTTACAGCGATTGAGTGCCGAAAACACCGATCCGAAGTATGTCTCAACGTTAGATAAGATCACGGCTTATATCGATCGCTTGAACTTGCTGATAGCAAAACTCTTAGATACGTCTAAAATTCAATCTGGAAATCTTGAATTGCACATGGAGCCATTTGAGATCGATAAGACGATCCAAGATGCCGTTGAAAGCATGCGATTGGCGGCACCTGATTCTGACATCCACCTTACTGGAAATACGGGTAGTATCGTCGCGGGCGACGAGCTCCAGATTATTCAAGTGCTGAACAACCTGCTCTCCAATGCAATTAAATATTCACCCGAGTCGAAAAAAGTTGAGGTTAGTATCCACAAGGTAGCCAACTTTGTTAAAATCTCGGTACGTGATTATGGCATGGGCATAAGCTATCAGGATAGACAAAAAATTTTCGAACGATTTTTTCGTGTCAGCCATATACAGAAAAAGTTTCCGGGTTTAGGCATTGGGCTCTATGTTTCGCATGAGATTATCTTACACCACAAAGGAACACTGTGGGTCGAAAGCGAGCCGGGAGAAGGATCCACATTTAATTTTACATTACCCATTGTAATCAACAAATAAAGAATATGCAGCCTAAAAAGATAATGATCTGTGATGATGACCGAGGAATACTCGATATGCTGGAGCTTTTTTTAGAACTAGAAGGATTTAATGTCATATGCGAAATAAATAGCACGCATCTGACAAAGCAATTAATTTCGCATAAGCCAGACCTCTTGCTGCTGGACCTCTGGATGCCCATAATTTCAGGTGACCAGCTGATTAAAATTATCCGCAGTACACCCGAAATTAAAGAAACTCCTATCATTGTGCTATCAGCAAGCGTCGATGGACCTGAAATAGCAGGGAACTTAGGCGCAAATGGCTTTATCGCCAAACCCTTTGATTTAACCGATATCACCGATAAAATTAATAGCATACTGAAAAACTAGCCGGCAAGTACACGCTGACTAGGCACACATAAAAGCACTTTTTAAAAAAGTGCTTTTATGCAGCTGATGTGATCATTCAAAGCTAAACGCTTACGCTTGGCCCAATTTATCCACAAGAAGTAATAGATCGTCCAGTTCAAATGGTTTGGCCAAAAAAGCGTCGGCTCCACGCTCGGAAGCTATCTGCTTCCCACGCGAACTTGCAGACATCATGATCACCGGAATATTTCGATGTTTTTCCGAACTTCGGAGTTCACGAAGGATATCGTCACCTGACAGCCATGGCATTTCAATATCCAATAATATAATATCAGGCTCAATTTCTTCGACAGATGCAATAAGTTCTCTGCTTTTTGAAACTAAATAAACTTCTCTGAATTCATTCTTTAAAGCCAGCTCTAAAACGTTAAGGATGAAAGTTTCATCATCACAAACAACAATTTTCTTTTTCATTTTTTGATTGTTTAAAAACACCGCAATGATTGAAAAATATGGTCTTGTGGGGGGATTTAAAATATAGACCTAAGCTGGGCAGATAGTTGGTTACCAAACCGTTTATATAATCTTTCTTTGAGATTTTACAAGATAGACAATTTATTAGATAAAAGTCTACGCTCCTTTGTTTAAGATACTAAATGCATACGATCTGCTTCAGGTATATCTTTGAAGACGACCGAAAATGTAGTACCGACGTCTAATTCGCTTTCTACATGAATAGTTGCGTTGAGCTTACTCGCAATTTGTTTAACAATGGACAGGCCAACCCCCGAACCCTCAAAGCCTTCTGAATTGGGCATTCGGGCAAAGATTTCAAAAATTTTGTCGCCCTCCTTCAAATCAATTCCGATTCCATTATCCTTGATATCATACCGGACCGTATTTCCCTGCCGCATGCTCTTAACGGACACCTGCGGGTTTTGCCTTTTGCTGCTGTATTTTATGGCATTGCCAACAAGGTTCAGAAACAATTGATAGATCAATGTTCTCTCCCCCAATACAGGCAGTGTTTCGCCCATTATAAATTCTAAATGCGGGACCTGGTATTGCTGTTTGCAATTTTCAACGATATTGACAATCTTGGACTTTGGATTAATTGGTTCGAACACAAAGTCGACATGATTTACCTTTGACATTTGGTAGACTCTATCCATCATATCCCGCATCAGCTGCGTCCCATCTAAGATATTTTTCATTGACTTTGCAAGCAGTTCCTCAGAGATGTCTTTTTTATGGAGCAACATTTGTGCAGTGAGCTGTATCGTCGTCAGCGGATTTTTAAGATCATGGGTCAGTGTGTAGCCAAAAGTATCAAGCGCATTATTAGAGCGCACCAGTTTCTTGTTCAATTCATCAATCTCTCCACCACGTTGTGCTACCGCTTGCTGAATAATTTGTGTAATATCCTCAATAAAAGCGAGTTCAGAAGATTGCCATTTTTCGGCTTTTCCTTTTGTAATTTTTTTCCATGCCTCGAATGACGAACGTGGCGAGGGAAAGGTGATCTTTCTATCTTCGTCAACCTGCATCACCTTTTCTGGCTTCCCTGCCCAGGTCTCTTCTATCAGGCGTTCTTTTCTAAAAACATATACGTACCAGTTATTTGCGGGCAGAATACTGATGCGTAGTACACCGGGAAACATTTCAACATCTTCGGAAGGACCATCCTCCTTAAATCTATCAGTCGCAAAAAACTCTGCAGTGGCTATTTTTTTATCAATTTCTCGGAGCATTTTTTTATCAGGCACCTCACCCACTATCATGATCGCACGATCACGTTTAATGAGTAGACCCTGCCCATTCATTACCTCCATAATACGCAGGGCATACTTTTCCAACACGTCATACAAGTCGCGCTTGACCAACAAATCACTTTTTAGATCATGCTTCAGCTGTGATAGATTTTTCTGAACTTTCACCTGTTTCTTCTGAAAATCTGCCAGATAATTGTTTACAGCGTATTGTGTAAGAAAAGTACATAGATGGCGCTGTGAAAGATCGACATGCATTGGCTCCCGATTCTGACAGGCTACAAGCCCCCAAAGCTCATCGTCCACGATAATGCTAAAACTTGCACTCCCCTTTACGCCGGCATTTTTAAGGTATTGTAAATGCATGGGTGAAAGCGCCCGAAGGCTGCAGCGTGTAAGATCCAGATCATCGGCACTACGCCCCATCAGCGGAATCGCTTCCGCATTGACATCCGCCGTATGGCGGGCATGAAAAATACGGTAAAGCTCGCGCGCCTGTGCAGGAATATCGAATTCCGGATAACGGTAATTCATCAAAGATTCCAGATCAGCGCTCCTGCTCTCTGCAATAACTTGTCCACTATTATCTTCCAAAAAGCGATATACCATCACCCGATCATAGTGAATAATGTCCTTAATCAATTCAGTCAATGCCTGCCAGCAAGAGTTGCCCCCGCTACGGTCATCTAAATGCTTGGCATAATAATATAATTTGGTGGTTTTGACAGCAAGCGGATTGCAGGTCTCTATTTCAAGATAAATTTTGCCATCATACCTATAGAGACTTAAAAAATAATCGTTAGCATGGATAGCTACACGATCGGCATACCTGGCAAACATGTTGTCTGAAACAGCATGTTCTATGCTCTCTCCACGAAGTTCAAAAGATGGAACAATCCGATGAAGAACATCGTCTACTGTCATGCCGAGTATTTCGGAGTAATCTTCACCTGCAATAGCTACACAGTTTTCACTTACCGCAATACACTTATCGTCTTCAAAGATAAATAAATACCCAAAAGACTGTATATTTCCACACAGGTGAATTTTTTCCTCATGACAATTGATTTCACGCATAAAGTTACTGATCTATTAAATAAAAATATGGTAAAATCAACAGTACTATCCTCCATCAATGCTATCATATGTTACTAAATTAGTAAAATATTCTGACCTATCGAAATTTGCATCTTTCACTTTAAACCCGAAGAAAAACGAACTAAATATCGACTGCTGGCCCGATTTTCGAGCTCTTTCATAAAATTCCTCCCCCAGTAATGGATAGCTTAACGCGGAATAAAAATGGTATTAAGCAGCTTCGATTTGGTTAGGCACAAGCTATCTCACATATTAAGCAATGCGTCGTAGCCTGCTGATCATCTCAGATTTTTGTTGGCATTGCTGCTAATAAACATTTCATTTTTTTCTTCTGAAATTATTTCTAAAAAGCGCTCATAATGCTTCAAAACATCACTTATCAGCTCATTTTTTGTAAAATACTGGATATCATAACCCTCACGAGCATCTCCAAAATAAGATTTCGGAAAATAAGTTTTCTTATCGGCTATATCAGGGAGATTTTCTTCTTCGACGACATAATCGGACACCACTTTAAAATGATTTTTGACCCCATATATAAAATTGTTGATTAGGTCGTGTCGGATTTCAATAGCTATCCGATTTGGTTTATCCGACTCATGAATCTTTGATTCAATACCATTCTCCTTAAACTCAGCCTGCATATCTTCGAACGCTGCCTTCACTGTACTCCTCATAAATTCATCGACCGACTCACGGCTTTTAAAAGAAACAATCTGTTGCAGGCGATCTTTCCAAAATTCGCCCGACCAGGGCACAGTACTCACCGAAAAATCACGCTCATAATAACTTCGGTCAATCGTCAATGCTTTTACCAAACTGACGCAAAAAAGCAACATGATAATTGAAAATGGCAATGCTGTTATAAGTGTCATAGTTTGTAATGCCTGCAGTCCACCCGTGTTCAATAACATGAGCGCTAAGATGGCCAACAAAGCGCCCCAAAAAACCATTTGCCATTTTGGGGACTTTGGAGCATTCTTGGTAGCAATACTATTCATAACAAATATGCCCGAATCAGCCGAGGTTACAAAAAAGATAATAATAATAAGGATAACTAGATAACTGACAATTTCCGACAAAGGCAAGTAGTCTAAAAATCGAAACATCAAGGCATCTGGATTATCTGCTAAAGAACTCAAAGCGCCTTTAGCGATATTAATATCAAACCACATGGCACTATTTCCAAAAACAGACATCCAGATAAAATTAAATATGGTCGGAATAATAAGTACCGCAGCAATAAATTCACGAATGGTCCGCCCTTTGGAAATTTTAGCAATAAACAGCCCCACATAGGGAGACCATGATATCCACCAGGCCCAGTATAGAATTGTCCAGTTATAAAACCAGGGTAATGTTGCCTCGTCATAAACATGTGTATCAAAAGTCAAACTAAAGAAATTGTTTACATAATTGCCTATTCCTTCTGTAAAACTGCCAATAAGGTAAACTGTAGGTCCAAAGAAAAGAACAAATAGCAACAGAATAATAACAGTTAGTATATTGATATTACTTAATATCTTTACACCTTTATCGACCCCTGAGGTGGCAGATAAAACAGCCAACAGCGTTAACACGCCAACAATCATGATCTGATAGGTAAAATTATTATCGGGTACTAGACCCAGGGTCTGCAAGCCAGCATTTACTTGAACCACTCCGAACCCCAACGTAGTCGTGATACCGAAAAATGTACTGCAAAGTGCAAATACATCAATCGCATTACCCCATTTTCCATTGATTTTGTTTTTCAATAAAGGATAGAAGCAACTACGAAGTGAAAGCGGAAGCCGATAGCGGTATGCAAAATATGATAATGCCAAACCGACCACACCATAAATTGCCCAAGCATGTATACCCCAATGAAAAAAAGTATACAGCTGCGCATTTTTGGCTCGGTTAATATAGTGATTACCGGCAAAAGCCTCGGTCGAAAAATGTTGCATCGGCTCTGCGACACTGAAATACATCAATCCGATTCCCATACCTGCAGCAAATAACATAGAAATCCAAGAAAAGAAGGTATATTCTGGCTTACTGTCGTTACTTCCGAGCTTGATATTACCAAACTTGCTAAACATGAGGTAAACCAGGAAAATGACAAAAAGTGTCACAGCCCAGACATATACCCAATTGAGGTTCACAAAGATAAACTGTTTTATTGTATCTAAAATACTTACTGTCAACGTTGGAAAAAACACCGCTAGCAGGCAAACCCCTATAATGAAGAGCAGGCTTGGAATAATGATTCCTTTATTAAATGTCGATTTTGACAAAATCACTTGAATTAAATTTGGTTTACATTATGGTCTTTCGACCAATCATTACGTTAATCGTATGCATTATTACGCACAAATCATGCATTGCTGCGAATATGGATATCCCTTTGTGGAAATGGTATTTCAAAACCAGCTTGATCCAATGCCTCTTTACAATTAATAATCAACTGTTCCTGCATGGTCCAAAAGTTTTCGTTTGACGTGGTGACACGCACCGAAAGATTAATTGCGCTGTCGCCAAGTTCGGTTACCACAACCTGCGGAGCTGGCTCCTTAAAAGCATAATCATTATTTCGAACCACTTCCATCAGAATTTCTTTCGCCTGTTTTAAGTCAGCGTTGTAGGCGACACCAATATCGAACCAAGTGCGGCGTGTGCCCAACTGGGTATAATTTGTAATGCTGCTATTAGACAATACCCCATTTGGAACTACCACTTGCTGATTTTGAGGCGTATTTAATTTGGTATTGAAAATATCAATTTCGGTGACCGTACCCGAAACATTTGAACTGGACGTGATATAATCCCCTACCCGAAAAGGTTTCAATAACAAGATCAGTATTCCACCGGCAAAATTGGATAAAGATCCCTGCAGGGCCAAACCTATGGCTAAACCTGCAGCTCCAATAATGGCAACAAATGCTGAGGTTTGAACGCCCAACTGTGTGACTACAACGATAAATAACAATATATTTAAAATCCAGCTGATCAGATTACTTAAAAAACGCTGCAAGGAGACATCCATCTGCCGGCGTTCGAAAGCCTTATCAATCATGCGCTTGACCAGTCGAATGATCCATGATCCAATTAAATATATCAGTAAAGCTGAAATTACGGCAGTAATAATTCGTGGTGCCCAGGCAATGGCTGAGGAAATAAAATTATTCCAATGTTCCTGGACGTCGTTCAATGCTAAATTGTTCATAGTTATATTTTATTAAAAATGTAAGGCGTAGGGCTTAATATATTTATTTATTGTTATAATCACAAATTAATATACCAATGATTATAATTTCAACAATTAGTTTGCCTAATTGTTTGTTAAAAACCCAAAAACGAAATTTATCTTTTTCAGGTTTGAAAACCTGTAGCTATTATACCACGCTTTTCCAAATAATTTGGTCGTATGCTCTATAAGATAAAGGATGTTTACTATATTCGTTTAAATCTAAGGTGAAAAGTGTATGAATAAAATTTTGAGCTTTTTTGATCTGCATCAAGGTGAAGAAAAAAAGGAGACGGTATTAGAAAACGTCGTTGCAAACATTTCCTTTCGGGGTTCCAATGCTTGGATCTTGGCCTGTGCTATTGTCATAGCTTCTGTGGGCTTAAATGTCAACTCAACAGCAGTAATTATTGGAGCTATGTTGATTTCTCCACTTATGGGCCCTATCGTCGGAGCAGGATTCGCATTAGGAACATTTGATTTTCCTTTGCTTAAAAAATCCATTAAAAATCTACTGATTGCGACAGTCATCAGTCTTGTTGTATCTTTTATCTATTTCCTGCTTAGTCCATTCAAAGAAGCCCAATCCGAATTGCTCGCGCGCACATCTCCAAATATTTATGATGTAATGATTGCCATATTTGGTGGCCTCGTGGGCGTTATAGCCATTACTCGGGTTGACAAAGGCAATCCAATCCCTGGGGTAGCCATTGCAACAGCCCTTATGCCTCCCCTATGTACAGCGGGCTATGGTCTTGCAATTGGCAATTTTGCCTATTTTGCAGGGGCATTGTTTTTGTATATTATCAACTGTGTATTTATCTGTATAGCGACTTTTATTATTGTTAAATATTTGCGTTATCCAAAAACTCATTATGTAGATCAGCAACGAGAAAAAAGGATTACGCAAAGCATAACAATTATCACGCTAACGCTCGTCATACCAAGTATATATTTTGCTTACAATCTGCTGCAGGAAAAAAAATACACCAATAAAGTGAAGCAATTTGTACAGCAGGAACTAAGCAACAAAGGGTATACTGTCATTTATGAAAAAATGCAGCTCAACAGTAAACCGAAAAAGCTAGAATTAGCCTTTTTGGCAAAAAAGTTCAGTAGTCAAGAGATAAAATCATTGGAACAAACAATGCATACATTCGGAATTGAAAACACCAAACTTATTATTCACCAAGATAGCCTGGATTTAAAGTCTAGTATTCTTAGCGAAATAGACAAACGTACCGCAGCTGTCAGTGAGAAAGATCTAACGATTCGCGCGTTAAACAACGAACTTACAAAATACCAGGTCGTAAGTCCGGAGCTCGATCGGGATATTAAGGTTCTGTTCCCTGAATTAAATTCATATAGCATGGGAATGCAACAGCATTACGCAAAAACCGATAGCGTGGCAAATCTCATTGCATTTATTTATACTTCCCCCGCCGCGTTAACACAAATCCAACAAGATAAATTGCAAAAATGGCTAAAAAACCACTTTCCAAAAGACAGTGTCGAAATCATTAAAAGATAGCATTAGAGGAACGCTTTGATATGATCGTTGTAGCCATAAATCACCAAAATATCTCCTTCCCGCAATCGCGTATCCGGACGAGGAATACCATGGAGTACTGTGGTTACAACACTTTTTCCAAATGAAGTCTTTTTTTCCGTATTTTTTAATATCGTAAGCACTAATAGTTCATACTTTTCTCGGAAACCGATCTCCTGAATCGTTTGTCCTACATATTTTTTAGGGACGATGGCTTCTACAATCGAATAATTACTATTAAGTTCAAAAGAATCTACAAACCCTGTCATACACAAGCGCTTGGACCACCGTTCTGCAGACTCTTCTTCCGGATGAGCTATCTCTGACACCCCTAGCGCACCTAGTACTTTTTCATGCAGTCTGTTTACGGCCCTACTGATCAGGCGTTTCACGTTAGCCTCTTTACACAAAGCACTGACCATAATATTGGCACCTTCATCCTCACCGATCGCGACGACCACAACATCTGTATTTTTTAACGGTAAAGAGTGAAAAGCCGTTTCGTCGGTTGCGTCCAAACAAATCGTATGTGTAATCTTTTCCTTCAATGCCGTCACTTTAGCGATCTGACGATCAACACCTATTACTTCATTGCCTTGTGCAGTGAGCTTTTCTGCCAGAGAAGCTCCAAAGTTCCCCAATCCTAAAATGATAAATTTCATTCTTGTATGTTCTTTACAAATTATACGTACATCCCTTCCCATAGTTATTAAAACTAATACGGGAACCTTTACCTAATATATTGTCAATTCTTCTTCAGCATATCGATAGTGCGTATAGCGCGCCTTTTTGATAAAAGCGATTAATACCGATAGCATGGTTACTCGTCCAACAAACATCAAAAGAATTAATATGACTTTGCTTCCTTCCGCCAGATCACCTGTAACTCCCAAAGAAAGGCCAACGGTACTGTATGCCGAAAAACATTCAAATGCGATCTCTAACAAAGGCCGATTGCGCTCAAAAAATGAAATTGCGTATACTCCCATCCCTATAATTATAAGCGAGAGAAACATCGTAGCAAAAGCACGCTGAATTGAGATCCCTGCTATTTCGCGTCTAAATATTTCAGTTCGGTCTTTCCCTTTTGCCAAGCTGATCGCATTCAGTATGGCGAGCGCAAATGTACTCGTTTTTATCCCCCCGCCTGTGGAGTTTGGCGATGCTCCTATCCACATTAATAGCATAATAAACAAAATGCTTGAAAAATGCAGCTGTGCAAAATCAATACTGTTGAAGCCTGCCGTTCGCGGTGTTGTCGCCGTTGCGAAAGCTACTACCCATTTTCCTATACCACTATGATCAGCAAAAACATGATTATATTCGGAGATAAAGAGCACCAAAGTCGCAAACGCAGTGATACAAGACGTCGTAATCAGATTGAGCTTGCTGTTAATGGTCATTACCCAAGGACGGTAATAATTTTCCTTCGTTGTCCATTTATGGAACAACCTATTTATCAAGTGTTTGATATATTTAAGTACATTTATAACAATTGGAAATCCTAAACCGCCAAATATATATATACTGGCTACCGCCAGTTGGAACCCATAATTATAATAAACCTGTTGATGCATCAGGCCATTTGACAACGTCGAAAAACCAGCGTTGCAGAACGAAGACACCGAATGAAATACAGCAATAAAAATGCGTTCGGCCGTACCGGCCCCGTTAAAACCATCCATAGTCCAAAAGATGACGGCAGCACCGACAGCTTCTATTCCGAATGTAATTGCGATCGTGCGCTTGAGTAAAGTAAATACTTCACCCAGTCGTTGCGTGTTCGAGAAATCCCGTATGGCAAGCTGATTTTCATAACTGCTTCCCCCTTTTAAAAAATAGGCGAAAAGACCAGCAAAAGATAGTATTCCTATTCCACCAGCTTGAATCAGCAATAAAATAAAAACTTGGCCCCAGCCAGTGAAATGGGTAGCTGTGTCAACAACAACAAGCCCTGTAACACAAACTGCACTCGTTGCAGTGAAAAGCGAATCAGTCCAGGAGATTGGTTTATTAAGGGCAATGGGAAGTTTCAACAACATAGTTCCCATAACAATCAATGCCAAGAAACTAAAGATGAACAATTGCGCCGGATTATAGAATCGTTTTTTGATCAAAATATTTTAAGGTATACCGGTAAAATTAAAAAAAATAAATTATCCGGCGCAAGCCGGAAACAATATAAAAATTTTCAATAGCAAAAATATTCCTTGTAGATGCGGCAAAGGACACATATAAATTATACGTATTAGATATTTAAAATACATAAACAAAATCTATTCGATATTTAAAGCAGCCTTGGCTGGTTTTCCCTACTTTTAGCCAGCCTACGAATTCAATGATACAACATGGACGTAATAATCAATAAAATTTATGATATCATCTGGAGCGACGCTCTGGTGTACCTTTGCCTGCTAACGGGGATATATTTTACCGCACGCTTCCGCTGCCCGCAGCTGATGCAAATACGGGAAATGATCCGTCTGCTTTTTAATGGCAACAGTTCCGACAAAGGTATTTCCTCCTTTCAGGCCTTTTCGCTTGCTATTTCAGGCCGGGTAGGTACCGGTAATATTGCTGGTGTTGCCACAGCAATCGCCATGGGCGGGCCGGGCGCTATTTTTTGGATGTGGGTAATTGCGTTTTTAGGCAGCGCCTCGGCTATTGTCGAAGCTACCCTAGGTCAGATGTATAAAGAGGTCAATGATGGCGAATACCGCGGCGGACCTGCATTCTATATCCTAAAAGGATTGCGATCCAAGACTTTTGCTTGGACCTTTGCGATTGTGACGATCATCAGTACCGGATTTTTATTGCCCGGGGTGCAGAGCAACAGTATCAGCGCAGCAGTCGAGTCCGCTTTCCATGTGTCGCCGAGTATCACCGGATTGGCTATTGCCGGACTATTGGCGATTATTATCATCGGTGGAGTAAAGCGGATCAGCACCGTTGCCGAATACGTTGTACCGTTTATGGCGGGCGCCTATATTCTTATGGCTCTAGTTATTATTGCCCTCAATTTTACGGAGATCCCCGGCGTTATCGCCCTGATAGTAAAATCTGCCTTGAACATGGAAGCTACCTTTGGCGCAATTGCCGGCATGGCAATTTCATGGGGTGTTAAACGGGGTATCTATAGCAACGAGGCCGGACAGGGCACAGCACCACATGCGGCGGCAGCAGCCGAGGTATCCCATCCGATCAAGCAAGGCCTGGTACAGGGGTTTTCTGTTTACGTCGACACCATGTTTGTGTGCACCGCAACAGCTTTGATGATTCTCTTTACAGGGCAATATAATGTTGAAAATCCAGCCGGAGGATTTCTCGTCCAACATCTTCCGGCGACGGAAATGGGACCCGCCTTTACCCAACAGGCCGTTTCACATCATTTCCCCAGCATTGGAAATGCTTTCGTCGCGTTGGCGCTGGCCTTTTTTGCGTTCACGACCATTATGGCTTATTACTATATCGCCGAAACCAATATCAGCTTCGTTAGCCGAAAAAAACAACATAAAACCGTGCTTATCTGGATTCTGCGACTGCTCATATTAGTATCTACCTATGTCGGATGTATCAGTACAGCCAAATCTGCCTGGACACTGGGCGACATTGGTGTCGGGCTTATGGCTTGGCTCAACCTGATTGCAATACTCCTGCTTCACAAAAAAGTTGTCGCTATTTATGCAGACTATCGCGAGCAGCAGAAGTCCAAGAAAGACCCTGTATTCGACAATTCCAAATTTCAGTTTCCGAACATGGACCTATGGTCCAAAAAGAACACGCAACACCATGAGCCAATTGATTAATCTTACCGTATTTAAAAATTTTTTCAAGTCAAGTAACGCTGGCGGCATTTTATTATTTATCTGCGTCATTTTATCCCTCATCGTAGCCAATACCGCAGCTGGTCCTGGGCTGCAATCATTTTTGGATACACCCTTTGGTTTCGATTCTGACACCGTACATTTAAAATATAGCACACTGCTTTGGATCAATGATGGATTAATGGCTATCTTTTTTCTGCTCGTGGGACTGGAGATCAAGCGTGAGATCGTGGAAGGCGAACTCTCCTCGCCTAAACAAGCATCGCTCCCGATCCTTTGCGCTATTGGTGGCGCCATTGTACCGGCGCTCATCTTTTTAAGCTTCAATTCAGGGCAGGCGACAGCAGGTGGCTGGGGTATACCCATGGCGACAGATATCGCCTTTGCATTGGCCGTAATCGGTATGCTAGGTAACCGGATTCCAGCAAGTTTAAAGGTATTTTTGGCCGCTTTGGCTATCGTGGACGATCTGATCGCCATTTTGGTGATTGCTTTTTTCTATTCGTCGGGCATTGAAACCACCTACTTACTGTATGCAGGTATCGGTATGGTTATTCTGTTTGTCATGAACCGCATGAATATACAAAACCCCTATCTGTATCTGATACCAGGTGTATTTATCTGGTATTTTATTCATCATTCGGGTATACATGCTACTATTGCTGGTGTGATGGTGGCGATGACTATCCCGACCAATGATACAGACCTTGAGTCGCCCTTAGAACGTCTGGAGCATGCGCTTGTCAAGCCTGTCAATTTTTTTATTATACCCTTATTTGCATTTGCCAATACCAATATCAGCATTGAAAGCGAGATGCTTACAGGATTGGTCGCTCCGATGGGCCTGGGTATTAGCCTTGGCTTATTACTGGGCAAGCCGTTGGGCATTTTAATCATGACTTTTGTCTGCTCTAAACTGGGGATTAGTAGTCTCCCGGAAGGAAGCTCATTTAAACATATCCTGGGTGTAGGCTTATTGGCTGGAATTGGCTTTACGATGTCTATATTTATTTCCATCCTGTCCTTCAGCGACGCGCTGCATATCAAAGAAGCGAAGTTATCGATTCTGCTGACCTCCCTGCTGGCGGGAATTTTAGGTTATTTGGTATTGTCGGTGTTCGGCAAAAAAAGTCGTGTATAAGCCTATTTATGTAACAATACGTTAGTATTAATACCTACTATAAGACGATACAAATTATTTGCTTGCAATAATGACTATATTGGCGCACGCTACTTCATCTGTGCGTAAGTTAGTATGCTGAATAGTTCAAAAATGGCAAATTTTAAAAAGACTTTCTATAAAAAAATAGACCATATCAACCAATGGCGTATGAGAAAAGTTTCGAATCGGAACTTTATCATCATCTTGGCCTTTTTGGTCGGTATTGTTGGCGGGCTCATGGCATCCGTTTTAAAAAGACTGACTCATTTTATTGCGACAAGTATCCAGAACGATATTGACTGGAAATTAAAGTATTCTTTGTATCTGGTTTTTCCGTTGATCGGTATTCTGCTGAGTGTATTATTTGTCCGAAAATTTATCAAAGGCAAAAAGATAGAACATGGCATAACACCCATTATCTACGCGATCAGCCGAAAAGGAAGCCGACTGGATCCCAGTAATATTTATTCACAGGTGGTGACTTCAGCGATCACTGTCGGATTTGGAGGTTCCTGTGGTTTGGAGGCTCCCGTTGCCTTGGGCGGATCTTCTATTGGTTCAAACATTGCGCGTTTTTTTGGATTACAATATAAAGAAGTGACCATGCTACTGGCCTGCGGCGCAGCTGCAGGTATTGCTGGCGCATTTAATAGTCCTTTGGCAGGAATGATCTTTGCCATTGAAATTCTGCTACCCGAATTTTCCATCCCTGTGTTTATTCCACTGCTAATTTCCTCTGCAATGGCATCGGTGGTTTCGCGGCTGCTCTACAGTGAACCCCTATTTACGAACTTTAATTCCTACTGGCAGGTATCCGCCTTATTCTTCTACCTGCTAATGGCTGTACTGATAGGCTTATACACCGTATATTTTGCGCGCGTATCTGTCGTTGTCAACCAATGGTTTCGGAAAATCAAAAACCCTTATAACAAGGTATGGGTGAGCGGTGTTGCGCTGGGTCTTATGATCCTGGTATTTCCTGCGCTATACGGCGAGGGCTATCTGACCATACAGCAAATTTTGAATGGGCAGTTCAACGCAATTGTCAAGAATAGTTTATTCTCCGAATACCACAATATGGGTTTCGTAGTATTCGGTTATACCCTATTGACGCTCTTCGGAAAATCATTTGCCGCACTTTTTACCCTGAATGGTGGTGGCAATGGTGGCGTATTCGGCCCAAGTCTGGTTATGGGTGGACTAATGGGCTTTGCATTTTCTTATGGAATCAATCTGACAGGGTTTGCAGAGCTGAACGTTCCTAATTTTGTCGTAGCTGGCATGGCCGGTGCCCTGAGCGGCATCATGCATGCACCTTTAACCGGCATGTTCCTTATTGCAGAGGTGACCGGAGGCTATACATTGATGGTTCCTTTGATGCTTGTATGTTCAATATCTTACCTTATCAATAGAACAGTGCTCAAACATTCGATCTATACCAAAGTGCTCGCAGAATCGGGAGACCTAATATCTTATGAAGATAAAGACCGTTCCGTATTAAGCATGATGCGCATCAAATACGTTCTGGAAACCAACTTTGTGATTTTACGTCCCGATGAAACCCCTAAATCTAGGCAGCACGATATTATTCATAGCAAACGAAATATATTTCCTATTGTGAGCCATGATGGCAAATTCATCGGGCTGGTCAACAGCGAATATCTATTCTCGATTCTACTTGGCGAATTGGAAGGACTGGAAAGTACCTTTGAAAAACTCGCCCAGAAACCCAATGATATTGTACTGATAAATGAAAATATGGAATCCGTGATGAACAAAATGAATAAAGAAGATACCTGGATCCTACCTGTGCTCGGACTTGAGAATAAGTATATGGGTTTTGTGTCAAAATCAAGTGTGTTTAATAAATATCGGGCATTGCTAATCCGCCAGGGGCATTATCTCGAATAGGAAACAATAAACATCCATTTAAGTTTAAAAATGGGAAGCACTATCCGTCAACTTTTAGCAACTCAACTATAGATTTCTATCGGTAACTGTATCGTATTGTCTGCTTCAGGTAAAAAAAGTACCATCATCCTAAAACGCTCTATCGATCTTTATGGAATTTCATAACTAGATATATCTTACCAATAACGAAGCAAAGAATCCCAATTTTTAAATTGATTAAAACCGATCTGGATCTTTACATCGTATATTAAAAAACAAGAATGGAGAAACGCTATGAAACAGGTATTTTTATTATTATTACTAGGATTAGGCTTATTTATGCTCAGCAAATTTGGTTTTTCACAGAAAACTGGTGATTCCAAAATAATTAAAAAACAAGCTATGAACCCTACTGGTGAGAACGAGCAGGTTATTTATTTTGCAGGGGGATGTTTTTGGGGTACGGAGCATTTTCTTAAGCAGGTCCGCGGGGTGACCGCTACCGAAGTTGGTTATGCCAATGGCAATCTAAAAAACCCAAGCTATGAGCAGGTTTCCACAGGAAAAACAGGCTTTGCGGAGACTGTCAAAGTCACTTACGATCCACAAGTCGTTGACTTAAAGCTGCTCGTAGATTTATTCCTAAAGACTATCGACCCGACCTCGCTCAATAAGCAAGGAAACGATATCGGAACACAATATCGTACCGGTATTTACTATACAAATGATTCAGCAATTCCGGTTATCAAGGAAAGCCTTGCCGAACTGGCCAAAAAATATCCGGCAAAAATAGTTGTTGAACTGGAACCCTTACAAAATTACTACGACGCTGAGACATACCATCAAAAATATCTCGACAAAAATCCAGGTGGCTACTGCCATATTGATCCGGAATTATTCGAGATGGCTCGCAAAGCCAATCCTTCTCCCGCCAAAGATACAGTTGTGTTACCGACCTACAAAAGAAAGGACAAGAGCACACTTAAAAAAGAACTTACAGCACTACAATATGATGTAACACAAAATCAGGCAACCGAGCGTGCATTCGATAATGCATACAATGATGAGTTCAGAGATGGAATTTATGTAGATATTACTACCGGTGAACCGCTATTTGTCTCGACCGACAAGTTTGAATCAGGCTGTGGATGGCCCAGCTTTTCCAAACCGATCAATCCAGACTTAGTCGAAGAATTAACTGATAATTCTCATGGCATGCGCCGCACGGAAGTACGTAGCAAAACTGGCGACGCTCACCTAGGACATGTCTTTGATGACGGCCCTGCCGACAAAGGGGGGCTACGCTATTGCATCAATAGTGCCTCTCTCCAATTTGTGCCTAAAGAAGAAATGAAAGCCAAGGGTTATGAAAAATATTTGCCCTTGCTAGCCAAGAAGTAAATGGTATATTTTAAAAGGCTCTTAGCAAAAACTGATGCAAGTCTGCATCAGTTTTTTTGTGCGCTGCTACCCCGAACAGTACCGTATTCATACAGCTGTGTTTTTTAAATAAAATCATAAATCCCATTTTTCCATCCCAATATTTTGGCGGAATCCGCATGTAGCCAGTTTTTCAGCACTGTTGCATATACTTTTCGAAAATCTTCCGTATACTGGAGATCCCCCTCATTGAGCTGGGTCAGGTCAGGCAAGGCATTGAGCAGGCCCTGTCTTTTCAAGCCTCCGGATAGAAAGAAAAGCTGGTTGGCCGTACCATGGTCTGTGCCATTGCTGGCATTCTGGGCCACCCTGCGCCCAAACTCCGAGAAGGTCATGAGCATGACATGCTGAAAAAGGCCATTTTTCTTGAGGTCGTCCACAAAAGTTACCACGGCATCATTGATGGTGTGGAATAGGCTCTCCTGCCGCTGCTGCTGATTGATATGCGTATCAAAACTACCGACCTGCAGATAATATACCTGTGTATTGATATCTGATTTAATTAAGGAAGATACCGTCTTCAGATCCTTTCCAAGCACAGAATCAGGGTACGCTGCCGCGGTCTTACTGGCTTTACTCTGTTCAAAAATATAATCGGCATTGTTTATCGTATCACCCAGGGTCTGATACAGATAGGCTACTGTTTCCTCTTCATGCTGATGCTGATGTTCCTGATAGAGTGTACTAAAGTACTCTTCACGGCTGGTCTGATAAAGCTTTTTGGGGTCTTTAAACGCAAACGCTTTTTTCTTTTTTCCCTTGAGAGCAAGACTTAGCATATCATTCACTTCGAGCGCCTGCGTCGGATGATCGCAGTCGTAACAGGCTTGATCCAGGTAGCGGCCTATCCAGCCACTCTCCAGATACGCATCGCTACGGCTCGCACTATGCCATATATCCATGCTGCGGAAATGCGATTTATTGGGATCGGGATAACCGACATTGTTGAGTACAGCCAGTTCGCCACGATCATAAAGTGTCTTGAAAAAAGATAAAGCCGGATGAATGCCCGCTTCATCCGTAAGGGCCAGCGCATTATTGACCGCAATCGTCTGCCGTTCCCGAAAATAAATATCATTGCGTATCGGCACAATAGTATTCAGCCCATCATTGCCGCCACTAAGCTGCAAGATGACCAACACCCTATTTCCCCTTTCCAGTGCTTCGGGCGAGGACATGGCTTTTAAGAAATTGGGCAGCAGCAGCGATGCTGTTGCGAGTGTACCTGCTTTGAGAAATTGGCGTCTTTTGATGAACATGGTTTCCTATTTACGATTAACAAAGTTGATATTCGGGGATGCTCATGACTTCAATAATAGTTCTACGCCGGCTTCCACCAGCGTAGCTATCGCGCAGTTTCTTATCAAACGAAGGCTGCTACGACAGCAAGAGCTCAAAGGGATCCCGGTCGGCAAATACAGCCTCGACCCCAGCCCAGTCAATGGATATTTTGGGATTTTTGTAGGCCTTAGCCAGCGCCCGCGACTGTTTTAAACCCATATCGAGGTCGTCGTCATTCTGCGCATCAAGGTCCAGCGGGCGCAGGCCGGTCCATATCTGTGGAATCTGCATCCGTAGTAATAAGGTCGAGCTGTCGATCCAGGCTTTTCCCGACGGCCATCCCGCCACATTCGGCGGATACAAGAGCATCTGCCCCAGCAACTTTTGATAAACAATCAGGTTTTCAGGATTCGCTATTTCCATGGGTAACATGCGCATGATACCGGCCATGAGTTCTACCGGTGACTTTATTTTATTACCGACATTCTTGGAGTCGTAAAACCAGCTTGCTGTAAACATGCGGTCGAGCAATTGCTTGATATTGTATCCAGAATCGTAGAAATCTCTACCCAACGAAACGACGGTGTCCTGATCCACTTGTTCGTTGACTAGAAAACGGTAGAGTTTTGCTGTGATAAAACGGGCCGTAGCGGGTTGATCCAGTATAATATCCAAAACGGCATTACCGTCAAAATTCCCGGTTTTCCCCAAAAATGTTTTGCGGCCCGAGTCATGAAACTTTTTACGCTCCAGGAACTGGCCATCCTTATCATACGACCAACCCGTAAATGCGCGTGCAGCTTCCCTTACATCCGATTCGGTATAGTTACCAGGCCCCATGGTAAAGAGTTCCATCACTTCGCGGGCAAAGTTTTCATTGGGGTGATCTTTTTTATTCCGCTGGTTGTTGAGGAAATTGAGCATCGCCGGAGCTTTGGAAACGGCAAACAGCAAATCCCGAAAATTTCCGAGCGCATTTTTCCTGATTTCGTTGAGGATATGAGCGCTAAAATTGGAGTTGATAACCCGGCTAGCAAAATGGCCGTGCCAAAAAAAGGACATTTTCTCCCTGAGCTGATCTTCGCTATGCACCATTTCATTCAGAAAGTTGAGGTTGATTTCAATATTACGCTTTCGGTTGAGCTGCTGAACCTGCTTTTTTTCTGCGGCATTCAACTTGGAAAGTGCAGTATAGTCGAAATCGTTCTGCTCCATATTGAAACTGATCGGATGAAATTCACGTTTTTGGGCATATTGGTTCCAGAGGACTGCGGTAGACTGCTGGTCAAAAATGGGAATCTGCTGTAGGCTCATCCCAAATCCGGCACGATTTGCCAGGTGCATATTTTTTTTAAAGTCGGACATCATCCTGTTTACTTTTATACCTAAATAACGAATTATTTAGCTATGTTAGCTTACAGGAAGGTTCGATTTAACAAACATTAAGCTAAATTAACAAAGTGACTACCAGCCCGAAACTGCGACTTTAAGTTGGCCGCAATATGTTCTGCCCGCTTTTTTCATGAAAAGCCGATACATTTTTAAGTTTGGTCCGCTACATTACTTTCTCTACTAAATCATAGAGATCATCAAGTTCAAATGGCTTTGCCAGAAAAGCATCTGCTCCGCATTCGTCGGCTACTCTTGGCGCTCTAGCACTAGCAGACATCATGATAATGGGCATGTGGCTATATTTTTGCCCAGTTTTTAGCTCGCGCACAAGTTCATCACCGGTCAACCAGGGCATCATTAGGTCGATAATCAACAAGTCAGGTTGCACAATTTCAATGAGGGCGATCAGTTCTGTGCTTTTTGATGTGCTGATCACTTCAACGCTGTCACTTTCTAAGGCAATGGCTAATACATCTAAAATAAGAAGTTCATCATCGCAAATGACTATTTTCTTTTTCATTTTTTCGAATCTTTAATACGTTTATAGTTTCCTGAGATGTGCCTTCGTGGTTATACAATAACCGCGTAAACCATTATATAGCAGACTTTGCATCTTGTAAACAGTACACTATAGACAGCCGAGGTTCCACTATAGTTTTAATAAAGACGAATCAAAATCAGCAATAAGATTCATCCGTACTAATGCATCTTTTCTTCGCTGTGTACGCGTGTATTTTCTATTTTTAGTCTATATTTGTAGGATCAACAATTATTAACATTTCTGATTATACACATGAACACACGCGTCCTATTTTTATGGCTATTGCTAAGTTTACCTATCTTAAATTTCGCCCAAAACTGCAATTGTGAATCCAATTTTTTGTGGGTAAAAAAAACGTTTGAAGAGAATGATGCCGGTTTTCAATACATCATCAGCAAGAAAGGCCGGGATGCCTATGAATTGCACAATAAAATGTATCTCGAAAAAGTTAAACACTTGTCCAATAATCAGGAATGTGCTACATTACTCAATCAATGGATCCGTTTCTTTCGTAATGGACATATCGGCGTAAATTATATTGGAAAAACAAAGAAAGGCGAAAAGGTTACCGAACAAAAAAAGCAGCCTATTGAAAAGGATCTAAATCCATTAAACGCCACAAAGCCATTATTCGAAAAAATAAATGAAAACACGGTTTACCTCCGAATTCCTGATTTTGAAATATCCGAAAAAAAAGCAATTGACAGCCTTATATTGGCCAACCGAGCAACCATCTTATCGACCGAAAATTTTATTATTGACGTTAGAAATAATCCAGGCGGAAGTGATGCGAGTTATAGTAGCCTTATCCCCTTCTTATATACGCAGCCGATTAGAACCGTAGGTGCATTATTTTATTCGACAGATTTAAATAATCAACGCATGTTGGAGCTGAGTCAAAACCCCGATTTTGACGAGGAGTCTAAAAAAACGTTCAAAATCTACTACGAAAAATTGCAGGCCAATAAAGGTGAGTATGTCGATTTATTCAATAAAAAAGTAAACATAACCAAGCTGGATACCATTCAGCCTTATCCCAAAAACATAGGGATCGTTATCAATGAAAATAACGGGAGCACGACAGAGCAATTTCTATTGACCGCCATGCAAAGTAAAAAGGTAAAATTGTACGGTAGAACAACCAAAGGAATGCTTGATATCTCGAATGTAAATATCGTTACATCACCCTGTGGCGATATTGAACTGTACTATGGATTATCTAAAAGTTATCGTATTCCAGACTTCCCTGTAGACGACATCGGATTACAACCTGACGTATTTATTGATAAAACCATTGATCCTTCGAGTTGGCTAAATTTTGTGCGCGACCATCTCAATGGAAAATAAGATTAAGATAAAAAGTTTAGTTACATTTATTTTTTTTTGCAATCTGCATCACAGCGGATATTCCCGGCGCTAAACTTTTCAATTTTAGCGCCGGATCCATAAAAGAAGCTACATTTCTATTAAAATTGTCCGCAAGTCTACCAGGTTATCATTTAAACTTAGTACATCCTGTTTCGTATTTTTTTCGTATATTATCTCACTATGAAAATAGTAGACATCACAAAAGACACTTTAATCAGTGCTCAGAAAGAAGGATTTACCGTATTAATCACCAAATTTAATTCAGATCCGTTAAACCCAACCTGGATTGTCGACAAGGTTGAAAACGACAAAATAGACGCGAGCAAAAAAGCACTGAGCGAAAACTATCAGCTATGCTATTCCCTTAAAGAAGCTATTCTGACGATTGATAATCGCCCCTTTATCGGAAAATTATAATTAAGCCATTAATAGCGTTTGATCAAGGTATAATCCTCTGCACAATCAACAGCATGTATTGTTTCAAAAAGCCGTTGAGCTAACGTGTAACAAAGCAGGATAACAATAGAAACATGCTTAAGAATTATTTAAGCATCATATTTTTTTAACCTAGCGGACCAAACTATCCTTAAGTTTGGTCCGCTTCTTATTTCTGCATTTCCAACTCATTCAATCAAAAAATTAGCCAAAAAGGACAGCGTAAGCCCCCTAATAGCCTGCATTGCTAGCAGCTCACTGATAGCCTTACTTTTGTTCTGTTTCTCCGAACTGAAAATTGCGCGTTGCCCTGTTTTTTGTATGCGCTTTTTTCCTATATTTATCCGATAAATTTCAAAAGAAATGACAAAAAAGAAGGCTGTAGTTATTCAAGATAATGAAGATATCTTGAATATAATGGATGAGGTCTTAGTTGATGAGGGTTTTGATGTGATTCCATCGCTTACGACTGAACCAATTGAAGAGCTTGCAGATATTGATCCCGACATTCTTATAGTGGATGACCATATTAAAGGAAGTAAAAAAGGATCCGAGGTGATCAAGGAACTCAAAGCTGATCCAGATACCGAAGAGCTTCCATCTGTCCTGACATCGACAGCCAGCGATATTGCAAAAACCGCCGCCGAATGTAAAGCCGACGACTTTATTGAAAAACCCTTTGATTTAGATCATATGGTCGATGTGGTTAAAAGAAATAGTTAAAACAGCATAAAATATACCTGACCTACGGAGCGCTATAAAAGGGACTATACTTGAAACGCAAGTCACATTATACATGCCCGACAAAATAATCTCAAGAATATTTCTCTCCAGATCGCCAAGAAAAAGATCACTGTTTTTACAGGAGTCTCCGGATCGGGCAAGTCGTCTTTGGTCTTTGAAACCATAGGTGCTGAAGCCCAAAGGCAGTTCAGCGAAACACAGGGCAGTTTTATCCGAAACCGGCTGCAGCACATCGGCGTTCCGAATGTGGACAAAATCGACAACCTGAATGTCCCTATTATTATCAATCAAAAAAGATTGGGCGGTAACGCACGCTCGACCGTAGGAACGGCTACCGACATATATGCTTCCCTGCGCTTGCTTTTCTCGCGCATGGGAACACTCTTCCGTTAGCCAAAATATTGGCTATTATAGCTACTTTTATTTCATTTGTCTGCATGTTAAAATTAGTTTAAATGTAACAAGACAAAGTTCCACATCTACGAGCGGTCAGTTGTAGTTGAATCGTGGATATTTCTAACCAAATTGAGGGTAGATTTCAATATGGATAATTCACAAAAATAGATGCTAGCTAAAAACATAATAAATTTGTTTTAAAAGGTCGGTAATTAGATGGTTCAAGTTCCATTTTATAAATGATCAACAAGAGAACAAAACACAAGCGAATAATTTAATCGATGATCCAGTACAATCTAAATTCAGTTTGAAACGGAACAAAACACACTAGCAATGAGCTTCATGCATACTTTCGAAAACCTTTCAAACAAAATGTTTACGAACAAAGCCCTTCAATATTTAAAACTTTCGTATATTGCCGCACCTAATATCTACAACCGTGTACAACAAACTGAGTGATATAGAACTTATTGACCTACTCAATCAGTACGATCATAATGCTTATACAGAAATCTATGAACGATATTGGTCCGTTTTATATGTGCATGCCTTTCGTATATTACAACATGAAGATGAAGCATTGGATTCCATCCAGAATGTTTTTGAGAATTTATGGAATAAGGCTGGAAGTCTCGTCGTGCAATCTTCATTAAAAGCTTATTTATTTACCTCTGTGAGAAACTCTTCCTTAAATGCTATTGAAAAAAGCAAGACACGAAGTATGTATATAGATTCTTTAAATGAATTTGTGGATATTTACCGTTCGTCAACAGAGGAGGAATTATATTTTAAAGAGCTATTAAAAAAATTCGAATCTGAAATCGAAAATTTACCCCCAAAAATGCGTGAGATCTTCTTAAAGAGTAGAAATGAAGGATTGTCTTACAAAAAAATAGCAAAAGAGCTGAATATAACTGAGAACACGGTAAAAACAGTTCTTCACAGAGCAGTTTTACAGTTAAAAAAGAAGCTAAACACACTAATAACATTCCTTTTCTAAAATTTTTTGTTTTTTTTTTAAAAATCAACGTATACTTTCACTCTTTCCGCCTGTCTTTATATTATAGAGTTTAGACTATAAAGAAATATATGGACAACAATAAAGCTGAAAAGCTTCTTGAAAGATATAATAAAGGTAAATGTACCATAGAGGAAAAAAAATTAGTTGAAGACTGGTACCTCCATATGCTGAATAAAAATGAGCATATCACAGCATCGTCTGAATTGTATAAAGTAAAAGCCAAATTGGACAGCCGTCTCTTTTACCAAAGAAAATCTAGGGTGTTCTACCGCTATGCTGCCGCTATTCTTGCATTTGCAACATTCACTGGCATACTTTACTATTCACGTGATCTGCCTCAGAAAGCACCAAACCAGAAGATTGATAATAAAGAAATTGCTGCCGGAGGGAATAAAGCTATCCTCATACTCGCAGATGGAAAACAATTTGATCTAGGCTCGTCAAAAATAGGTACTATCACACAACTGAGTGGAATAAAAGTCGACTGCGATACTGTTGGGCAGATAACTTTCAATGTTCAAGATAGACCACTTAAATCTTTCTCTGAAAAGATGAACAGCATTGTAACTCCAAAGGGAGGCCAATATAAAATCATCCTTGAAGATGGCACCAATATTTGGTTGAACGCGCAGTCTATGCTAAAATTTCCTGAAAGATTTGCTAAGGATAACCGCTCGGTCGAACTAGTTGGAGAAGCCTATTTTGAAGTTGCGAAAAATAGAAATAAACCTTTCATTGTTAGGACTAAAGAACAGAATGTAAAAGTACTGGGAACCCATTTTAATATCAGCTCATACGCTGATGAGCGTATAGCCCGTACGACGCTTATTGAAGGCAGCGTCTCAGTAAGCGACAATATCTCACATCGATCTGTTGTATTAAAACCTGGAGAGCAGATCCTGATCAGTGGAAATACAATAGCAGTCAAAAAAGTAGACACTCAGGTCGATGTGGCCTGGAAAGAAGGAGACTTTATTTTCAAGAATGAAAATATTGAGAGTATTATGCGAAAGGTCTCCCGATGGTACCAAGTAGATGTGGATTTCATAAGCAAGAAGGAAGATATCACCTTCAGCGGTATGATATCCAAATCAAACAATCTGTCAGCTATACTGACAATGCTGGAATCAACAGGACAGATCAAATTTAAATTAACAGGAAGGAGGATATCTATTATAATGTAAACAAATTGATAAACTACTTGAGAAAAGAAATCTGGAATGCGCTAACATCCCAGATCAAAAAACTTTGGATCAAGTAGTTAAATAGAAGCTCGAACTCAATTCAAATCACTAACCCAAATTAATCAAATATATGATTTTTAAATTTATTCCCGTTGAAAGACGGAGATTCTTTATGCGAGTAAATTTATCACTTGTTTGCCTTGTCGCCATGGGGGGGCTCCAGGCATATTCCAAAACCTTTGCGCAGATTTCAATTCAGCGCCAGAACATTACACTGCCACAATTATTTCAGGAAATTCGCAAACAGAGTGGCTACGACTTTTTTTACAAGGAAAGCTTATTGTCGGATAAAGATCCTGTAAATATTCAAATGCAGAATGCCTCTATTGAGAAAATCCTAGATTATTCGCTAAATGGAAAGTCCCTCACTTACGATATCAAAAACAGAATAGTTGTTATTAAACAATTAGAAAATAAGCAGCGAAATATTGTTGGAAGGGTTATCACCGAAGATAGATCGCCTCTATCTGGAGCCAGCATTAAAGTAAAGGGCCAGCCAAGAGTATTTTTTACAGACGAGAATGGTCATTTCTCTATATCCGCATCGAATAAAGTAACAGAACTTATAATTTCATATATCGGCTATAAGGACTGTATTGTCAGGCCCGGTGATGAATTTATGGAGATTAAGATGGCCAAATTGGATAATCAGTTGGCCGAAGTGAATGTAATTTCGACTGGTTACCAGAAGATCAAGAAAGAACAGCTTACGGGTGCTGCCTCCACATTAAGCGAAAAGGACTACCAACAGCGGGTAGCCGTAACCGGTAACTTTCTAGAAAATCTAGAAGGAAAAGTCCCAGGACTAGTCTACAATAGTATTTCTGGAGAACTTTCCATTCGTGGTGTCAGTACTTTTGACGCAGTAAAAAAACCACTTATCGTGTTGGATGGTTTTCCTACTGAAATCGACATAAACTCCATAAACCCAACTGATATCATATCAGTGAGCGTGTTAAGGGATGCAGCCGCCGCTTCAATTTACGGTGTCCAGGCATCAAACGGTGTTATTGTTATAGAAACCAGAAGGGGAAAATCCGGTAAACCAACGTTCACTTTTAGAAACACTTTTGCTTTTGATTCAAAGCCCGATTTCGATTATATGCGCTATCTCGATACAAAGGAATTCATAGACTTACAGCGTGATATGGTCAGTACAGGCGGTGACGATAGATATTTTTACTCAGATTATAACCCAATTGACCAAGTTACAAGTATACTATTCGATCTTAAAGATGGCCTTATAGATAACAAGCTTGCAGAAGAGAAAATTGGCGCTATAGCTTCTTACAACAATCTTGCGGAGTATAAACGGTTATTTTATAGACGTAGACTTGTCAATAACATCAATTTTGATATCAGCGGAGGTACGGAAAAAAGCACATATCTAATTGGTGTCAACCATATCGGAGAAAGAGCTCAGAAAGTAGGTACAGATAATAAAAAAACCATTTTAAATGTTGCCAACACTTACAAGTTCAACAAGAATATTTCATTTGATTTTAAAGGAATTTATTCAAATAACAGAATAAAAAATGGTACTACACCAGATTATAGTGACCTCCTCCCCTTTGAGAGGATTGTCGACGAAAATGGTAATCCACTCCCGGCTACTTTTGGTGAATTCAGAGAAAAATTTTATGTAATAAATAAAGATTATAACGAGAGAGCCCAATCCCTAGGTTTGTATGACCAGCTTTATTACCCATTCGGAGAATTGTCCGCTACGACTCAAAAGACATCACTCAATTCTTTCAGGGCACAAGGCCGCCTTAATGCCAAAATTACTGAGTGGCTAAATATCGATCTTGGCGGCGCTATTGAAAATGAACAGGGTGTGAACGACCTGCTTAAAACAGAGGATTCTTATAGAGTAAGGTATCTGGTAAATACTAAGGCAAAAAAAGATCCAGCAAATGGAACCCCTTTATTCACTGACCTGCCTCAGGGAAATTTTCTGACAAAAGAAACACTTAAAAATACAGCTTACACCCTACGTGCTCAGGCAAATCTCAATTACGAAACAAAAGATAAAAAACATAGTATTTCGGGAATCATTGGTATTGAACAAAGGCAAGTAAAAGCTGAATCATTTAAAACAACATTCTTTGGTTACGATGACCAGTCTCTTATCAATAAACCTGTCAATCTTCAGGTGCTTAATTCAAGGATAAAACCAGCCTTCAAAGAAGTCGGAGACTACGGATCAAGTTTTAATAGCAATGACTATTTTGGAGAAAAATATAGCGACAGAAGGTTCCGTTCATTTTATGGACAAGGAACTTATATGTTCAAGCATAAATATATCGCTACTGGAAGTATCCGTATAGACCAGTCTAATCTGTTCGGAGTAGACGATAAGTATAAAAACAAACCGCTTTGGTCATTAGGAATGAATTGGCGTATGGGCGAAGAGGAATTTATTAAATCTGTTTCCTGGATCAATTCATTACAGATTCGGGCCGCCTCCGGCTTTAACGGCAATGTTCCAAGTAGCTTTAACGGACCTTTCCTGATCCTAACATCCGGACTTAATAATAGGTTTAACACTTCAGAGGTCTTTTATGATGTACTATCACCTGAAAACCAATCCATCCGCTGGGAAACAACAACTAACTACAATCTGGGGTTAGATTATGGATTATTAAAAAATAGAATATCAGGTTCTGTAGACCTTTATTATAAAAGAACAAAAGATGTATTTGGTACGATGTCCGCAGATCCAACATTAGGATTTAACCAATATAGTGCTAATACGGCTTCTATTGAGAATAAAGGTCTTGAAATATTACTGACTAGCGTAAATATTGATAAAAGCATCTTCAAATGGCGAACAAGTGCAACTGCATCCTTCAATAAAAATAGGGTTATTGAAGTACAGGCAAAAGATAAAACATCATCCCTAGATATCATATCAGGCACAGACCTACAGAAAGATTATCCAATGAATGCACTATTCAGTTATAGATACGCTGGACTGAATAATTTAGGACACCCTGGAGTTTACGATAGAAACGGTAATGTGTTAGTTTTAAATACATACGACGATGCCGTCATTGATGTCGATTTTGATGATCTGGTCTACAGTGGCACAACAAATCCCAAGTATGTGATCGGTCTCAATAATCAGTTTTCTGTAGGTTCTTTCGATTTGTCTTTTCTTTTTATGTATTACGGTGGCCATGTTATGAGAGTCCAACAGCCCAATCCTGATGAACTACAGAGCGGAAATGCAATAAAAGGCTCTTCAAACTACTGGAAAAAGCCAGGAGACGAGCTTGTAACTGCAATACCGGGACTCCCTGAGTATGGAACTCCTGAGGACTTTATGTATTCCGCGCGGTATGGGTATACATACGGAGACAGATATGTACGTAAAGCAGACTACATTCGGCTGAGAGATATCATCTTAACCTACAATTTGAAAAATGACTTCCTGCAAAAGGTCGGTCTATCCAATACTCAATTTAGGTTTCAGGTTCAGAATCCATTCAAATATACATTTAGTGGAAATGATATAGACCCCGAATCAATTGATAGACGGACAGGAATAAGGACTCTGCCACAAACTTCATTTTATAGTTTGACATTTTCCACTACATTCTAGCTTTTGTTCGGAAAACAAAAAAGATAAATATCGAAAAATATGACTTTAAATTGGCTAATAAGTTCCATAAAACAGCCAAACCCATCTTCCTGATGGAATAATACATTATAAAATGATGAAAAAAATACTATTGAAATTTTTGATTTTATTAACACTACTAGGTATTCTATCCTGTGGAGACTTTCTGGAAGTAAAGCCCAAGGGTGTAGTCCTGCCGGAAAAATTGACTGACTTTGAAAGCATGTTAAATTCCTTCACAATGACCCAGTCTTTTCCTTCTGCCCTACTTTATTGTACAGATGATTATTATGGCACTTATAGCGCCAAAGATAAAAGTGTCAACGCCAACCTATATTTCTGGCGGGAGGAAAAAGATATTAATGACCAGGTGAGCCCGGTTATCTGGGGGCAATTGTACAGGATCATCTACGATGCAAACGTTATCATCAACAATGTAATGTCTGCTACCGGCAGCAATGATCAAAAGAAAAAAGAAGTGCTGGGAGAGGCTTTATTAGCTCGTGCAGATGCCTATTTTACACTCCTAACAGTGTATGCAAAGAGCTATAATATAAATACTAAAAATACGGACCTAGGACTACCATGGGTAACAACGACAAATGTAACTGATAAAGTCCCCCCAAGAGCATTAATCCAGGATAATATAGACAGTATTGTCAATAACACCCTGCGTGCAATTGACTGTTTGCCATTAAATAATGTAAATCGCTACAGAGCAACAAAAGGTGCCGCAAAAGGATTTCTTTCAAGAGTCTATCTATATATTGCCGACTATACTAATGCCGAAAAATATGCCCTGGAAACTATGGCCGTAGCCCATAAACTAACGGATTATAATACAATTACGTCAAGTGATGACCTACCTATTGCCGATCTTGATCCTGAAATTTTATGGCAGCGTGGAAGTGAAGATAGAAATGTCCCGGTATTTATGTTGTATTCTGATGAGCTAAAAACATATTTTGATGAAAATGATCTAAGATACAGCATTTTGACGATCAGTAACAACAAAGGAATCAATCGAGGGGGAGCATATGGGGAAGCAAATTTTGGAATAACTTTTCCGGAAGTTTATTTGACCCTTGCTGAACTGGCGGCTCGTTCTAACCGTACCGCTGCTGCTATGGAATATCTAAATATAATCCGGAAAGTTAGAATAAAGGCTTCTGCTTATCAGCCCGCTACTTCACTGAATAAAGATGATGCTTTAAAATTGGTATTGGCAGAAAGGAGACGGGAATTAGCTTTTGGAGCCACACGCTGGATGGATATGAAAAGACTGGATAGAGATGGCCTGATGAAAGACGTCAAACGTATTAACAGGGAAAATTCTGAACTTCAGGAGACATTAACGCCACAAAGTAATCGTTACACTTTTCAGATACCAACTCGGGTGAGAAAATTCAATCCCAACATGCAAGTCAATTAAATGAACATAAAAAAATTAAACAAGATTTTTATCACATGAAAAATATAACACTATTCCTATTTTTATTCTTGAGCATTTCCGCTTTTGCTCAGTCATCTAAGCCAGTCCTTGTTGACGATTTGGTCCCAGAAAAATATAAGATTTCAAATAACTACTTTCCAATTATAAAAGGTAGCTATCTATACAGTATATATGCATTGTCAACAAGTGATTTTATCAGTAAGGCAAGATCGCTACAAAAAGATATCAACGATACTTTTACTAATGAAACGGATACAGGTGCCAAAGCTTTAAAAACAAAAGATGTAAATTATTTCATCAAGGAGGTCGCAGACACTTACCGCAGAGGATATGGAGAAGATTCTGTTTCTTTGGAAGAATACTATAGACTTATTGGAGCAAAAGCAGATAAAAAGCAGCTGGATTCGGCCTATCAAAAAGCATATCCAAAGAAAATGAGCGAAAGTGACAAATTGCTATTGCAAAATTTCATCGCTGAAACTGAAGAAAATGTCAATGATGAGGACATGTTTAAAAGGTCTGCCAGCTACAGGGAATGGTTAGAAAGTAGAATCATCAAATTAAAGCGAACTAAATATAACGAAGAATCCCCCTTAGGGTATGACGGCGAATACATCGTCCAACTGAATGTCATCAATAGAGAAATTACCAACCCATTTATGAGGGAATATCTTAATTTTGACTATACCTGTTCTATTTTAAAAATGGTAAAAAATATTGAAGCGAGAGAACAGGCCTACTCTAATTTTATGAAGGTGGTTGTAAGCCCCTATTATAAAGATGAAGTATCAAAGGTATACGCTAATTTTAGAAAAACAGCTGATAATAAACCATCTCCGGAGTTCAATTTTAAAGATGTAAACAATAAAAGCGTATCCCTTAAAGATTTACGGGGCAAATATGTATACATAGATATCTGGGCAACCTGGTGTGCCCCTTGTAAAGCTGAGATTCCTTATTTGCAGAAGATAGAAAAGTTATATCACAATAAAAAAATATCCTTCGTAAGTATTTCTGTTGACAGAATGAAAGATTATGAAAAATGGTCAACTTATGTAAAATCCAACAACTTAGGGGGAACACAACTTATCGCTGATAAAGACTTTAATTCAGATTTTATAAAAGATTATAACATCAGTGCAATCCCTAGATTTATTTTAATAGCCCCTAATGGAACAATCGTATCTGGAAACGCAAAAAGGCCATCAGACCCGGAACTAAAAAAGCAATTAGATAAAATACTTTAAAATAAAAAGATTAACCTCTTGTGTACGATTAAAAAGTAAACAAGAGGTTCTCTTATGACCACTAATCCTTGAAAATAATGTATATTTCGAGTACTCTTTCCAATATTTATCCATATCGAAATTACGCTCTGGATATACTTGAACAAGCTGACAGATCGTACTCCCGAGGGAAGAGATGTCATACACTTGACGATTAAACCAAATTCTTCAGAGCAATAGCTTCAATCCAATGGAAATATTGCGTCCCGGAAGGGGGGCAAGATATTTGAGTATGGAATTTTGCGGACGTGCTTCTACATTCAATAGATTATTGCCTGAAATAAAATAGACAAACTCATATCGTTTCATATTTACCTTATAAACTAATTGTCCTGTTAACAAAGAATAAGCTGGCATCGGCGGCTCAATATTGATGTTTTTACCCAAATAACGTTGTTTCAGATACTGTTCAAAATTGGCGTTCCCAAAAAACTTTTTATATTGAAGTGCAGCCGACATTCCATACCTGCTGGTTGGTAAGTTGGGCATAAAGTCGCCTTCTGCCCATTTGCGCATGTTGTCATCCGAAGTATTTATATTTTTGACGAGATCAGCGAAAACATTTAACGCCACATGACAATCTTTGGCCCATGCATCGGTATAGCCTCCTTCTAGCTCCCAGCCCTGAATTTCGGTATCTGAAGCACGCCATTCCTTGACCAAAAATCCTCCAGAACGAGAAATGCCTGTATGGGCCAAATACAGGTAATCTTTAAAAAAACTGCGGTAATGTGTCGCCGACCATTTGAATCCACCATATTTTAGCCCTGCAGATAACTCATAAGAATTTGAGCTTTCCTTGTTCAGTCGATCATCTCCATTTTCTTCTACCAGGATGGCAAAATGATCATTTCCGGCATAAAGTTCATTGACCCCTGGTGCGCGTTCTGCGTGTGAAAATGTAGCTTGTCCATAGGCCATGTCAAAAATTGAATACTTGATATCTCCCGAAAAATGGTTTAAGCTAAAATCTCTGGCTGAAAGATCACCTCCGGCCATCCCCCTGCTGCGCTGATAAGTGGGATCGCTCAATGTACGCCGCGCAACCCAGTCATGCCGATAGCCTAAATGAGCGGTAATTGGATTAAGTTCTATTGTCTGCAAGGTAAAGATACCTCCTTCCCGACTCAGATTATTGGGGATATAACGCCGATCGCCTTCTCCCCTTAAGGCCACAAATGAAAAATCAACCCCACTCGTCCCAGACCAAAAAGGGTTAAACTGCTGCGTTATCTCCGATCGAAGCGCATGACGCTCACTATCGAACTTATTGACACGGTACCTACCCAGGAGCTCCCGGTCGTCTGATACCTCACCGCGGTAATTAAATTTAACCGCCGAGATCAACTGTGTTTTTGGCTTAAAAGCAGATTCTACCTGCCAGGCATATGAATAGCTGCGCGTATTGATCGGTTCATATATCGGGGTCCAAACTGTCGTGTGACTATGGACAGGCTTATTGCGCTGCGCAAAACCGGGAATACCATAATAGCTTTCAAGCGCGTAAAGCCCCAGACCTAGTTGAAAGTTGTCTCTGATATAGCTGGCACCTGCATTGACAGCATTTCTCTCGGCATGGCTATTGGGCATCACGCCAGGCTTGACCGGTGCGTAATCTGTAATCCCATGAACGACTTCAGTGTAAAGTGGCGTGTTGGGATCCTGCCCAGCGACATATTTGTCATTTTGAGGGTTTAGGACCTTTGATCCATTGATAAATGAATAATTTTCAAAGGTATACAGATCGGCCTCCGATAAGTCCCACTTTGGATCGCCCATATGCTCGATCACGAACTGGCTCAAATAGGGATATAGCGTCAGATTTCGAATCGTCTTCCGATCGACATTTACCTGTGCCATTGCGGCGGTCAAATGATCGATCTTTGGATCATAAGCAATGGCTGCTTTTGTATTGCTCGGGATCTTGAGATTTCCGTGCCTGAGCCTCATTGCGCCAATATGTCCCACCCAGTACTTTCCGATGTTTGCATTGAAAGCCATCGATTGGCTGTTGCCATTATTCGTTCCTAACTCCGCACTGGCCTGACCTGTAATCTGCTTGGGCAGCCGATTCATGGGAATGGTGTTGTCTTTCACATTGACCGCTCCACCAATGGCCTTTCCTCCGAATAATACAGTCGCAGCACCCTTGTACAATTCTATTTCGCGTAGGTTGTCCATATCGAAATTGGGGTTTATGTTTGGACTGATTCCCGACAAATCATTGATCGAAAGCCCGTTGGATAGCACACTTACCCTGCTACCACTTAGACTCCGTATCATCGGCATACCAGAATTGGGGCCAAAAGAAGCATTTTGTATCCCAGGGATATGGCTCAATGTTTCACCAAGCGTTTGTGCCTGTATACGATCGAGCTGCTTTCGATCCAGCCTCGTCTTTTGCCCATGGGCCGGTACAAGGCCAGTGGTCTCCGCGGTGGGAAGCGTATAGCTTCGCAATGTATCCATTGCTGGTTTACGCTGTGATCGCACTGTTTGTGCGATAGATAATAGCATTAGAGATGCTAAAAAAACTTCTTTCTGATACCGTAACATCGTGTAGCCTATTCCTTTTTGAGCTGCAAAATTAAAAAAGAAAATTACAAATGCAATATAGTTGCATTAATAATTTACAATCATTACCTTCGTCAAAAATTTACAGCACATGAAATACATCAACACAAAAATCGCCGTTGCGGGGGCACTGATTCTGATGCTCGGAGCTGCATCATCCTGTAAAAAGGAAACAGCGCCTACGCCCACTGAGATCTCGCTTTCGTTACCATCGCAGGTCAGCCTTCGCTACGGCGAAACACAGGAAATTAATCTGCCGAAAGACCTATCTACAAACGCAGGACTTACGTTCAGCTTTGACTTTTCCCAGATTGCAGACATCAATTTGGGCAACGGGATTAAACTCAGTGATAAATTGAACCAGGCCATCAAATTTGACAGCGAAAAACAAAGCATACTGATTAACAGCTCCCTACTCTATCCAAACGGAGCTCAATCGAGCAGCGCACGGATTCCCGATAATTATAAAGTCACTGTCATAGCCAAAGAATCTCAGGACAAAGTTGTCGGGAAAGAAAGTTTTTCGCTCAAGATAACGGCTGGATCTATTGCCATCAAAGGTTTAAAAAATGGCAACGAGTTGCCTTATTCATATGTACTGTATAGCGACCAATCTACTGATTTTGAAATCGATCCGCTCGGCCTGCCAACTGCTGGCGCGAGCTTTCAGTTGGTTAAAAAGGATGGACAAGAAAACATTGCTTCAATAACAGGTACGCATATCAAATTAGCAAAGGATGCGGGAGATCCGGAAAAAAAAGCTGAAAAGTCTTTCGAGTTCACTCCCGAGCTGATAAAAGATGGTTTTCCTGTCGCAACCACGACTTTCAGGGTCATTCTGATTCCACAAATTAAGTTCTTCTTTGGTGATTACTATCCCGATCTAAACCTAACAATCGACCTTAGTCTGCTACACATCGGTCTTTCAAATGGTTATGTATCTAAAGCTCCAGTACTGTATCCTGCAGCATATAAATCTACATTCGAACTGGTTTCAATACAAAAAGATGGACTCGCATTTACAGATAGCGAAAAGCTGTTTAGTGTAAATGCAGAAACAGGCGTTGTTTCCGTGAAAAAGAGCGACAGTTTAAAAGCTGGCAGCTACAAGATTACCATAAAGGCCGTGACAACGACGGGGCTAGAATTTACGGCGAGCCTCACTTTAGCCATGTCTGAAGGATAATCGTACTATCCTGGTTTCATCCACAAGCAATACTACTGATAAAAGCGCACTGCAGGAGTGCGCTTTTATCATTCATGCCATCAAGTATCACTTTCGATCCCTATTGTTCCAAAATCAACCCTTTTTCACACCGGAATTTTTGATTGACACAACAAACATAAATCACTTTAAATCAACAACAAATACACAAAACATATTAGACCGACAGCTGACCGAAAGGCATCGGAAAACTGACCGATTACAGACCTGATTTGATTTCACCTGAAGTTTTTTTTGACCACAAAATTGCCTACATTTGACTGCTAAATAATAGCAAATACAGCAGCAATTAACTCGGGATTTTTTAGCATTCCATTAGCTGGATCGATAAAAAGACCCGGTTAAACTTCATTGATTATGGATCATAACATCAGCCTTGAAAACGATATTTTTCGACATATTCCGCTAGAGCAGCACATAGCGATTCAACAATACTTCAAATACAAAACCTACAGAAAAGCCGCTTTTATTATTCAACCGAATGATCTGGTAAAAAATCTGTATTGGATACAATCCGGATTGGTCAAACTTTCCTACGAAGATGAAAATTGCAGGGAGCATATCTTATCATTTGCCTTCGAAGATTGGTGGGAAACGGATTTTTCGGCATTTTATCATCAAACCCGGTCAAAACTTTATTTACAATGCTTAGAGCCTACAGCCTTATATGCTTTATCTTATGCGGATTACCAGCGTATCGTTCAGCAGTATAGTCTGTCGAACTACTTTTTACAAAAATCAATCAATGGGCACATCGCCAATCAGCATAGAATCCTGTCCTTGTTGACAGACAGCCCAAAATCCCGTTATGAACTTTTTATAAGCTCTTATCCTGCTTTGGTACAGCGCATCTCCAAAACGGTTCTTGCGCAGTATTTGGGTGTTTCAAGAGAAACGCTCAGCCGAATTTACAAATAGTGATTTCAGTCACAGGTTTATTTCTAGGTATCTCTCGAACTTTGTAGACATTAAAAAAACAATGACTATGCAAAAGAGAACAATCAATCCCTGGAAGTGGCAAGAGCAACGAAATTATGTGCAAGCGGTAGAGGTAAAAGATGTAAGTGGAACATTATATGTTTCAGGACAAACCGCAATTGACGAAAACGGCATCTCAAGTGACGCTGATATGCGTACGCAGCTATCGCTCGCCATCGCCAATGTGGAGCGTGTCATTTTAGAAGCAGGATATGAAATTCGCCATATCGTACGCTTGAACATCTACACGACATCTTCTGCTGAATTATTTCAAAATTTTGATCTATTTCAAGCATGGGCTCAAAAGAACCAGCTACAGCAAGCCTCCACTGTGATGGAAGTAAAACACCTTTTCGAAACACTTTTGGTTGAGCTAGAGGTTACTGCGGTCAAATAAAATCATTCACTCGACGCCCACAATTGGCTATTTGTTACGAGCAAGTACCTGCCTTCGATCGTATTTTCATCGGGACCTGATGGGATTATCCCGATGAAATCCCGATGCCAAGCCGATGAGATCTACTGGAAACGCAGGAGATGATCAGCAGAATGACCGAAGCAGTTCGGGATTTGACTAAAAAACGTCTCCCCGTTAAGGGAGACGTCTTCAATAAGCTGGCTAAGGTTTCCTATGACCTGCCTTTTTATTCATACGCCCTAAGAGCCTGCTCGTCACAAAGCTAACAACCGTGCCCAGCGCAGCTGTCAACACCGTTTGCAGCAAATCGCCCAGGGAGATACTGGCCCAGATGGAACAGATCGTTCCCCCAAGGGCAGAGATGCGGATATCATTGATTTTCATCAGCATCACTCCTTTCCTTGGGCAACATGGGTAGGTCGGAATTATTTACAGCTGGCTGCTTTTCCTCTTCCATAACTGTTTCCAATATACCCAGTCCCACAGCGATATATTTCAAGATGTTACCCGCCTTTCCGGGCCATTTAACGGGAGCCGCAAGAACCACCTGCAGCACCTTTCCTATTTTGTTTAAGATTTTTTTCATTTATCGAATATTCAAATACACTTCATCCCCCATATCCCACAGGCTATACACTAGCGCTTTAAGTTTTGCTAAAGCTTTACCGCTGTAATCCCCTCGACCTTCACCCGTTAAGGTGGTGACCGGAGCAATGCAGCCCTGCAATTCTCGGAGCGCATCGTTGGCCGCATGGATCAGAATTGCTTCACGGCCGAGCACCATCGGAATACCGATCTGCTCACCATGCTTGGGGTAACGCCGCTTTTCGAGTTTATACTGCCCAATAGGAATACAGCTGATCCGCGGAATATTATTTCTGTCGGGTAGCTCGATGGTATGGCAGATTTCTTCCCCCTGATACGTAATGGTACCATTGGTTCCCTGTGCTCCATATTTACGTTGGAGCAGCAGGGTGTGTTGAACAGCCATATTAGCTAATGGATAGTTTGCCCAGATAGAAACTCGGAGAGGTCTTGACACCATCCTCATGACCGGTAAATACCCAGCCTTCCAGCGTGTCACCCGAGTAGCTGGCAGGTAGCTTGAAACTCAGGCTTGCTTCTTCACGAGTCGCCGATTCCAGGATACTGAAGAAATTCTTGTTGCTGTTGTACATCAACAGAATAACCGAATCACCAGCGAAAGCGTTAAACTTATTGAGCTCCGCCTCCCATGTCAACGTGATCTCCTGCGGAAAAGCTTCTGACCATTCGGCACCCATCAGATTTGCCAATGAGCCCTTGGAAATAAGCACCTTCCCATAATCTATTTCCCATGCTGGGTAAGTGCCTTTGATGCCCCCATAGTTCATGAGATATTGCAGCGCCTTGTTGTATCCTGTAGCTTTGCCCTGCAATTTGTCCGAATAGCCCAGGTTGAGTAAATCCTTGATCGGAGAAAGAAAAGCTACCGCCGTTGCGAATTTTGTCCGTTGTGCGACCTGTCCTTCACTCGCTTTTTTGTTTGTAATCTTGGAGAGCGAGCGGACATAATCCACACCTCGCCAACTGCTTCCTATTACACTTCCCACTTTCCCAGAGTAGGCCCCGTGTATACCTTTTAAGAATCTTGCCATGTTTATACATGTTTGATTAATAAATAATTACGACTATCATGAGCAGTCTTTGTTTTGCTAGCGAGAGCTAAATTAAGGCGACTTTTTTCTGTAGGCGAACAAGTACAGGGAATGATATTATACGGCTGGCAGTGCTGTCATTGCCTGTCAGCTTTAACAAATAGGCAGATGCTCGGCTGTCCTTTGGGTCGTTATGGGATTATATTCGGGACGTATTCGGCACAGATTGCAGACAGCTTCGACACAGCCTCGGCTGCTGTTCGGGTATTGTTCGGCTGCTGCTCGGCTGGGAGTCGAAGCCCAGTCGAAGAGTTGCCGAAGCTCACCCGAAGGAGCGTCGAACATGTCCCCTAGCTGTGTCGGAGCAGAGCCGAAGGACAGCCACAAAGTTCCCGAACCTCTGCCGAACCATACCGACGTGAAGGAACTGAGTTCGCTGGCTCCCTGAAATTAAAAAGGAGCCGAAAAGGCCCCTCTTTGACAACTCGCTATATCCGCCCCTTCCGCCTGCTTTCTTCCAGTTGCTGGTGTAAATCCGACAGGTAATAATAGTGCCGCTTGCCCAGCTTCCTCGGCCTGAGCTTTCCTTCACGGACCAGCCGGTAATACTTCGATTCTGAAATACCCAATTTATCGAGTACATGAGCGATATCGAGCATATGATCCAGTTCGTCGGCTGTATCCAATGCTTCAGCCGGAATCTTATTCATTTCTTCCGTTATATGCTTCAATATCGCTTGCAGTAAGGAGATTATGACCTCCAAAAGGTCACATATGCGATTCATTAAATTTAACATAACCATGCAATTAGACATGCTGGTCGCCGAAACAAGCCCCTTTGCACAATGGGCATTGTGCAGGGGCTCCATCACCACAGCGTTAAACAATACATCCATTTTAAGCCAGATTAAATTCCTCTTCCAATTTGTTTTCATCTAGCGTATCTATTATTCCCCAAAAATTATTGATGTTGTTGCGTAGCTCACGCGAGGGCGTAACCAGAATTTTGAGTTTTTCCTCCGGCAACAATCTATGTAGTTTCTGTTTTATTTCAGCGTTAAGCTCCAACATGGTGGGCCGATTTACGGGCACGCGAAAAAAGAGCATATTAACATACACTTTTGCCCGTATTTTGACCAACCAGGGATTTTCACGCAGCACTTTGGTCGTTACGTCTATCCGACAAAACTTGCCATCATGCAGATAGACATCTGCCGTACGTTGTTCTTTATAGATGATCACCGCGTTTAGGCATTTTATCGTTTTACCGCCTATCGGTTCTTCACCCCTCCATTTGCGCAAGAGATATACCATCAGTGCCAGCCTATCCCGATTGCGTTGCCATAGGCTGAGCAGCACAGCCTGTGATTCTGCTTTTGTCAAAGACGAGAGATCCATCGTTGCTGTCTGGGCGTTATTCCAGGAGAGTTGCCGTGTGCTCTTTTCCAGCAGGTCAGTCGTATTGTCACGGACAGCTAGATTTTCGAGCATTCCGGATCCGATGTTTAACAGAAGTGGTGATGGACGTCTATGGAGCCGAGTTTTAGACTCCGGTAGATGAACCGTCAGCAGGCCAAGGGATTGCCAATCCAGCAATACCCATATCGGAAAACGGTAGACAAAAAGAATATATGCGATCACTATCGGAAAGAAAAACAAAAAATCGGTTGTCAGATACCATCTCGAAAGCACGATTAATCCCGGCCTATCCGGTAGCAATACTTCGAGTACAACTCCATGAAGAGCCAGTACAACGCAAATTGAGCACAGCAGATAAATCATAAAATTAAGCTTACCGTTCCTACCAAACCGTTTCCGAAGGACCAGAACTGTATGCATATAGCTGATCAGCAAGGCGTAGACCAGCAGCAGCAAAACCGTACCTATCCATACAGCCATAAAGCGTTTGTTATGGACACGTTCAACCACTTTACTACCAGCAGAACCCAGATTTATGATCAAAGCAATGATAAAGCAAAAGAAAATGTAAAGCGGATAATAGAATATTCGGATCCATCGGACGCTCACAATTTTTAATAAATACGAAAACAACCTTTTATTTTTATTTAATTTACCCGCTGGCATAATGGTTACAAATTGATTAGGCGATTGGCTTAAAAAAATACTTATCTCAAATTTACAAAATTTCTTTTAAATAACACTTATTTTCCCCCTGAAACATTCCGTCAAAATTTACGGAAAGCTGTCATATCTGTTCCAAACACTTGCTTTCCGTGGTTTTAGCCGATTTATTTGTGGTTTTACGAAATAGCAAAATATGAAAAGAACATTTGACCAAGCGGGTGTTAACGACCTGCAACAGTTTGTATTGGCCACACTCCATGCCGATCGTCTTGCGATGATCAACTTTGTTACGAGTGACTTCGTCGGCTTTATGCTGGCCTATTTTGATCTCCGCCTCAGCCAGGTCCAATATCTGAACAATATGTCTACGGCACTCAAAACCGAGCTTAGCATTGGGATTGCCGACAGCTGGAACAACGGACTGGCCGTTGACTTCCAAAAGAACAGCAGTTCGGTCGATGAAGATGAAGACACACCAAAGGATATTATCCTTTCACGATACAATTCATCCAGTGAACTACCTGTTGCAAACAGTTTGTTGCCGACAGGTTATTTTTCTATCCGCATTGTTTACCGGAATGCGACAGGAAGCTGATCCACGTTTCTCCGAAACAAACGTGGAGTATTCCCCAAAATCAACAGCCACATGCAAACCGCATCATTCAAGTTGGTAGAAGCAGAAATGGATTTTGTGAGTAAGAGTACGCTCACAAAATCCTTTCATCAACGGTTACCCGGTAGCCGAACCCGACTGCTTTGCAATCAACAAATTAGCATCTTTGAGGAGTATCTGGAGACAGGAAATATGGCGAGCTATTGCTACCAACTGGAGGTGAGCAGCCCAATAACTATCCGCTTTGAAATATGCAGCCCACAAACCCATCTGCTCTACCATGTCGCCGGACGTGCGTCGATCCATTACAGCCAGCCGCAGGTTAATGCCGAATTTATTTTCCGCCCCCAACATGGCGCATTTTTTTATGCCCCTGAGACGACTATTGCGCTAAAATTTGAACCCGGAAAATATCATATTCAAGGATTTACTCTCCCACTAGACCTACTGCAAATCGGTGGTGTGCCTGGCTTTGAGTATCTAGCCAGCCTGATTGCTGCACACAAAGGCAAACTCGCACAGTACCGTGTCAGTCTTGACTTTGCAGCTATGGAGCAAACACGACGGATATTCTCCGAACTTACGGAAGAGCTCAATAAAAAGCCCCTGATCCCTAAAAGCATTATCCTCCATACGATTCAGGATCTGCTCCTTTTGAGCAAAAATAAGCTATTGAAAGCCGCAGGGTTGCTGAGCCACCAAGATCTTTTGGTCGAACAGGCAAGGGAACTGATCAGTAAGCGCATTGCAGAAACCGAGGAAATGACATGGATAAAAGATATCGCTGACAGCCTGCATATACAAGAAGATCAGCTCAATAGATACCATATGCAGCGCTATGGAGAAACCCTACTGCAACACCGTAATCGAGAATTGCTAAAAAAGGCAAAACACTTACTTTGTCAGGATTTACGCGTACACCTTGTGTCAGACTTATGTGGCTTTGGCCAAATTTCAAGTTTCAGCCGGTTTTTCAAAAGTGAGAGCGGACTGTCTCCAAAAAAGTTCCAATATCAAATGCGCCTTCCAAAAGACAGCAGTTAGCAAGTAGATTCGCGGGTTTTGTCAAATGCTGATACGGTTTGTGTCAAATTATGCGCCCCAGCTGTATCTAGCTTTGAATCAGTGAACCAAATACCCCTAGGACTGGGTGAATTTATAAACAGAAAAGTATGATCAAGCAAGAGCATATACAACGTACAGAACGATTCAGGATGCATTCTTTAAACGAGCAACCATTTGCCGCGGATTTGAGAACCCCGCATCGGCAATGGCCTTCACAACTGGTGCAGGGAACGTATACTGGTTTGGCCAAGATAAAGCTTTTGCGTCAAGCAACCTGCTGCTGTGCCGGCCCTGTACGTGACCGGCATGGACGCCGGTTTACGACATTCCCGTGTGTCGGTACGGTATAGCAATTACTCAAAAAGGACTGGCCCAGTACGGTGTTTCGGTCAGCCCGGCAGAATCTGTGAAACCGGATACATCTTGGGTGTATCTGATTAATGAACACGATTTGACTAATTAAAATTTTGCAAAATGGCACTATTTCAATTAAATGATCCAAGTAACCCTGGTAATCCAGACAGTTATTCAGCAGGATCACCTGGTTGTTCGGGCAATAATCAAATCTGTACTATCGACGCTCCTAATGTTGGGGGAAAACCAGATATTACAGAAGATTTGAGAAACGAAATGCTCGAAGCTTTAAATACCAGGACGAATACATCGCATGTGACATTAAAGTCGTAAACATGCTATTTTAATAATAGGGTGCATAACAACATGCACCCTAATTTGTTTAATCTACCAATACAAAAACCTCTGTTGCTCTCTTTTCCTTCACGAGATCATAACCTGCGTCACGCAGTAACGATCTTAATTCATCAAAAGACTTATGTGATCTTGCAGGAATTTTGTTCTCCAATGTACTTTCGTCCATAATGACAGGATATACCCTATTGAGCTCTGCCATAAATACAAAATCTCTTTTGGACTGGCCGACCTCATGCATATTTTTACTTTTGCCCTTGCCATCAATAATAACCCAACAATCAATCATTCTTTTTTCAATCGATGTCTTTACATGTAACCTATTGTCGAGATCCTGAATAATACTCCGCATCCGTTTATCTTTTGAGTTTCTCTCTGTAAATTCAAATTCGTACGAGATCGCATTTTTTAATAACCAATCTTCTTCGTAGCCATCCCGATCGGAGGCATAACTATATTTTTCCGGATGGGCCGACTCTATTATGATCCGATCAGCTTTCATATATGGCAATCGCGTAATTTTTCCATAAGCATGCATATAGGCCGAAATTATCGGCACATTGATCATATACTCCCGTATAATGCTCGAATCAGACGAAATATCCGTACCAAACTTGGTATCGGCATCTGGAATATAGCCAGTCAGAGCAGCATAAGATCTGAGAGGATAATGCATATCCTTCAGTGATTTAGAATAGTCAAAAGTTTTAAAATCATTTTTCTGAGGAACATCAAGTCTACCCTCCTTGAGCATGGTGTTTACCATCTTTTCATCCAAGTATTCAACATGAGTAATTCCTTTCACTAGACCATCGAGAATCCATACAACATGAGAAACGGTCTGATGCGGAAAAAGCGTCTTTAGATTCTTATCTTCAACGATAAAGTTCAAATCTGTGGCAGCTATGATATCATTTAACTTTCTCATTTTAGCCATCCGGCCGCGATCTTCATAGGTCACAGGATAAATCTGAATATCTTTTCCAAATTTTTTGGCAACCTTAGACAGCCTAGGCAGCGCGGCAATACAACTTGAACAAGACGAATTCATAAAGTCAAGAATGACGAGGCGCGCAGCCTGTTGTGAAAACTTTCCTAACGGAACACCATTTTCAAGAGTCCCCATATCCACATTGGGCATTTTCATTCCAGTAGTCAATGTATCTGTCTGAGAGGTGCTACAATAAGCAGTATGTATTGTATGCAATAACAAAGCTATAACACACATATTTTTAATCAATTTTTTCATTTTATCGTTCAGTTTGAGTAAGCATAGAATTGTTGAGTACAGCAAATGGTATCAAAAAAGTATATTGAGGAGCATTCGGCCGTAATTCTGCCAGTTTTTCTGTCCACGATCTTTTTAAAGTCACAGCCGTTTCGGCCTTTAGGTTCAATCTTTTTAGATCTGGCCAGCGCCGCTGGCGCATAATCAGTTCTTTTCTCCTTTCCTGTAAGATAAAATCCAATAGTGTAACCGGATCATTATCTGTACGATCTGTATACGTACCAGATTTCCAACGCGACCTTAACAGATCGTTGATATCCTTTCGTGCCAAAGCAATCTTGCCTAGCCGAGCATTTGATTCAGCCCTGATCAGATACATCTCGTCTACAGCCAAGCCACTGAAAGGAGCCTGATTCAAAACACCGTCATAATTTCCTTTGAAAGAATAGGTACCGTCGTTATTATTAATAAAAAACACTGTCCTGCGCAGATCGTTAGCCTGATAGACTTCCATTAGTTCTGCCGACACTTTCCAACGTGTGCGGGTATAAGTCGCACTCCCGCTTGAAATAGCCTGAAATAACACCTCCGTATTAAATCTCGAAATCGGCGTATTACTCGACTGGTTCAGCACGTTAAAGTCCAATAAAGAAGCATTTCGTTGCAGACATTTATCTGCATAATAGGCAGCCTGCTCATAATCTTGGAGATAAAGATATACTCTTGCCAATAAAGCCAAACTGGCTGTGTATGAAGGCCTGGAGGCCTTATCATTGTTATCTTTCAGTAGCTCGATAGCCGACCGTAAATCGGCTAGCAACTGCTCATAGAATTCCCCAATGGTCACTCTCGGACTATGCTCCTCAATATTCGGCGTTTTACGGTAAGGAATAGCTATTTTTGCAGCATTGCTTTTATCCGCTCTGGGCACATCCACAAATAGTTCACCCAAGGCTAGATGCGCATAAGCCCTAAAAAATAAGGCTTTACCTTTTAGTTGTTCCGAGCGATCATTGCTGGGCAATTTATCAATCATTGCAAGTACTTGATTAGCATTATAGACCACCCGATAAGAGGCAGACCATTGCGTAGCAGGTGGGGCTGCCTGTATATTCCATACAAACAGGTCCCTATCCTCGTCAATCGTGATCGCAGACCAGTCTGCATAGCTCATCTGAAAATTGTCGCTACACAATTCACCGATATAGGGATAACCTTGATTTAACATGCTATAATTATCCATCAAGGCCTCTCCATCTTCAATAGATTCTGGAATAGCCATTTTAAGATCAGCTTTTTTGTCTAAAAATTTATCACAGCCAACTAAGGCAAACAGTAGGGCTGTGATAAAGAAAATAGGATATCTTTTCATTCTCAATTCGTGTTAGATAACAATTCGATTTATAAGTTCAGTGTTGCGCCCAGCGTGTACGTACGTGGGATTGGTATGGAGCGGTAATAATCGGAATCCACATTATACCCCGTCTTCTTCCAGATGATCAAGTTCATATTATCCATATTAAAAAATACCTGACCACGGATTTTCCCTTTGCCCAGTCCATTAAAATTATAATTCACATTAATGTCCTTTATGCGGATGGCATCTCCCCGCTCAACAACCGCGTCCGAGAACGTATAAAAATTGTCCCGTGCGTTATTTAACGGATATATAAAAGCAGGTACATTGGTATTCAGCTCGTCCCCTGGCTGACGCCAGCGATTGTCAAAATCCTCATGCATGGTCCAGTAATTCGCTAAAGCCGAATAATTTATTGTAGGTCTTCTGAATACGAACTTAAACTTGTATTGAATATTTGTACTCAAAGACCAAGGGCCGTAGTTAAAGGTGTTACGTACAAAACCCGAATATAGCGGAATCGTTGATCCCATAAATTTAAGCGTCTCCACAGGTGAAGAAGCAAATTTTGTATACTCTTTACTCTTCTCGCCATTCATCCAACCTAAGGGCTCACCAGTCTGTGGATCCAGTCCTGCAAATGGGTAGGCATACAGTCCGTATAGATCGCGGCCTTCCACCGGATTTGGTGATGTGGCAGCGTCAAGGTAAGAATCTGCCCGCGCAGGCCTATAGTTGTATTTTTTAGTAATATTCCGCTGATAATTGAATATCAGATTGGAAATCCACGAGAATTTGTTTCCTTTTATATTCAAGGTCTGTAGATTAGCTTCAATGCCGCGTCCGGCAAAATGGGCCACATTCAAGATCTGTGAATCAAATCCTGTTGTTGGATCGACCATCCCCCGGGCAACGATATCCCGCCCATCTTTCTTATAAAAATCAACAGTTCCCGAAATACGATTGCCGAGAGCAGCAAAATCAAGCCCGAGATTAAAAACACCAACCTTTTCAGACCTATAATCCGGATTGGAAGGATTGACCATATAGGCATAAGTGTACGAAGTGATACTATGTGTTCCGCTATATTCCATAATAGGATTGGCCGAGTAAGAATTATTGGCATTGCCATTATAGCCATAGGTACCCCTGATTTTCAATCGAGACAGCGCATCGAAATGATAAAAAGATTCCTTTGTTATGTCCCATGCTAAACCAGCAGACCAAAGCGGTTGCCACCTGTTGTTTGTTGACACGCCAAATAGATTAGATGCATCCCTGCGTATGCTTCCACTCAGAAAATACCGATCCAAAAAGGTATAGGTCGCATTACCAAAGAAAGACGTGAACCGTTGATTCAGCTCGTCAAATTTGACGCCATCAATGATCTGTCCTGATCCCATGATCCCATTCAGCAAAGGGAAATTGGTCAGGTAATTCACACGTGCATAACTCAATGTATTGCGATCATAACCATAGAGGTTGTGCCCGTCCATCCGATTGTTCAAATCCTTCATTTCAGCTCCAACGATGGCATTGATTTTATGTCGATCCCGATCGAATGATTGATCCCAAGCCAGATTTCCTCTTAGGTAATGTGAATTTATGATACCATTGTTTTGGTAAAAGATATCACCGATTGGCACATTTCGTGTTATAGTAGTCGGCGTCCACTGCGTAAACATATTGATGTAATGCTGTGTAAAATAAGAATCAATCCCCTGCCAGTTGGTTATTTTATTTGCTGACTTCTGAAATTGATAGGCTATATTCGCGCTGATGAAAGGTGTCAATTTCCAGTTCGCACTTAAATTGAGCGTGACATCTTCGGTACTATTTTTATTTTCGCTGCTGGCAATTTCATTGAAGATATTATAGTGGGCTGGCATAAGCCTTCCACCCGCAAGCGTATCGATGTACGATTTGCGGATCGTAACCGTCTCCAGATCAATAGCCTTTCCGTCATCGTCGACCAACCTGAGATAAGGATAAAAACTACGTCCCGCCCCAGAATACAGGGAGCCAAAAGAAAGCTGGGAATCAGTACCCATCCCTTTGATGGCATAGTTTCCATACATCAGCTGCATGCCGATCTCCAACTGTTTGACCGGGCGTATGTTTGTCACCAGCCGAGCAGTAACTCTTTCCAGACCTCCATTTTGAATGTTATTACGGTTTTTATCGTATCCCACACTGGCCTGAAAATCATAGTTAGCACCGCCCCCGGTTATATTGGTTGCATATTGCTGGTTATAGCTGTTTCTATAGATGTACTTTAAATAGTCTTTTCGCACATCCTGTTTACTCCATTCAGCTTTCTGACGATCATAGGTTACTTGATCGATCTCGCCTTTGCGTAGCTTGTCCATTAACACAACCATTGGCGTAATACTCCGATCCAAAGAAGTGATCTGCCAGTCGAAAAACTTATTTTTAAATAACAGCTCTTCCATCTCCATAAAAGATGAACTGGACATGTAAGGTTTTTTATAGATATCCGGCTTTTCACCCAACTGGCTTGCTATCTGGACTGACAATTTTAGTTTTCCATCTTTAGTTCCTCTCTTTGAAGTCAAAACGATCACTCCATTTCCTGCTCGCGTTCCCCAGATGGAGGCCGCCGCAGCATCTTTAAGGATGGTTACCGACTCAATATCGGTGGGGTTTATATTTGCGATATCACCCTCGTAAGGAAAGTTATCCAATATAACCAGTGGGTTATAGTACCCATAGTAGGTAGAAGTTGTTCGGACAGATAACTGTTGCAAGGGGGACAGTCCCTCCACCCTTTTTTCAAAACGGAGTGCGGGCGACAAGCCTTCAAGCCGATTTATAATGTTGGTACTTTTACTGATATTGAGCTGTTGTTTTCCGATTACTTCAAAACTCCCCGTTGCCCTCTCTTTCGGAATCTTTTGGTAACCCGTAGAAACTACTTCCACCTCGTCCAATTGATTCTCTATCGGTATCAATTTTACTTGCAACGATACCCCAGCAACATAAGGAAGTTCTAATCGCCTGAAACCCATGTGGGAGAATTCAACTGTGCCTTTAGGATTGGAGACGTGTAACGTAAAGGAGCCGTCATTTTTTGACGAAGCCCTACCCTTTTCACCTTGCACTTGGATGGACACCCCTTGGATGGGTTTTCCGTCACTGGATGATACGACAGTACCGCTGATGGATAACAACCCTTCCGCCCCGCTGTCCTTGCGGGGCGTCTGAGCTGATAAACTAAACATATGAAACAAACAAGCCAGCATAAATAGGGCTTGTTTGTTCTTCAATGCCTTTGAAAGACAAATAATGACATTGAAAACTAAAAAGTATAGATTCAGCAAAAACTGTATCATTCCCTTTACACTCTTTGGCATCGACACAGGGGGACATGCCGATATCATCTGCCTCAAGCTATATACTAAACAATCGAAGGGGTGCTTTTTACCCCAAGTAAATGGTATTTTTTTAAAATTATTATTTGCGGCATCTTTTATAGCTGCCAGATATGCTACCTTATCCAATAAGGCAGACATCCATTTTGACCTGTGTTTCATCTACTTATTGTTAAGGTTAGTCTGCTATTCGTCCAAAAAACTCATGGATCCGTTTGGTGATCTCCAGCTCATCCAAACTAAAACCTGTTGTTTCTGCGTCTGAAAAATCTAATTTGCTCATGTCTACATAGTCTTTATGCACATGGAAGTAAGCGATCAGTACAGCTAATAGGTCGAAGCCGAACACCTGCTTTTGGCAGAGTTCTATTAGATTTTCATTAGGCCAGCGGTCTGCTGACTTTTTAAGTAGTAAAGAAATGGTATTCTGGATGGTACGGATATCATACTTTTTCCAAAAATCAGCGATCTTATCCGTAGGATCATAGTTCTGATCGTGTACTTGATATATGGCTAGCTCTAGCGCTAGCACATTTGAATATTTTTGGTTCATTTATAGGTTCAATAAAGATGACTTAGCTATGTCCTATTCTTTTTAATTGGACGTAGCTTCCCCCATTGCAAAAAAATTGCATTCCAAAGAGGTGTCATTGCAGGGAATTTTAGATCCTTGCAGGTTTCACAAATTAAGAATTAACAAAATCCCGCAAAGCGCCGCGAGGCAGTTACAAAGCATTGGTTAGGGGGACATTATGGCGCTTCCTGTCGGGAAAGATAAAAAACCGATCTGTAAGCAATAGAAAACTATTCTTAAATTCCTTTGATTTGTTTGGAACAATAAATTTTAAATGCTAATTTTAAGTTGTTGACGCTTGAATAAAGCAACTAAATTTATTATTAACCTGATCTAAAGGGAATGTTGTAAAAACAGACAGATCGGAAAACCTTGAATAAGGGAGTACTTATTTGTATCCTATCGGCACATTACAAATTGGCGATAGCAGCCCTCTCCTATTTCGGTTTTTAATGATTTAATAAACTATTCAGGCGCGCGGATAGCGTTCTTTAGGGGAATAGTGTGTGCAAACCGATGGCTTACCTCCTGGAGGTAAACTGTGGTTTTTTGGTGGGTGCTTTTTGTTCGTTTCATAATCATTCATTTTGGTTATTAAACGATGAACTCAGAAAGCTTGAGGAAGGGCTTATTGGTTGAAAACCAATAGGGCGAACCTTAATGCTTTCTAGTTGAGGAAAACGGTCAAGTAAACCTTACCAAAAAACTACTCGAGTTTTTCGGGTTGCCCCTAGAAAGTCTGACATAAGGCACGCCCTACTGGGTTTTATCTACAAAGATATAATAATCCAGCATTAACGGGCGACCTTACGGTGACTCTCGTGGGCAAATTTGACCGTTTTTCCAAAACGAGAGGACATCGTTTAGGTAAAGTTTTATCTCTCTACCCTATTTGTCGCATCTATTAAACAAAGATAAACAATCGATTCCATTTTTTAAAACAAAAATACAATAAAATAAGAAACGATATTTTTATGGATAAATACTTTAGCAAAATATTTATATCAAATATTAAAGAGTTAAGGGTATCGCTTAAAATTACTGAGGCAGTAATGGATATCTTGCTTCAAAAATATAATTTAGTTTATAGCGGAATAGAGAGTCAACTTAATAAAACTATTTCTTTAGATCTAGCTAAGCGAATTTCTAATCTTTTTGGAAAAGACATTGAATATTTTCTCGACAAAGATTGTGTTTTAGTAACTAAAGAAACTATCCCCAAAGAGTTGCAAGAGTTTTTAAACAATCAATTACCAAATCTGACGAGTCCAAAAGATTCCTTAAAGGAAAAATTTAGCCTTGCCGCTTATGTTATTATATACCTTAAATATTATAATTGCAAAAAGTCGTTTGCCAATTCAGATATATTACCTCATTTACCATCTCCTCTAAACAAATTAACATCTATTGATTGGACAAGCGGGCTATTGAAAGGATTGGTCACTAATACAAAAAAATATAAGAAAAACCCTAATATAACTGACAAACGCTACCATGGAGAAGTGTATTACACATTAAATGGACCAATCCCTACAGAAACTATTGATAAAGCTTTAAAAAAAGTTGACTTAGCACTGTTCGAGCCTTTAATTGAAAAACAAAAGAAATAAACAACTAAAAAACGCCCTACAATTTACGGAGGTAAAGGAGATGGTGATGTTTTACTATGAGAATTCAAAGCAAATTAATTGAGAATAATGACAAAGAATGAAATTGAGGGCGCTACTTATGAATATAAGCTTTGATAAAAATTGGAATAAGGTGATCATGCCATTGAAGGGAAAAACTATCTATACATTAGATGAACAGAAAGCAAATGTCATTGTGGATGTAAATAATGATTTTTTAGAAAGGAGTAAAACCAAACCGAAAAGATTTTCATCAATCTTATTAAGTATTTAAAATAATAAAATGAATTCTGAGTGTTTCGATCTTTATTAAACAATATGAAAACTATAAGAGTGAACAATTTTTTCGAATATCTGACGTCAATTGAAAATATTGGAAAAAACAATACTAATTTAATTCTCTACAGGGGTCAAGGAGTAAATCTTCCATTAATTCCAAGTGTAGCAAGGAAAGATCCTTCTTCCGATACCACAGAGATGGAAGTTCAAATGTTAGCGGAACTTAAAAGACGTTCCAAATTGATTGCAGAGAGAAATCTATTTGATGATTGGGAGTGGTTGGTTTATGCTCAGCATTTTGGAATGAAAACAAGACTATTAGATTGGTCTTCAAATCCTTTAACTGCCCTCTGGTTTGCATGTTCAAATGAGTATCAAATAACCCTCGATGCATCTGTTTATATATTAACAGATGCTAATGAATTTATACTTGAAGAAAGATTGAAAGAGTCTCCCTTTAATCGTTCTAAAACGCGAATTTTAAAACCCGATCTAAATAATAACAGAATTGTAGCACAATCAGGATGGTTTAGTGTTCATAAATATTCTTCTAAAGCTAAAAGATTCGTCGATTTAAAAACTAACAGAGAAATAAAAGATAACTTACTTGAGGTAATAATACCCGGTAAACAAAAGAAAGATATTCTTAAAAATCTAAATACTTTTGGAATAAACCATCAATCACTTTTTCCAGATATAACAGGTTTTTGTAAAAATATAAATTGGGAATTTAATATATAAACTATATCAATGGAAGAGAAAAAAATACTTGAAATTCTTTTATCGGTTATTGACTCCAACAAATCTCTTGACGGTTGGGCCGATTTAGCAACACTAGGTGCCCCGCTAAGTAGAAAGGGACTAAACTATAAGGCGTTAGGATATTTAAAACTAAAAGATTTAATTGAAGTTTTTGAAAATGAGATAGAGTTAAAAAAAGATAAAGACTCTTTTAGGGTTCCTATATTATATGCGCGGAAAAAAGCTAACGGAAATAAGGTAGGAACTATAATTAAAAGAAAGCAGAAGGTTAAAAAAGTAACAACCTTAATGGAATGGGCGTGGATGGGCGATTTTAGTAAGGTAGTGACCGATTTGAAAAACATGGCTCTTAAGGAACGATGGTATTACAAGCAACAAAATCCATCTATTCCGTACCCAATATTATCTAAATATCTCATCTATACATTTTTTAGACTTCTAAAAGAAAAAAACAAAATTAAAACCAATCAAGATTATGCAGCTTTTAATACTGGATTAGTTAATAATTTATATGAACCAATATATGCTCTATTTGAGAAAAACAGAAATGAAGGCAGACAAGAGTGGTATTTTTGTGGGTTTTGTATTTCAGGTGTTGGTAATCTAGGAAAAAAACTCGTAAGCCAATTTAATCCACTGCCAGAAAGAGCTCATTATTTTTCAGATCCTAGTGAACTTATTTATGATTCAAATGCTCAAGAACCGCAACTGAACTGGAATCATATAATTCTTGACAACGTTAAGAGATTACCTATTGATTTCTTAGAGGAAAATAAACCTAGTAACTTTCTATTAAAAGACATTACTAATATGTCTACTATGATACTCCCTATTTGCT